>JASLMH010000049.1 GCA_030746635.1 Alphaproteobacteria bacterium | reverse complement strand
GCGACTCCATTTGCGAAAATAGAATCGGCCCACTCCAGCAAATTACCGGCCTCTCAGCAATACTGTCGTGTAGTGTGTACTTGTGCCGGTCGCTCTTGAAATACCCGCCCCTTTCATCTTCCGGAAGGCGGAGAAAGGTAGCCATGCTTTCGATCTTTCTTTTGCTCTGGCTACCAAACTCGTCAGGCCAATTGATTCGTAGCCAATGCTCGATCTTGTCCTTCGGAATACGTGCGCCGCGTTCCAGGCCCATTTCCCGCGCGGCCCGGAGCATGAACGCTAGATAGGGCGGTGTGTAATCGGGCTGTTGGTCATTCTCCTCCGGTGCAGACGCCGTCTCTCGCGGCGGCGATACTGGCGAAACTGTGCCGTAGGTCGTGAAGGCGAACGTCTTCCAGACTGGCGGCCTTGCGCATGCGGTGCCAAGGCTTGCGAAGATTGACGAGCGGCTTTTTCGGGTCACGTCCCACGATGACCCAGGGGTTGTCCTCCTTGCGCTCCAACCCGTTCAGGACCTCCAGGGCGGGGGCGTTCAGGTGGATGACCTTGGCGCCCGTCTTGCTCTCCGACAGACGTAGGCAGGCCCGCTCGAAATCCACGTCGCGCCATTGCAGACCTAGGATTTCCCCCAGGCGAGCGCCGGTGAAGATCAGGAGCCGAATGGCGGCAATGACGCCGGGAAGTTCCGTGGCCGTGCGTTCCGCTTCGGAGAGAACGGTTCCCAAGCGCGCCAATTCCTCTGCCGACAAAAACCGCTCCATCTTGCGTTCCGGATACCGTTCGATATGGCGACATGGGTTGGAGCCGTCTGGCCGAAGGCCCCACTTCTCGGCCAAATTGAACATCTTGCTCAAGAGGGCGAGGACACGGTTGGCGGCGCCGGGACGGCTGCGCATAGGTGTCCGCCATGGCCAGGACCGCCGCGCCATCGCCGCAGCCGACATCGCCAACCAGCGCGCCGGCCTTCAGCTTGTCCTCCACGCCCGCCAGCGCCGGGATCATCTTCGGGATCAGGTCGTTGCGGGCGGCCTGCCAATGGCGGCATTCGCCGCGATGGGCGCCTTCGGGACCGCCTTCCTCGTAGCTGTTGCCCAGGCCGGTGCGGAAATTCTCGAACAGGCGGTCCAGGGTGTCGGCCATGCCGGGCCCGGCGAATTCGCCCGCCGCGTAGGACTTTTGCTCGGCGTCGACCAACAGATCGATGGCCGCGTTAGGCAGTTCGAAGCGATCGTCGCCGCGATAGTCGACCAACTTCGCCGCCGCCTGCAATCGCAACCATTCCAACACCCAGCGTTCGTGCAGGCCGGCCCGGCCCGCCAACTCGCCGGCGCGCAACGGGCCGGCCCCGGCCATGGCCTTGTAGAGCCCCAGTTGGTCGCCCAGGTAGATCATCGCCGCGATGATCTCGCCCTGCCGGTAGTTCCAAACCGTGAAGGCATAACGGCGCGGATCGTCGCCGACGGAAGCGGTATCGGAGCTGGCGGTCATGGAACTCTCGCGTTGGGGCTGTTTCGCCGACATGCGGTGACGTCGGCGGACAGTATCGTCCATTCCGGAACCAGGCAGCAATCGCGGTGTTCTCAATCGGCGCCCGGGCTAGCCGCAATCCGCGCCCTGCTGGATCGGCGGGCAGGGCACGTCGCCGTAGGAGCAGAAGACGCAGCAGTCGCCGGGCTTCGGCCTGAGCAGCTCGCCGCAGCCCCGGCAGTCGTAGAACCATTGGCAGGCGTCGGTCGGCATGGTCTCGCACGCGACATATCCGCAGGACGGACAGGTCAGCGTCGAGGTCAGGATGATTTGCTGCCGCGGCGTTTCCATAGGGCATAGACCGTCGTTGCCAGGAAGATCAGGAGCAGCGGCAGCAGCACGTAATCGAGGACGCCGACGGCCGCCGACAGGCCGATGGCGCCGAACAGAATCACCAGAACGGGGGTGAAGCAGCAGACGGCGGCGATCACCGTGCCGACCACCCCGATCTTGAGCAGCGTGCCGTTGGTCATCCGGCCATGGTACAATCTGTAGCGACTACAGATTCAAGGGGAATTTGCCATGGCGGACGCCAGCAGGGTCGTGGCCATCGGTGCCGTCTCGCGGCGCACCGGCTGCCCGATCGAAACCATCCGCTATTACGAAAAGATCGCCCTGTTGCCGAAGCCGGCGCGCACCGCCGGCGGCCACCGGCTCTACCGCAAAGGCGAGGTCGAACGGTTGTCCTTCATCCTGCGCTGCCGGCAACTGGGCTTCGCCATCGACGAGATCCGCGCCCTGCTGGATCTGGTCGATGGTGGCGAGAACAGCTGCACCGCGGTCAAGGCGATCACCGAGGAACGGCTGGTCGACGTGCGCCGGAAAATAGCCGATCTGCGCAAGCTGGAAGGCACCCTGGCCGATATGGTGGCGGCCTGCGGCACCGGCCAGGTGCCCGATTGCCCGGTCATCGAGGCGCTGCACGCAAAACCGTGATCACGATCCGCGAACTGTTGATTTGACGGCACCCATGGCCAGCCACACATCTTCCGGCAGGGGGGCGAGTGATTCCGATGGAGCCAGATCAGATGAGCAAGTTGCGCGTGGCCTCGGTGGTGTTGGCGTTGGCCTTCCTCACCCTGGCGGGTTGCGAAACCACCGTCGAACGACCGCCGGATTGGTTCACCAGATGCGACAGCTGCGGCAACAGTCCTTGAGCACGCCGTCGACCCGGGCCCGCTAAGCCGCTACAACCCTTTGACCGGCCGTCGACGGCGCCGGCGGCCAACGGGGGTAGTGGGATGTCCGAACACGAGATCTTCGATCTGGGCGAATTGCGCCTGCAGCGCGGCCTGACCCTGCCGACCGCCCACCTGGCCTACCAAACCTATGGCAGCCTGGCGGCGGACAAGTCCAACGTCATCCTCTACCCGACCTCGTACGGCGCCCATCACACCGACATCGATTGGCTGATCGGTCCGGGGCGGGTGCTGGATTCGAGCCAGTGGTTCGTCGTCATCCCCAACATGTTCGGCAACGGCCTGTCGTCCTCGCCCAGCAATCTAGCGGAACCCTACGGCCTGGGCCGCCGGCCCCTGTTCACCCATTGGGACAACGTCCACGCCCAGCGCCGCCTGCTGACCGAGCTGTTCGGGGTCGAACGGTTGGCCCTGGTCTACGGCTGGTCGATGGGCGCGCAGCAGGCCCTGCATTGGGGCGCCATCTTCCCCGACCAGGTGGCGCGGATCTGCGCCATCTGCGGCTCGGCCCGCACCTCGATCCACAACAAGGTGTTCCTGGAGGGGGTGCGGGCGGCCCTGACCGCCGATCCGGCCTGGCGCGACGGCCATTTCGCCGAACGGCCGGTGCGCGGCCTGCGGGCCATGGGCCGGATCTATGCCGGTTGGGCGATGTCGCAGGCCTTCTACCGCGAGCGCCTGTACGAAAAGGTCGGCTTCGCCTCGTTGGAGGACTACCTGGTGCGCTCGTGGGAGGCCAATTTCCTGCGTCGCAGCGGCGATGATCTGCTGTCCATGCTGGACACCTAGATGGTCTCGGACATCAGCGACAACGAGATCCACCACGGCAACCTGGCGGCGGCCCTGGGCTCGATCAGTGCCCGGGCCACGATCATGCCGTCACTGACGGATCTGTATTTCACGCCGGAGGACAGCGAAGCCGAAACGGCGCAGATGCCGAACGCCGAATTCCGCCCGCTGCCGTCGATCTGGGGACACCGGGCCGGCAATCCGCAGCAGAACGCGGAGGACGAGGCCGCCCTGCGCGACGCCGTGGCCGAACTTCTCGCCGCCGGCTGAGCTATCGAGCAGCCAACCCAGGAAACCGAAACGACGAGGGCACAACGACATGGCCGCCATCGACGAGACCAGCCGCGAGGCCGCGGATGGGCCGAGCGAAACCATCGCCTTGCTCAACAACCGGGTCAGCGTCCGGAAGTACCTGGACAAGCCGGTCGACGACGACTTGATCGAACAGGTTCTCCGGGCGGCGTTCCGCGCCCCGACCTCGTCGAACATCCAATCCTACAGCGTCATCATCGTCCGCGACCGGGCCGCCAAGGAACAATTGTCGGCGGTCACCGGCGGCCAGAAGCACGTGCTGGAAACGCCCCTGTTCCTGGCGTTCTGCGCCGATCTGAGCCGCATCGACCGGGTCCTGGCGAACCATGGCCATGATCTCGACGACAACAACCTCGAGGTCGGCCTGGTCGCCTCGATCGATGCCGCCCTGGTCGGCATGTCGGCCTATCTGGCCGCCGACTCGGTCGGCCTGAAGGGGGTGATGATCGGCGCCGTGCGCAACGACGCGGTGGCAACCGCCCGCATCCTGGGCCTGCCGCCCCGGGTCTACTGCGTCTTCGGCCTATGCCTCGGCTGGCCCGACGAGGCGCCGGTGCAAAAGCCGCGCCTGGACACCGCTACGATGATCCATCACGAACGCTACGGGAGGCTGCGCGACAACCGCGATCCGGCCCGCATCCTGGCCGACTACGACCGGGCCCTGGCCGACCACTACCGGGACATCGGCAAACCGACCACGGAGGACTCCTGGAGCCACGACATCGACAAAAAGTTCCACCCGCAACAACGCGAAGACCTACGCCGGCAGTTGCGGGAGCTCGGTTTCGATTTCCGTTAGGGCGTCTCCGGCCACTCTTTTGTCGTACGATCCGATAGCTGGCCCGGTGGTTCCGGTCGAACTGGACGTATCCTAAAGGACAATATTCCGGAAAAGGAGCAACTGCGATGGCATTGACGCTGGCGGAAGCGAACCGCGTCGCCCAGGGCGCCCTGGCGAAGGCGGCGGACCTTGGCATCAAGATCAACGTGGCGGTCTGCGACGGCGGTGGCCGCTTGCTGGTTTTTCAGCGCATGGACGGGGCCATGTGGGCCGGCGCCTACGGCAGCCAGGGCAAGGCCATCGCCTCGGCGGCCTTCGGCCGGCCCAGCGGCGATCTGACCGAACGCGCCGAGCACCCAACCTTCCGCGGCATCGTCGCGGCCGAAGGCGGTCATATGTTCCTGGGTCAGGGGGCCGTGCCAATCATCCGCGACGGCGCGGTCGAGGGCGCCTGCGGCGTCGGCGGCGGTACCGGCCAGGAAGACGAAGACTGCGCCCGGGCCGGCGTCGAGCTACTCTGATCGACAGGGACGCGGCGGACGGCAAGGATCGCGGCCAACCGATGGATAGGAGGCGGCAGTGAGCCAAGGCGACGGATGGCCGAAGGCCATTTTCTACGATTCCAAGAACACCCTGTTCGATTGGTCGAAACTGTGGGTTCAGGCCTCGAGGGAGATCGTCAGCCACTACGGCGGCGACGTCGACGGCGCGGCCTTCAAGGATCTCTGGCATCGGCTGCTGATCGCCGAGAACCACCGTACGGCGTTCGCCCGCTATCGCGAGTTCACCGTGGCGCTCGAGGACTCGCTGATCTACACGTGCCGCTATTTCGGCATTCCCGGCAGGGCGGAGGATGTGAAGTTCATGCTCGATCTGTGGGACGCGGTAGAGCCGTTTCCGGACACGGTGGCGGCCCTCACCGACCAGCAGGCGCTGACCAGGGTGCTGATCTTCTCCAACGTGGAAACCCGCTACCTGGAGATGATGGCGTCGAAGATGGCCGGGTTCACGCCGGATTTCATGGGTTCCATGCAGCAGGCGCAGTGCTGCAAACCCTCGCCCAGGGCCTATCGCTGGGTGCTCGAACAGAACGGCCTGACGGCCGAGGACGTGGTCTACTGCGCCGGGCCGCCGTGGGATGCCCAGGGCGCCCATGCCTTCGGCATGAAGACCATCTGGCTCAACCGCACCGGCGTGGAACCGGACGGCGTGCCGGTCGACTACACGGTCAGCGATCTGCACGGGGTAACCGACATCGTGGCCGCGCGGCCAAACTGAGTCGAACGGGCGAGGGGCGGCGCTCAGCTCAGGTCGACGCGCCCCGCGTCCTGATCCTCTTCCAGCAGCGATTTCGCATGTTGGAGCAGGGAGATCAGATACGACAGATCGTCGGTCGGCATTAGATCCAGGCGCTTGTCGCTATCCAGGGTGCCGGCGATCAGCCCGGTCAGGCGTGCGATCATGCCCGAGAGTTTGGCGCCGCGTTCGGCGCCCAGGGCCTCGGCGCGGTCTAGGAGATCGACCAGCCGGGCGATGATGCGCGGCTCCGTCGGCGGCAGACCCAGCGGCATGGTGGCGCTCATTTCGTCGGCGAACTTCTCGATGTCGGCGATCAGGTTCAGCTGCTCGACCACCGCCGGCGCCGCGAAGTTCCGGAAGAACTTGCGCAACACGTAGGGGCGGGTGTGATTGCCGATATGGGCATGGTCGCCGAGGCTCTGCATCGGTTCGAACAGGCGCAGTTCGTCCAGGACGATTTCATAGGACGGGAAATAGACCAGGTCACGATCGGGATTGCCGGCGATGAAGCGGTCGACGGCCAGGCGCAGGATCGATTTGTTCAGGGAATTGTCGACGAAGGGGTCGGTCGAGATGTCGTCGGAGGTAAACAGATAGCGCTGCGGCGATACCGTCACGACCATCGGCGGGACGGCGGCCGGCCCGCCGTAATAATGCGCCAGGGCGCCGTGGATGCGGTTCAGGCAGTGGATGGTCTCGTCGACGTCCATCATCTCGGTGTACCACCAGTCCCGGGGCAGCATCTTGATCTGCACGGCGGCTCGCCGGTTCAGTTTCAGGCGCACCACCCGGGCCGTGCCCAGGGTCAGCATGATCAAACGCGCGTCCCGCAGGGCCTCGGTCAGTTCGGCGCCGATCTCGGCCAGCCGCGCAATCACCCGATCGCGAGCGCCGGACCCCTGGCCGTATTCGTGGCCGAACTTGTAGCCGTAGGGCGAGATCATGCCGGACGGCGTGGTGATCAGGTCGCTCTGGTCATGGGCGACCAGGCCGACCGCCCGTTCGAGGGCATCGGCCAGGGTGGCGGGGCTGAAGTGATGGCAGATTTCGGTGCGCCAGTGGACCCGCAGGCCCAGTTCACCCATGTCCTCGGCGATGCCCTGGGCGAAGCAGGTCCCGAAGGGGACGATACCAGTGTCGAAACTGGGCACCAGCGGGCGCCGGGGAAGCTGGATATCAATCGGGCGGGGATAGATCGATTCTGCGAAAAACCGCGGCTCGACGATGGGTTCCTCAGTGGTTACGTCTTCATCTACCGCGACATTGGCATTGGTGCGGATCGGTACGTCCTCGAACAAACTCATAGACTTCTCCAAACGAACAGGAACTCAAAGACGCAACGAGCCAACTCCCGCGCAAGCATGCAAAGACGGCGGACCGCCGACGACCGGTCAGGCGGCGGCCGCCGCAACGATAGAATTTGCGCGAGAGTGGATGGCAAACATACGTCCGGATTCCCTCCATTCCGGCGCATAACAAGATTATGTTCAATTAGATTGGCATCATGTAAATAAACCGTTAACGGATTGCCGCCATTTTTGGGCCAGACCACCGGAACATGTGCTTCCTGGTGCCTTGTTCCGACATTTTCAGCTATCATCAGGCTCGATTTGATGCGCCATCCGGGAACGGAACGTCCGCGAACCCGAGGAGTAGACCCAGGAAAATGCCAGACCAACCAGCAGGCTCGGAAGAGCGGAGAAAGAGCGTTCGCCAGGATACCGACCGCGAAGTGGTCGTACAGGCCGGCGAGGATACCAGCCGGTCCCGTCTGAAGAACATCAGCGACGGCGGTGCCCTGGTCGAAACGGATCTGCAACTGGAGCCGGACGGCGAAGTGACGCTGCTGGTCCCAGGTCAGGACATCCAGGCGGTGGCCGGCGTGCGGCGGATCGCCGGCAAGGGCGCCGGCGTGGAATTCGACGACGCCATGATCGGCCAAATCATCGGCGGTTGGGCGGCCGCGCCGACCCCCCGCGACGATTAAGGCGGCGTTGTGTGCTGATCGGCCCCGCGCCTGCGGGCAATCGGCCACGAAGATTCCGGAGTTGGCGACAATGAGCGACGACCTGATCCGCCTGAGCGCCCGCGAGGCGGTGGCGCGGCTGACGAAAGGGGAGATTTCGCCCCTCGACCTGATCGAGGCGGCGGAGGGGCGCATCGCCGCCGTCGAGCCGGAAATCAACGCCCTGCCGACCCTGTGCCTGGAGCGGGCGCGCGACCATGCCCGGCGCCTGATGGACGGCGAGGATCGCGACGCCGAAGACGAGCCCGGCTGGCTGGCCGGTCTACCGGTGGCGATCAAGGACCTGATGGACGTGGCCGGGGTGCGCACCACCTACGGCTCGCCGCTGTTCCGGGACCATGTGCCCGACGCCTCCCATCCCCTGGTCGCCCGTATCGAGCGCAAGGGCGGCATCGTCATCGGCAAGTCCAACACACCGGAATTCGGCGCCGGCGGCTCTACCTTCAACGAAGTGTTCGGCAAGACCCGCAACCCCTGGAACACCGCCCTGACGCCGGCCGGCTCGACGGGGGGCGGTTCGGCCGGTCTGGCCGCCGGCGAGATCTGGCTGGCCCATGGCAGCGACCATGGCGGCAGTCTGCGGCGGCCGGCCACCTATTGCTCGGTGGTCGGCCTGCGGCCGTCGCCGGGACGGGTCACCCGCGGCACCGTCGAGACCCTGTTCTCGCCGCTATCGGTGCAGGGACCGATGGCCCGTACGGTCGGTGACGTGGCCTTGTTCCTGGATGCCATGGCCGGCTATTGCCCCCACGATCCCATGACCTTTCCGGCACCGGAACAATCTTTTGCCGATGCCGTGGACCGGCCGGTAGCGCCACGGCGGGTGGCCTTCGCCGAGACCATCGGCGGCTCGCCGGTGGACCGGGAAACCCGGGAGATCTGCCGCGCCGCCATGCGCCATTTCGAGGATATCGGCGCCGTGGTCGAGGAGATCAGCATCGACGTCGACGACCTGGAGGCCACCTTCCTGGCCCTGCGCGGGCAGCAGTTCGTGATCGACCGCGAACGACAGCTCGAAAGCCACCGCGAGCTGATCAAGGCGGATATCATCTGGAACACCGAAATGGGGTTGCAACAGAGCACCTCCGAGCTGGCCCGGGGGGAGCGCGGCCGGGCGGCGCTGTACCGCCGTTTCGCCGAACTGTTCGAAACCTACGATCTGCTGGTGACGCCGGGCGCCAACACCCCCGCCTTCGACGTCGATCTGCGCCACCCGGTGGCGATCGACGGGGTCAGGCTGGAACATTATCTCGGCGCCTCGCTGCTGACGGCGGCGGTGACGCTCAGCGCCTCGCCGGCGCTGTCGTTGCCCTGCGGTTTCGACCAGTACGGCCGGCCCGTCGGCCTGCAACTGGTCGCCCCGCCCCGGGGCGAGGCGGCCCTGCTGGCCGCCGGCGCGCTGTACGAAGAGCGATCAGGCCTGGCCAAGGAGGTACCGATCGACTCCCGCCCCGGCGAAGTGCCGCCGGTGGCCGGCGTGGATTAGCAGCTGAGATGCAATAAGAATGACTCGTCCCAGTCATCCTTCGAGACGAGCCTGCGGCTCTCCTCAGGATAAGGAAGGGTATTTATTTTCAACTAGTTAGCCTCATGCTGAGGAGGGCGCGGAGCGCCCGTCTCGAAGCATGTCTATGGGTCGATCTTTCAGCAATTTGGTCCGATCGCCGCCCTCGTGGTCGATCCCGCGGTCACCTCCCGTTCCCCTAATCGATCAGCTGCAGCAGATCGTATTCGGTCTCGGCGGTGCGGCGGCCGATCGCCGCTTTCTCCAGCCCATGCTGGCCGTTGATGTGGCTGAAAGCCATGATGACACACAAGATGCCCCAGCGCAGGGTGCCGAAGACCTCCCAATAGTGGATCGCCTCGGTGCTGACCTGGCCGCCGCCGCCGGCCTCGTAGCCGTCCTGCAACTCGCCGACCTCGCCGAACCCGCCGACCGTCTTCCTAAGGTAGCCGTAGCGCCAGGAGCGGACGCAGATCCAGCCGAGATCGTTGAGCGGATTGCCCAAATGGGCGCTTTCCCAATCCAGCACCCCGCGCAGACCGTCGACGCCGACCAGGATGTTGCCGTTGCGGAAATCGCCATGCACCAGGGTATGGCCGGCGCCGGCCAGTTCCATCCGCTCGCGCAGCCAGCTAAAGCCGTAGTCGAAACCGGGGTAGGGGTGGCCGTAGGAGTTCATCATGTCGTGGTAATAGTCGAACTCCTCCGGCACGTTCATCGACTTGAGCTTGGGCAGGTCGGCCAGCGGGATGCCATGCAGCCGGGCGGCGGCGTGGCCGCATTGAAAGGCCAGTTTGGGCCGCGCCTCGGCATAGGCGTCTTCCCGCAGGATGCGCCGGCCCAGAGCCTCGCCCTCCAGCCGTTGCATGACGAAGCCGGCGGTGGTGCGATCGTCCGCCGGCAGGTAGAACGGCACCTCGGGCACCGGCACCCCGGCGACGCCGGCCAGCTCCATCAGCCGGCCTTCGGTGGCGCGCTGGACGCCAAGGCGGGTCTGCTCGGTGATGAAGGAACCGTCCGGTTGATAGATCATCGGGTCGCGCTTGAGGATCAGGGGCATCAGGGCGCCGCCGGCGGTGGTGACGTCGAACGACCAGGTTTCCCGGCTGGCCCCGCCCGACAGCTTGGCGAGGTCGTCCACCGTCGCGCCGGGGCCATAGACCTCCACCGCCCTATCCACCAGCACCGCCTGCAGTTGACGGGCAGCGTAGTCGTGGTCCTGGGCCATGGTGGGTTCAGTTCAGGAGAACCCGGCCGCCGTCGACCACCAACGAGGTGCCGGTTATGTATGCCGAGGCGTCCGAGGCCAGGAACAGCACGGCATGGCCGATCTCCGACGGGTCGCCCAGGCGGCGTAGCGGCGTCTTGGCCTCGGCCTCGCGCTTCTGTTCCGGCGTGAAGGCGTCGGCCAGGCTGGTGTCGAACAGGCCCGGCAGGATGTTGTTGGCCCGAATGCCGAAGGGGCCGAATTCCAGGGCAAAGGACCTGGCCATGCCGTCGAGGGCGGTCTTGAAGGTGGAATACAGCGCCAGCATCATCGTCGGCCGGATCGCGGCGAGGGAGGAGATGTTGATGATGCTGCCCTTGCCCTGGGCCTTCATCAGCTTCACGGCGCCGGTGGACATGTACCAATAGCCGGCGACGTTGGTCTCCAGCGCCTTCAGCAGCAACGGCCGGTCGGTATCCTCGATCGTGCGCCAGGGGCTGAGCACGGCGTTGTTGACCAGGATGTCCAGGCGGCCGTGGCTGTTCGCCAGGTGCTCGTAGATGCCGTCGATCGCCTCCTGGTGGCCGATGTTGCAGGCGAACCCTTCTGCGCTCAGCCCCCGGTCGCGGAAGCCGGCGGCCACGGCCTCGCAGGCGTCCTGCTTGCGGCTGGAGATGATCACGTGCGCGCCGTGCTCGGCCAGCACCCGGGCCGTGGCCTCGCCCAGGCCCTGGCTGGAGCCGGTGATCAGGGCGACCCGGCCGGACAGGTCGAACAGCTTGTCGGTCATGGCCAGAGCCTCAGGCGTAGCGGCGCAAGAGCTGCCGGGCCAGGGACGACATATGCACCTGGTCCGGGCCGTCGCCGACCCGGATGTAGCGGGCGGCGACATAGGCTTTCGCCAGGAAGGTGTCTTCGGTGAAGCCCATGGCGCCGTGCACCTGGATGGCCCGGTCGATCACCCGGGCCGCCATCGCCGGCACCACGATCTTGGCGGCGCCGATCAGGTCGCGGGCCTCCTTGTTGCCCTCGCGGTCCATCTTGTCGGCGGCCCGCAGGGTCAGCAGCCTGGCCTGTTCGATGTCACAGAACGATTTCGCGATGTCCTCGCGCAACGAGCCGTGCTCGGACAGCTTGACGCCAAAGGCGCTACGGCTTTCCGCCCGCCGGCACATCAACTCGAGGGCCCGCTGGGCGGCGCCGACAAAGCGCATGCAATGGTGGATGCGGCCGGGGCCCAGGCGGCCCTGGGCGATCTCGAAACCGCGGCCCTCGCCCAGCAGCATGTTGCCGGCCGGCACGCGGACGTTGTCGAACAGGAGTTCCGGGTGCCCGCCGGGCATACCCTGGTAGCCGAAGGTGGCGTTGTTGCGCACCAGGGTCATGCCCGGCGTGCCCTTCGGCACCAGGATCATCGATTGCTGCACGTAACGGTTCTCGTTGTCCGGGTCGCTCTTGCCCATGACGATGCCGACCTTGCAGCGTTCATTAATGAAACCCGATGAGAACCATTTGCGGCCGTTGATGACGTATTCGTCGCCGTCGCGTTCGATGCGGCATTCGATGTTGGTGGCATCGGAGGAAGCCACCGCCGGTTCGGTCATCGAAAAGCAGGAGCGGATCTCGCCCTCCAGCAGTGGTGTCAGCCACTGCTCCTTCTGCTCGTCGCTGCCGTAACGGGCCAGCACCTCCATGTTGCCGGTGTCGGGGGCGCTGCAGTTGAACGCCTCCGAGGCCCAATAAACCCGGCCCATGATCTCAGCCAGCGGCGCGTATTCCAGGTTGTTCAGGCCGGCGCCGTGTTCCTCGTCCGGCAGGAACAGGTTCCACAGGCCCTGCTCGCGGGCCTTGGCCTTCAATTCGTCCATGATCGGCGGCGTGGTCCAGCCGCCTGCCCCTTCGATGTGCGCGGAATATTCCGATTCGAGCGGATAGATATGCTCGTCCATGAAGCGGGTGACCTGGTCCTGATAGGCCCGGACCTTGTCACTGAACTGGAAATCCATTGCCGTATCCTCGGGCTGGGTTGTGCTTAGCGTTTGACGGATTCGACCATGACGCCGTTGGCGTCCTTGGGATGGACCAGCCAGCGCGGCGAGGCGCCGGGATCGGTGGGATCGCGCATCAGCACCCGCATGCCGCGGGCCTCCAGCTCCTTGCCGCTGCCTTCCACGTCATCCACTTCCAGGCAGACGTGATAGAAGCCTTCGCCCACCGAGGCCAGGCGCTTGGAGAGGGCATTGCTCATGTCGGACTTGTCCAGCGGTTCCATGATCTCGATGACCATCTCGTCCCAGGTACCGCCGACCGAGATGAAGACGCTGCGGATGCCTTCGACCTCGATCCTGCGGTCGTCGAATTTCTTGAAACCGAACGATTCCGTCCACAGCTCGGTCGCCGCGTCGGCGTCATGGACCAGAATGCCGAAATGACTGATTTTATTGGTGATCATCGCTTGTCCTCCATTTCTGTTGCCGGCCCGCCGATAAGATACCGGCCTCAGGTCTGGATATGCCGCGTGCCCGCCGCCGGCGGATCCTGGGGCGGTCCGGCGAAGCATTGCGCCACCGCCATCCATTTCGTAGCCGTTTCGCCGACCACCGTCAGGTCGGTGTCGGCGATGTTGCGGGTCTGCGTCACCACCTGGCTGAACTCGGCGGCCGAGCCCTCGATGCAATTGTCCTCGGACGGCTCGTTGAATTCCCAGACCTCGCCGGACGGCGCGGTGAGTCTCAGACAGGGTTTGTCTTCCGGCACCTCCTCGCCGCGATTGACGAAGGTCCAGCCGAAAGTGTTGTTGCCGATCACCACCACGTTCTTGACGTGGTCCTGCTCCTGGCGCGCGACGCCGAGCAGGTCGTAGATCGCCTGGGCATGCGACCAGGTTTCCATCAGCCGGGCGGTGATGCTGGACAGCACGCTCATGTCCGGCCCGGCCCATTTCAGGCGTTTCTTCGGGTCGGCGTCGCGGAAGGCCGGGACCATGCCGGTGTAGTAGTCACGCCATTCCGCCAGCAGGGCCCGACCCTTGAGGCCATTGAGCCGCTTGTCGGTAAAGGTCAGCAGGGTCTCGCCGACCTCTCGACCGGCCTTCAGATCGGCCAGGAATTTCAGGATCGCGTCCTCGTCGGTGAGGGAAAGGTAGGCGGCGTAGTTGAAGATGTGCAGGTGCTGCAGGATGTCGTTGATGGTCCAGTCCTTGAACAGCGTCTTGCGCTCGAAGTCCTCTTCGCCGAGAGGCTTGAGCAGGTCGTATAACGCGTCGCTTTCGTTCTGGAAGTCGAGGGCTTGTTGCAGCATGTCCTGGTTCTTTCCTTTGTCGATTACTCGGCGCCGACGGCTTTCGCCAGCCGTTCGTAAGCGTTGATGAAATCCTGCTTGAAATCATAGACCACGCCGCGCGCCGACTGGCTGGCATTCATCAGGCCGACGCCCTGGCCGACATAATAGGTGGCCAATTCCCGAGCCCCCTTGTGGCCGGCCTGGGACAATTTGTCGACCTTCATCAGGGCCGGGTGGGCGATCATTCGCTGCAGCGGCAGGGGTAAGGGGTCCGGTGCGTCCGGCCGCTGCCAGGCATCGGTCCAGGGCGAGCGCAACTGCCGGGTATACTTGCCGGTACGGCTGCGCGAACGCACGGTGTCGGACGAGCTTGCCGCCAGCATCTTTTCCTTCACCACCGGGTTGGTCTCGCCTTCCGCGGTGGTCAGCCAGACCGAGCCGGTCCAGGCGCCGGAAGCGCCCATGGCCATGCAGGCGGCCATCTGCCGGCCGGTGACGATGCCGCCGGCGGCCAGGATCGGGGTGTCGCCAAACTCCTGGATCGCCTCGTGGATTTCCGGCACCAGCACCATGGTGGAGACGCTGCCGCAGTGGCCGCCGGCTTCGCCGCCCGCCACCACCAGGACATCCACCCCGGCCTGCACCTGATTGATGGCGTGGGATTTGGCCCCGACCAGGGCGGCAACGGCGACGCCGTTCCGCTTGCCCATCTCCAGCATCGGCTTGGGCGGCACGCCCAGGGCGTTGGCGATCAGCTTTATCGGATGGGAGAAGGCCACGTCCAGATGCCCCTGGGCGCCGTCGATGCCCAGGTTGTCGGCAAAACCCATGGCATCGCGCCGCGCCGCGTCGTCCACGTCGTCGGTGGGCACGCCGTGGGCCTCCAGGATCGAGTTGGTGAATTCGATATGTTCCCTGGGCAGCATGGCCAGGAACTGCTCGGGCGATTTCTGTTCGCCCTTGCCTTCGTAGGCATTGGGCAGGATCAGATCGACGCCATAGGGCCTACCGTCGATATGCGCGTCGATCCAGCTCAACTCGATCTCAAGTTGCTTCGGTGTGATGGTGGCGGCACCGAACACGCCGAAGCCGCCGGCCTTGCTGACTTCCACCACCACGTCGCGGCAATGGCTGAAGGCGAGCAGCGGGAACTCGATGCCAAGCATCTCGCAAATGCGGCTGTCCATGGGTGTTTTTCTCCCGTCAATGCTCAGGCGCCGACGGCTTTCGCCAAGCGTTCGTAGGCGGTGATGAAGTCTTCCTTGAAACCGTACACCACGTTGCGCACCGATTGACTGGTGTTCATCAGGCCGACACCCTGACCGACCCAGTAGGTGGCCAGGTCCTGGGCGCCCTGGTGACCGCCTTCGGCCAGCTTGTCGACCTTGGCGAGCGGCGGCTCGCTGATCAGGGACTGCAAAGGCATGGCGAGGGGGTCCGGCGCCTCGGGTTGTTCCCAGGCGTCGGTCCAGGGCGAGCGCAGCTGCCGCGAATGCTTGCCGGTACGGCTGCGGGACCGCACGGTGTCGGAGGATGAGGCGGCCAGCATCTTTTCCTTCACCACCGGGGTGGTCTCCGCTTCCGTCGTGGTCAGCCAGACCGAACCGGTCCAGACGCCGGCGGCGCCCATGGCCATGCAGGCAGCCATCTGCCGGCCGGTGACGATGCCGCCGGCGGCCAGGATCGGGATGTCGCCGTGGTCCTGGATGGCCTCGTGGATTTCCGGTACCAGCACCATGGTCGAAACGGCGCCGCAATGGCCGCCGGCCTCGGTGCCGGCAACAACCAGGACATCGACGCCCGCCTGCACCTGGTTGATGGCGTGCGACTTGGCGCCGACCAGGGCGGCGACGACAACGCCGTGCTGCTTGCCCATCTCCAGCATCGGTTGCGGCGGCACGCCCAGGGCGTTGGCGATCAGCTTGATGGGGTGCGAGAAGGCGACTTCGAGATGCGCCGTCGCGCCGGCCAGGCTGAGATTCTCGCCGAAGCCCATGCTGCTGGCGCGGATGGTCTCGTCGATACCGTCCGTCTCGACGCCGTGGGCCGCCAGGATATCGCTGGCGAACCGCGTGTGCTCATCGGGCAGCATCGCCAGCACCTGCTCCGGCGTCGGCTGCTGGTCCTTGCCGACGAATTTGTTGGGTACGATCAGGTCGACGCCGTAGGGCCGACCGTCGATATGTTCGTCGATCCAACTGAGTTCGATCTCCAACTGTTCGGGCGTCATCGTCGCCGCGCCCAGGACACCGAAGCCGCCGGCCTTGCTGACTTCCGCGACCACGTCGCGGCAATGGGTGAAGGCGACAAGGGGGAACTCGATCCCCAGCATGTCGCAGATCCGGCTATCCATGGTCGTCTCTCCCAATGGCGGGGGCTAGGCCGCCTCAATTTCGATCAGCAGGTCGTCGGCGGCGACCTGATTGCCGGCCGCGGCCAGGACTTCCTGCACCGTGCCGTCGATTTCCGCCAGGATGTCGTGCTGCATCTTCATGGCTTCCAGCACCGCCAGGCGGGTGCCGACTTCGACCTGATCGCCCGGCTCGACGAAGACTTCCAGCAGGGCGCCGTGCATCGGCGCCACCACGCGGCCGCCGCCGACCGCTTCCTCGGCGCTGGCGGCGAAGGCGATGCGATTGCGGAAATACAGGCTTTGCCCGTCGACCAGCAGTTCAAGGACCCCGGCCCTCGGCGCCGAATAGACGACACGGCCGCGGCGGCCATCGACGGTCAGGCGGGCGGTATGGCCGGTGCGTTCCAGCAGCTCGATGTGGACTTCGTCATCGCCATGGCGCACGACATAGGTGTCGCCACCATGGGACGTGACCTTCAGGTCCATCTCACCGTCGCCGAAGGTGTAGATGTAATGGGTGGCCAGGAGGTCGCCGCTGGACCAGTCCAGCAGGGCCGGGCTGACGTTCAGGCTGTTCTCGAAGGCCTGCTGGCGCTCGACCTGAAACTGCACCACGGCGGCCATGGCGGCCTGTTGCACCGTCGGGGTCGTCGGGGCCAGGTCGTCGGCGCTGAATTCCTCGCCGATGAAGGCGGTGGTGGCCTCGCCCCTGGCGAAGGTGTCGCGGCGGAGGACGTCGATCAGGAAGCTCTGGTTGCTGGTCGAGCCGAAGAAGGCGGTTTCCTTCAAGGCGTTGATCAGGCGATGGCGGGCGGTCTCGCGGCTTTCGCCCCAGGCGATGACCTTGGCCACCATCGGGTCGTAGAAAGGCGAAATCTCCAGGCCGGTGTCGATGCCGGCGTCGATGCGCACGCCGTCGCCGCCGGCCGGCCGCCACAGATCGATGCCGCCGGTGACGGGGAGGAAGTCCTGGGCCGGATCCTCGGCATACAGGCGGACCTCGATGGCGTGGCCGTTCAGCCTGACGTCTTCCTGGCTCAGGTCCAGGGGCCGGCCCTCGGCCACCCGGATTTGCAGGGCGACCAGGTCCAGGCCGGTGATCATCTCGGTGACCGGGTGTTCCACCTGCAGGCGGGTATTCATCTCGAGGAAATAAAATTCACCGTCGCCGTCGAGCAGGAATTCGACCGTGCCGGCGCCGCGATAGTCGATGCTGCGCGCCGCCTCGACGGCGGCCGCGCCCATGCGCGCCCGCAAATCCTCGCTCATCACCGGGCAGGGGGCTTCCTCGACCACCTTCTGGTGGCGCCGCTGGACCGAGCAATCGCGTTCACCCAGGTGGATGACGGTGCCATGGCCGTCGGCGAACACCTGCAGTTCCACGTGGCGCGGCCGCGAAATGGCCTTCTCCAGGATCAATTCGTCCGAGCCGAAGGCATTGAGGGCCTCGGACCGCGCCGTGGCCAGGGCATCGGCCAGACCATCGGCGCTTGCCACCAGCCGCATGCCGCGGCCGCCGCCGCCGGCGGCGGCCTTGACCATCAGGGGATAGCCGATCCCCTCGGCCGCCTTCGCCATCGCCGCATCCGACTGGTCCTCGCCCTGGTAGCCGGGGACGCAGGGCACGTCGGCCTCGATCATCCGCCGCTTGGCCTCGGCCTTGTTGCCCATCAGGTCGATGGCCTCGGCGCCGGGGCCGATGAAGACCAGGCCGGCCTCGGCGCAGGCACGGGCGAACTGGGCGTTCTCCGCCAGGAAGCCATAGCCGGGATGGATCGCCTCGGCGCCGGTTTCCCTGGCCGCCTGAAGAATGCGATCCATGTCCAGATAGGAGTCCGCCACCGGTGCCGGGCCGATCAGCACCGCGTCGTCGGCCATCCTCACGTGAGGCGCCCGGGCATCGGCCTCGGAATATACGGCGATGGCGCGGTAGCCCAACGCCTGGGCGGTGCGGATCACCCGCACCGCGATTTCGCCGCGGTTGGCGATCAGGATGCTGTTGAAGGTTCGCATGGACGGGCGTTTCCTATCGGCGCTCAGCTTTTCCGCTCGGCCCAGACCGGCCGGCGTTTCTCCAGGAACGAGGCCACGCCCTCGCGGCCCTCGTCGCTCAGCATGCATTCGGCGAAACCCTTGGCGGCAAAATCGAGCTGACCGTCCCGGTCCAGATGGCGGGTGGCCAGGACGATCGCCTTGGTGATGGCGTTGGCGTTGGGAGCGCAGCGCGACACCGCCTTCTGGGTGTCCGCCTGGATCCGGTCCAGGCCGGCGGCATCGTCGACCACGTAATCGGCCAGGCCCAGGCGGCCGGCTTCCTCGCCGTCAAAACGCGATGCCGTAATCATCAGCCGCCGGGCGATGCGCAGACCCAGCCGCTGGGCCACGAAGGGGGCGATCTGCGCCGGCGGCAGGCCAATCGCGGTTTCGGTCATGGCGAATTTGGCGTCCTTGGTCACGGCGACGATATCGGCGGTGCAGACCATGCCCAAACCGCCGGCCATGGCCGCGCCTTCCACCAGGATCAGCACCACCTGAGGCATCTCGTTGATCAGGTCGAACATTTCGCCGCCCTGGCGGGACGAGGCGGCAATGTCGTCCGCCGTCTGGCTGCCGCCCTGATAGTTGGACTTGAAGCCCTTCAGATCGCCGCCGGCGCAGAACACGCCGCCCTTGCCGCGCAGGGTGATGCCGCGGATGGTGCGGTCGTCGCGCACCGCATGCAGCACGGCCTTCAATTCCGTGGTCAGTTCCCTGGACAGGGCGTTGCGGTTGTCCGGCCGGTTGAACCAGATGGTCAGCCAGCCGCCGTCCCGTTCCAGGATGAGATTTTCGGTTTCGGGTAGGGTGGTCATTGCTCTTGCCTCTCCTGTGCTACAGCCGGGCGACGCCGAAACTGTTCGGTCGTACCGTCCGGTTGCGGGCTTCCCAAATGGTCTCCAGGGCGAAGCCGAGGACCCGGCGGGTATCGCGCGGATCGATCATCCCCTGGTCGAGCAGACGGCCGGAGGTATAGAAGGCGTCCGATTGCGCGTCGAAATGCTTGATCAGCCGCTCCTTCTGCGCCTGCAAGGCGGCTTCGTCGACCTCCTCGCCACGGCGCACGGCGGAACCGCGGGCCACCTGATCCATGGTGATCGCCGCCTGTTCGCCGCCCATCACGCCGGTCAGCGCATTCGGCCAGGTGAACAGGAAGTCCGGTTCGTAGCCGAAGCCCGCCATGCCGTAGTTGCCGGCCCCGAACGAGGCGCCGATATACAGCGTGACCTTCGGCACCCGCACGTTGGAGACGGCCTGGATCATCTTCGAGCCGTGCTTGATCATGCCGCCGCGTTCGTACTCCTTGCCGACCATGTAGCCGGTGGTGTTGTTGAGGAAGATGATCGGCATGTCGGCCTGATCGCAAAGCTGGAAGAACTGCCCGGCCTTGGTGGCGCCGGCCGGGTCGATCGGCCCGTTGTTGCCGACGACGCCGCAGGCGTTGCCATAGATGCTGGCTTGCAGACAAACGGTGGAGACGCCGTAGCGCGGCTTGAAATCCTCGAAGTCCGAGCCGTCGACGAAACGGGCGACCAGTTCCCGCACCTCGTAGGGCCGGTGGTAGTCGACGGGCACCAGGCCGGCGATCTCGTCGGGGTCGTAGCGCGGTTCCTCGAACGGCCTGCGGTTGGGCCGTGGACAGCCCTTGTTCCAATCCAGTTTGGCGATCAGGTCGCGGGCGATCAGCAGGCCATGGGCGTCGTCTTCGGCGGTGTATTCCACCAGCCCGGAGACGGTGGCGTGCATGTCGGTGCCGGCCAGTTCCTCTTCGTCCGAGATTTCGCCGGTGGCGGCGCGGGTCAGGGCGGCACCACCGAGGGACGCCCGGCCGCGTCCCTTGACGCTGATCACATAGTCGCTCATCCCCGGCATGTAGGCGCCGCCGGCGGTTGAGGGGCCGTGCAGCACGGCGATGGTGGGGATGCCGGCCGCGCTGAGTAGGGCCAGGCGATAGAAGATGCCGCCGCCATGGGCCCAGCTTTCGACCATGTATTGCATCAGATTGGCGCCGGCGCTTTCCACCAGATGCACGAACGGCAGCTTGTAGTTCAGGGCCACGTCCAAACAGGCGCGGATCTTTTCGCCCGACTTCTGGGTCGAGGCACCGGCATTGATGCCGCTGTCGTCGACGTAGACCAGGCAGCGGATGCCGCTGACGAAACCGACGCCGGCCAGAGACGAGGCGCCGGGTACGGATTTCGCCCGGTCGTCCGTGTCGACCATGTAGTTCGCCAGGCCGTAGAGCTCGAGGAAGGGCATGCCGGGGTCCAACAGGCGCAGCAGTCGCTCCCGCGGCGTCAACTGCCCGCGTTCCTCGAAGCGGGGCCGGCGCCTTTCCGACAGCGCCTCCGCCCGGCTCCTGATCTCGTGGTAGTCGTCCATCAGCGCCAGCATGTCCTGGCGGTTGGTCGCGAAGGCCTCGGTGCCGGTGCTGAGCTTGGAGGCAAAAACGCCCATTACAGGTTCTCCGCCATGGCCTTCGGTATCGAAATGGGCTGGTCGAGCAGGATCTGGGCGTAGCCCTTGCCCTGGGCGTCGTTGCGCAGGCTGGCGACGCCGCCGCCGCCCAAGACCTCGTGCATCAGGAAGTTGATGGCGTGCGGGCCGGGCATCAGGTAGCGCTCGGCGCCGCCCTCCAGGAAGTGGGCGAAACGGCCGGCCACCACGTCCTCGCTCAGGGCCGACCAGATATGCGGCAGATATTCCGCCTTGCGGGCGATGATCCCGACATTGGCCTTGTTGCCCTTGTCGCCGCTACGGCCCCAGGCCAGGTCGATCAGGGGCACCTCGACCATCTCGCCATCGCCGATGGGTGCCGGCGGCGGGGTCGGACGCTGGATGGCGGCGGCGTCGAAGGTTTCGGTGGCCGCCGCCTCGAAGTCGATTTCCCGGTCGCCGAAATCGATTTGAATGGGCAGTTCGTCCTTCGGGATCAGGAAGGAGAACAGCCGTATCACCGGCGAAGGCTTGGCCCGGCCGCCGGCGAAACCGGACAACCCAGGCGGCGTTGCCAGGCCCATGCCGGTGGCTTCCTTCAACAGCGTGCCGATGCCGGCCGCTTCCGGATGCTTGGCGGCGAACTTCAGGACCACTTCCCGGGCGCCGTCGATCCGGCGTGACTCGCCGAACTGGCTTTCCGCGCCAAGGACTTCGACGCTGGTTTCGCTGAAATCACCCAGGTTCGAGGCCCGTAGCGCCGTCCGCGCCCGCTTGAAGGCGCCTTTGGCGAAGCCTTCGGCTTTCTGGTCGGCATCGACGCCATAGAAGGTCATCAGGGTGCCGCCCCGCCAGCCGTCGCCGTAGGTGGCGCTGACCTTGTAGGTGTCAGTTGCCGGGTAGCCGCGGGCGCCGGCGACGTTGACGCGGTCGTCCGAGACCTGGGTGATCCTGACGCCGGAGAAATCACAGACCACGTCCGGCACGATGTAAGCCTGCGGATCGCCGATTTCATAGAGCATCTGCTCGGACACGGTGCCGACGCTGACGATGCCGCCGGTTCCCTGCGGCTTGACGACATCGAAGCTGCCGTCGGCGGCGACCTCGCCGATCGGATAACCAATGGTGTCGATGTCCTCGACCACCAGCCGCCAATCGGTGAAATTGCCGCCCGTGGCCTGGGGGCCGCATTCCAGGAGATGGCCGGCCAGGGTGCCGCCGGCCAGTTGGTCCCAGTCGTCCGCCGCCCAGCCGAATTCGTGGATGCAGGCGCCCAGGGTGACGGCGCTGTCGACGGACCGGCCGGTGATCACGATGTCCGCCCCCTCGGCCAGGGCCCGGGCGATCGGGAAGGCGCCCAGATAGGCGTTGATGCTGGCCAGTCTGGCCGGGTCGGGAAGGTCTTCGCCCGAATACATCTCCCGCACCGACAGTTGGTCCTTGCGGTCCATCAGATCGTCGCCCTCGATCACCGCCACCGTCAGATTCAGACCCTGTTCGGCGATCAGGGCGCGCGCCGCCTCGCCGCAGGACCGCGGATTGACGCCGCCGGCGTTGGAGATGACCTTGACGCCCTGGCGGGCGAGGTCGGCCAAATTCGGTTTCAGGACCGCGCCGATGAAGTCGCGGGCAAAGCCGGCGGCGGGGTCCTTGGCCCGCGCCCGGGCCATGATCGACATGGTGATCTCGGCCAGGTAGTCGAAGACGATATAGTCCAGCCCGCCAGCCTTCAGAAGTTGCGGCGTCGCCATGGCGGAATCGCCCCAATAACCGCTGGCTCCGCCGATCCGGATGGTTTTCTTCGCCATCGTCTTGCCCTCGCGCCCGTTATGAATTATCTATACAAGCCGTACGTACGGTTTGTATAACAGGGTGCCAACCTCGTGGCAACCGACTCATCACGAATGGAGGCGTTTCGCGCCTTGGATACCGTAGCCAACGCCGGTGCGACGGCACCGATCAGCAAGAAGGAAGCGCAGACCGCGGCGGCCAAGCGCAAGATTTGCGAGGCCACCATCCGCTGTCTGGAGGAACACGGCTATGCCGAAACCTCGATCAACCGCATCGTCGACCAGGCCGGCGTCTCGCGGGGCGCCTTGCAGCATCATTTCCCGACAAAGGAAGACCTGATCAGCGAAACCGCCGATAGGCTGCTGCAACGGGCGGTGCGTCCGGACTTCAGCGTCTCGGCGGGCGAATTGACGGATTCCCCGGACGATGGGGCGGCGGTCGAGGCGGATATCCTGTGGACCTGGGAAAAACTGGTCAACACCAAGGAATACCGCGCCTTGATGGAAATCCTGGCGGCCTGCCGCACCGACAAGGCGTTGCAGGCACGGCTGTCGGACCGCCTGTTGCAATGGAACGACGCCATCGACAGCAACAACGTGGCGGGGTTCGAATCCGTCGACCGCGACGACGACGACGTCAGGGTGCTGTGGACCATGGCCCGGGCCTTCATGCGCGGTCTGTTGATCCAGGACCGCTACGCCCGGGATCCGGCCGAGCATGCCAAGGTGCTGCGGCGGTTCATCGAATTGGTGGCGCCGCAGATGCGCAAACGGCGGACCGCGAAATAGGCGCCCGCGCCCCGAGCCCGTGCTAGAAGTGGCTGCCGGACCGGTTGCCCGCCGGCGCATGGGATCGCAGCAATGTCGCAACGCCCTTTCATCCTCTGGCTTTTGGGCCCGACCTCCAGCGGCAAGTCGACCCTGGCCGAACTGCTGACCCTTGCCCTGCGCGGCCGCGAGGTGCCGATCATCCATTTCGATGGCGACGAGGTCCGCGATTTCTTCGGTCCCGGCCACGGCTTCGCGCCGGCGGACCGGCAGCGGGTGGTCGCTACCCTGGTGCATCTGGCCAACAAGAGCCGCGAGGCCGGCCTGAACGTGGTGGTTTCGGCCCTGACCGCCAATCCCGACGCCCGGGCCTATGTCCTGGCCAGCATCGCCGACCTGATCACCGGCTTTGTCCGCTGTCCCATCGAGGTTTGTGCCGCCCGGGACCCCAAGGGGCTGTACGCCAAGGCCAATAGCGGCGAGATCGACACCCTGATCGGCGCCAATTCCGAATACCTGGCGCCCGAAGATCCGGATATCGTCCTCGATACCGAAGCTAACGACCGCGAGGCCCTGATCGATCTGCTACTGACCGACCTGCAGCGGCGGGGTTATCTACAAAATAGCGAGTCCTAACCGTCGGCGGCGGCGGGCGGCCAGCCCAGGCGGCCGAGGGCCGGCAGGCGAAGCGCCGGCGGCTGGAAGTCGACGCCGTAGTTCAGGCTGAAAAGGTTGACCTCGATGCCTTCCTCGAGGGCGACCAGGATACCGAACAGGCCGAACAGGGAGAGCTGCCAGCCGGTGCCGCTGGGCGCGCGGGCGAAGATGCCGCCGTCGGCCAGGAAATCCTTGCCGATGGCGTGGGCCGGCAGGTCCAGGCGCAGGGCCGGCGCCCGTCGTCCCATATGGGCGACGAAGGTGTTGCTGTTGGGGCCGGGCCAGATGCGGTACCGCTTGGCGGCGGGATAGTCGGCGATGGCCCGGGTCAGCTGCCGGATGGCCAATTCGGCTTCTGCCCCCCGTAGATCGACCAACCGTTCCGGCCGATAGCCGAACCAGTAATGGTCGGCCCGGCCGGCAATGGCGCGGACGGTGTTGCCGCCGCGTTCGCCGTGGCGCCAGCCCCAGACCTCGTAGCGGGTGTATTGCTCGGCGTCGCGCGGCTTCACGGCCAGCCAGGTATGGCTGGCGAAGGCGCCGCGCCAGCGCGCCGCCCGGGCGGCGTAGACCTGCACCACGGCCTCCCGGGTGGTTGCCGGATCGGGAGCCTGGCCGGTGCCGCCGCGCCGCTCGTGGCGGGCATCGGAGGTACCGCTCCATTCGCCGTAGGAGGTCCAGGCGCCGTAGGCCAGGGGCAGGGCGACGAACACCGTGCCGCCGAGAAACAGCAACAGCACCAACCGCCGCCAGCGGCGCCAGAGCCGTCCGACCAGGGCCATGGCTCAGGACACGCGAGGATCGGCCGACGGCCGGAAAACATTGTGCATATCAAACACTTTGCCTAACCTGCGCCACCCGTTGGCAAGATCATAAAGACCGGCATGTCGAAGGAACTTCTTTGCACCCTGGGTCCGGCGACCCTGAATGGGCAGATGATATCACGGCTGGAAGAGCTGGGCGTCAACCTGTTCCGCATCAACCTCTCCCATACGCGCAATGCCGATCTGCCGGCGGCGATCCGCCTGATCCAGGGGGCCACCAAGGTGCCCTTGTGCCTGGATACCGAGGGGGCGCAGATCCGCACCGGCGAGTTCATCGACGGCCCGGTCAACGTCCGCGAAAACAGCATCGTGCGGGTGCATGTCCGCCGGGTGCCGGCCGACGCCGTCAACTTCAATCTCTACCCCCGCGAGATCATCCGCGAGTTCCAGGTCGGCGATTTCGTCAGCATCGATTTCAACGCGGTGCTGGCGCAGGTGATCGAATGCAACCCGGACGACGTGGTGATGCGGGTGCTGAACGGCGGCCAGATCGGCAACAACAAGGCGGTGACGGTCGATCGCGACGTCACGATGCCGCCCTTGACCCCGAAGGACGAGGAGGCGGTGCGTATCGGCGTCGCCGAGGGGGTGAGCCATTTCGCCCTGTCCTTCGCCAATCGCGGCGAGGACGTGGCGACCCTGCGGGCCATCGTCGGCGACGACGCTTTCGTGATTTCCAAGATCGAGACCCTGAGCGGCCTGGACAACCTGGACGCCATCGCCGCCGCTTCCAACGCCCTGCTGATCGATCGCGGGGACCTGTCGCGGCAGGTGCCGTTGGAGCAGATCCCGCGGGTGCAGAAGGCGATCATTCGCCGCGTCAAGGAGCTCGATCGCAAGGCCTACGTTGCCACCAACCTGCTCGAATCCATGGTCACCTCGCCGATCCCGACCCGGGCCGAGGTCAACGACATCTACAACACCCTGAATGACGGCGCCGACGGCCTGGTCCTGGCGGCCGAGACGGCGATCGGCGACTACCCGATCCGCTGCGCCGGCATGATCGTGCGGATGACCCGCGAATACGAGAAGGCGCAAGCCGAAGACCCGACCTCGCTGGCGGCGCGGCCGCCGGTCAACCTCCTGGTCGAACCTCACGGCGGCGAACTGGTGCATCGACTGGCGGCCGGCGCCGACCTGGCCGGACTGGATCGCCTGCCGAAGCTGACCGTCGCGGAAACCGATCTGTTGGATTGCGAGCAGATCGCGCTTGGTACCTACTCGCCGCTCACCGGCTTCATGGACCAGGACACCATGCAGGCGGTGTTGGACGACCACCGCCTGCCGGACGGCACGGTTTGGACCATGCCGGTGGTGCTGCAAATGACCGAGGCGGCGACCCGCCGTTTCGGCCCCGGCGAGCGCATCGCCCTGACCACCGACGATGGCATGGTGCACTCCCTGCTCGACGTCGCCGAGGTCTCGCGCTTCGACCGCCAGGCGGCGGCGGCGAAATGGTTCGGCACCGACGCCCCCGAGCATCCCGGCGTCGCCCGGCTGATGGCCGGCGGCGAGTTTCTGGTCGCCGGCGACGTCCGTCTGGTCGAGCGCCTGCCCTCGCTGCATCGCCACTACGAGCTGACGCCGTCGCAGACCCGGTCCATTTTCGCCCACAAGGGCTGGATCCAGGTGGTCGGGTTTCACACCCGCAACGTGGTGCACCGGGTGCACGAATACATCCAGATGCAGGCGCTGGAACGCACCGGCGCCGACGGCCTCTACATCAGCCCGGTGATCGGCCCGAAAAAAGCCGGGGATTTCCTGCCCGGCCCGATCATGCGCAGCTATCAGACGCTGCTGGAGTTCGGCCTCTACCCCAAGGAGCGGGTGGTGCTGGGCAGCTTCCAGACCTATTCCCGCTACAGCGGCCCGCGCGAGGCGGTGTTCACCGCCCTGTGCCGCAAGAACATGGGCTGCAGCTATTTTATCGTCGGCCGGGATCACACGGGCGTGGCGGATTTCTATGCCCCCGACGCCAATCGCAGGTTGTTCGACGACCTGGGCGATATCGGCATCGCGCCGGTGCACTTCGATGCCATTGGCTACAACCCGGAAAAGGAGGGCTATGGCCCCCTGGACGAGGCCGGCGCCGTGGAACCGATCAGCGGCAGCCAGATCCGCGATGCCCTGCGCACCGGTGACGAGATACCCGATTGGTCGATCCGGGATCTGGTGCAGGACATGTTGCGCGAGGAAGTCGCGGCCGGCCGGCCCTTGTTCTACGACTGATTCTCGGCCAGATGCCCGTCGCCGGGGGCCTCGAAAAACGCCCCGGAGCGGCTTCGATCGGTAATCGCCAGGATCATCCCGATCTGGTCCGGGGTCAGCTTGCTTTTCCATTGATTGGCGGTTTTCCGCGAATCCCGAAACACCCGGTCGTAGGTCTCCTGGTCCTGGGCGGCGACGCCGATGCCCGAACTCTGGCGCACGAAGTCCTCGTTGCCGGGCTGCCATTCGATGCCGGCGAAGTCGAACAGGCGCCGGGATTCCGCCAACGGCTCGTCGCACAGGTCCTCGTACCGGACCACGATGGCGTTGTCGTGGTCTTCCAACACGCCGAGGGCGTGGTCGTTGAACACCGCCCAGCGGTGGGCCAGCCGCTCCACCGGGTCCATGGCGCGGATCGCCGCCATCTCCAAGCCAGCCGCCCGCGCCATCCGGGTATTGCAGATATCCTCGTAAATGCCCCAATCGGTGGTGGCGGGCACGGCGTTGTCGATCCGGTCCAGTTCGATCGCCCGCAGGGTCGACTGGATCTGCCCGCAGGGGTGCCGCAGCAACAGGATGACCTTGGCCTCGGGGAAGGCCCGGATGAACAGGTTCATGCGCCCCAGGGCGGCGATCGACTTGACCACCATTTCCGGTGCCGGGCCGCCAGCGGCGAGCAGATCGGGGATGGTCATGTCGCGGAAGAACCGCGGAAACAAGATCGTCCGCTCAGCCGCCTTGCCGCCATAGACCATGGCCCGGCGGAGTCTAAAGGCGGCGGCGGAATGGAAATCCTTGCTGAACACCGGGAACGAGCCGACGGCTTTCGAGGTGCGCACCTGGAACACCCGTAGGAAATAGTCCGTGGCCGCGGCGAGGTAGTCGTCGACCTGGTCGTCTTCGCAGATTTCCGGGATTTCCCGGCAACGCAGGATGCTGTCCGGCTCGTGCCGGTACAACACCCGGGAATGGCTGTCGAAGATCTTGCCAAGCCAGGTATTGCCGCCCCTTGTCATGCCGACAATGAACAGCATGTCGCTCGCCTTCCTCTCATCCTGCGCGGCAGAATACC
>JASLMH010000048.1 GCA_030746635.1 Alphaproteobacteria bacterium | reverse complement strand
ACTCCATTTGCGAAAATAGAATCGGCCCACTCCAGCAAATTACCGGCCTCTCAGCAATACTGTCGTGTAGTGTGGCCAGCAGCGGCTGCGGATCGGCGACTATCGGGTCATTTTCGAAATCGACGGCGGGACGCTGATGGTTCTCGCCATGGGACCACGCGGGGGCGTTTACTGATGGCAGAAACGATCGCAACGCCGAAGGTTCAGGAAATCCGCGGCCCGGACGGCCGGGTCAGCCACTATGTGTTGAGCCCTGATGAGTACGGGCGTCTTACGAGCGCTGCTGAAGACACGGCCGACCTCGAGGCCGGCCGTCGCGTTCGCGCCGAGATTGCCGGCGGTGCCGATGAATTGGTGCCGGCGGCGATCGCCGAACGGCTCATGGACGGCGAGAATCCGGTGCGGGTGTGGCGGGATCATCGCGGCCTCAGCCAGCAACAACTGGCCGCGCAGGCTGGCGTCACCCGGGGGATGATCAGCCATATCGAGACCGGCAAATCCGGTATGTCGCTCGAGCATGCCGCGTCGATCGCCCGCGCGCTCGGCGTCTCGACCAACGATTTGGTGCCGGCCAACATGGCTGAGGTCGATGATGTCGCTGGAGAGGCTGCTGCCGGATCAGCGCCCGGCGCCGGTGTTCGGTTGGCCCCCGACGATTAGCGTTTCGTCTCGCCATACAGGATGAACAGACCGGCGCCGACGACCATGGCCGCGCCCAGCAGCTTGATGGGTCCCGGCAGGTCGCCCCAGACCATGAAGCCGACCATGGCGGCCCAGACCAGGGAGAGGTATTTCAACGGTGACACCGCCGCGCAGGGGGCGAGCTGAAACGCCTTGACGATCAGCACATGGGCGAACGTCAGGATCGTGCCGCCGGCCATGAACAGTCCACATTGCGCCGGGCTCGGCCAATGGGAAACTCAACAAAGTCGAAAATCCTTTGCAGGAATTCGGCAAAATTTGCGTAGTTTATTGGATGTCTACCACCAAATATTAAGATTGCCTTGTTGATCAATTCAAACTGTCGATAGTTCTTACACATCTTTATTCCCGTCATTTTTGGTTGTGCACTAAGCGATTGATATTCCACGATAAGATGAAATTGGCATGGTTTTTGCGTAATGCTTTCCAAGGCGGTTTGAAACGCGATCCGCATTGGGAGGGAATTGGTGATGTTTCGAAAATCAACGATGAAGACAAAGCTGGCAAGCTGCGGCAGATCGGTCATATCGGCCTTGACGGGCCTTTTCATGGTGGTCGCCACGGCGGTCATAACGGTCGCCCCGGCCGACGCGGCCCCCATTCTGTCGGGGGGTCAGTTGGTCGGCG
Source organism: Alphaproteobacteria bacterium (assembly GCA_030746635.1). Taxonomy (GTDB): domain Bacteria; phylum Pseudomonadota; class Alphaproteobacteria; genus JASLMH01. The sequence continues at coordinate 27,069 of JASLMH010000048.1, read as the reverse complement.
CCACGGACGTCGTCGTGTCCGGTGTCGGGATATTCGATGTCGATTTCCTTGAAGGACGGTGCATTGACCTGTTCGACGACTGTGACGCGGTATCGGATTTTGATTTCACCAACGCCACCGATGCCTTCGCAGCTGGTCAGGCCTTGTTGGATCAGGTCCTAATCGATGGTCCTCCGGGCAATTTCGATACGGCTCCTGCACTCACTTTCGGTTGCTTCTCACCGTTTCTTTGTAATTTCTATATTCCATATGGCATCGTTACCCTGCCCAATATCGTGACCGCGATAGTGCGAAATTGGGATGATGTAACGGACACGGACTACATATACACGCAGGACCCAGCAAATGATTCCGACACGACGACGGCCAACTCGACGGTCTTCGCCAAGTTCACCTTCAAGTCGTCCATCCCCGAACCGGCGACGTTGGTAATTCTTGGGGTTGGCTTGGCGGGTCTGGCAGGGTTCGGGCGGCGGCGTCAGTTACGTCGACGGGATTGAAACCTCCGGGTCAGCCGCCGGTCCATCCACTGTTTCCAGAAGATTGTCGAGGCAATCCGATTGGGCTTTGGTCAGCCCTGGGCACACCGAAAAACCGTTAATTTCGCTGATTCTCACGGCGAAGAAATGGTGCCCACAGAAAGATTTGAACTTTCGACCTCTCCCTTACCAAGGGAGTGCTCTACCCCTGAGCTATGTGGGCGCATCGGCGCGGCGGCGGCACGGATGGCTTGAGACCGCCGGGACGGTCCGGCAAACTGCCACAACCTCCCTGGCGGGGCAAGCGGTACGATAAGGGGCGTTTTGGTGGCGGTAAAGGGCGGCAAAGGCGGTGGAAAACCGGCTCGGGAAGGCCGCGAGCGGCGCCTGGCCGAGGCCCTGCGGGCCAACCTGGCCCGGCGCAAGGGGCAGCGGCGCGGGCGGGCGGAGGCCGCCGACGAGCCGGGCGGCGAGGCGACCGAGAAGCCCCGGCCGAAGGACGGCTAGCGCCGGCGCCTGCCGCGTCGAGGCACCGCCACGACAAACGCTGGTTTTCAGGCCCCGCGCGATGCGATACAACCCACCGCCATCGGCCGTGGCGACGGCGCCACGGCGGCCAGCGACGATCCGGGGTCCGGATGGACAAGATACGCATACGCGGCGGCCAACCGCTGCGCGGCAGCATTCAGATCAGCGGCGCCAAGAACGCCGCCCTGCCCCTGCTCGCGGCCAGCCTGCTGACCGACGAGACCCTGACCCTGCGCAATCTGCCGCACCTGGACGATATCGCCACCATGACCCATCTCTTGGCCCAGCATGGCACCGAGGTCTCCATGGCCGGCGACCATCCGGGCGGCGGCCACATGGGCCACGTCCTCGACCTGCGCACCGCCAAGGTCAGCCGCACCGAGGCGCCCTATGACATCGTGCGCAAGATGCGGGCCTCGGTGCTGGTCCTGGGGCCGCTGCTGGCGCGCTGCCACCAGGCCCGGGTGTCGCTGCCCGGCGGCTGCGCCATCGGCACCCGGCCGGTCGACATGCACATGCGCGGCCTGGCCGCCCTGGGGGCGGAGATCGCGCTGGACGACGGCTATATCGCGGCCCGGGCGCCGGGCGGCCTGCGGGGCGGCGTGGTGGTGTTCCCCCGGGTCTCGGTCGGCGCCACCGAGAATTTGCTGATGGCGGCGGCCCTGGCCAAGGGCGAAACGGTGCTGGAGAACGCCGCCCGCGAGCCCGAGGTCGGCGACCTGGCCAACTGCCTGAACCGCATGGGCGCGCGGATCGAGGGCATCGGCACCGATACGCTGCGCATCCAGGGCGTGACGCGGCTGTCGGGGGCCGACTACACGGTGCTGCCCGATCGTATCGAGACCGCCACTTTTGCCATTGGCGCGGCGATCACCGGCGGCGATCTGACCCTGCTGGGCGGCCGCCCGGAACTGATCGAGGCCGCCGTCGCCAGCCTGGGCCAGGCCAATGTGGGCATCGAACCGGTGGCGGGCGGCATCCGCGTCTTCCGCAACGGAACGGGCGTGGCCAGCGTCGATGTCACCACCGAGCCCTACCCCGGCTTCCCGACCGACCTGCAGGCCCAGATGATGGCGCTGATGTCGGTCGCCGACGGCGCCGCGATGATCACCGAAACCATTTTCGAGAACCGCTTCATGCACGTGCCGGAGCTGGTCCGCATGGGCGCCGACATCACCGTCAAGGGGGCGACGGCGATGGTCCGCGGCTCAACCGGCCTGCACGGCGCCCCGGTGATGGCCACCGATCTGCGTGCCTCGGTCTCGCTGGTGCTGGCCGGCCTGGCGGCGGAGGGCGAAACCGTGGTCAACCGGGTCTACCACCTGGACCGCGGCTACGAGCGGCTGGAAGAGAAGCTGATGGGCTGCGGCGCCGATATCGCCCGGCTGATCGAGTGAGCGGGCGGGCGCCATGATCACGGACCGGCTGTTGCGGCTGCGGGCGGAAGACGCCGACGACCTGGAAGTGGTGTCCGCCTGCATGCAGGACGCCATCGCCCGGATCGGCGACATGACCTATATGTCCCGGCTGCGCCGCTTCGCCCTGGTCGCCACCCGCTTCCGCTGGGAACTGGCCAGGGAGGTCGGGCCGGAGGGCGGCCAGCGCATTCGCAGCGGCCTGCATTTCGACGACGTGCTGCGGGTCCGCAGCCAGGGTATCGACATGGCCGACCGCGAGGGACTGCTGCCCTTGCTGGCGATCCGCGCCGAGCCGGCCGGCGAACGCCAGCAGGTCACCCTGGAATTCGCCGGCGGCGGCGCCATTCGCCTGGAGGTGGAGCACGTGGACTGCCGGCTGAGCGACATCGACGAGGGCTGGCCGACGCCCAACCGCCCGGCGCACGATGCCGGCGAGGCGGGCTGAGGGGGCGGGCGCCGCCATGACCATGGACGACAAGCTGGTTATCGCCCTGCCCAAGGGGCGCATCCTGGCCGATGCGATGCCGCTGTTGCGGCGGGCCGGGATCGAGCCGGAGGGCGCCTTCGACGACCCCGACTCGCGGCAACTGCGGTTCGCCACCAACCATGCGGACATGGAGATCGTCCGGGTGCGCAGCTTCGACGTCGCCACCTTCGTTGCCTTCGGCGGCGCCCAATTGGGCGTGGCCGGCAACGACGTGCTGATGGAATTCGGCTACCCGGAGATCTACGCGCCCCTGGACCTGGATATCGGCCACTGTCATCTGGCGGTGGCGGAACCGGCCGAGATGTCCCGGGACGACGATCCCGAACGCTGGAGCCACATCCGCATCGCCACCAAATACCCGGCCATCACCCGGGCCCATTTCGCCGCCCGCGGCGTGCAGGCCGAGTGCATCCGCCTGTCCGGCGCCATGGAACTGGCGCCCAGCCTGGGCCTGTGCCGCCGCATCGTCGATCTGGTCAGCACCGGCCAGACCCTGCGGGCCAATGGCCTGGTCGAGGTCGAACGGATCGCCGACATCTCCTCGCGGCTGGTGGTCAACCGCGCCGCCGCCAAGACCCAGCCGGAACGGCTGTCGGCCTGGGTCGAACGCTTCCGGGAGGCACTGGACCGGGATGCCGCTTAGGCTCGACAGCAGCACCAAGGATTTCGAGGCCCGCTTCACCGCCTTCCTGGCCGACAAGCGGGAGGCCGCGGCCGATGTCGACCAGGTGGTGGCGGCGATCCTGGACGAGGTGCGCCAGCGCGGCGACGGGGCGGTGCTGGAGTACACCCGGCGGTTCGACCGGGTCGACTACCGGGCGGAGGATTTGCGTATCCCGGCGGCGGAACTTGACCGGGCGATGGCGGAAGTCGAGCCCCGGGCCGTCGAGGCCCTGCGCCACGCCGCCGAACGCATCGAGGCCTATCACCGCCGGCAACTGCCCGCCGACGACCGCTTCACCGACCAGGCCGGCATCTCCCTCGGCCATCGCTGGACGGCGATCGCCGCCGTCGGGCTGTACGTGCCGGGCGGCCTGGCGGCCTATCCGTCCTCGCTGCTGATGAACGCCATTCCGGCCAAGGTGGCGGGCGTGCCCCGCCTGGCCATGGCGGTGCCGACCCCCGACGGCGAGATCAGCCCGCTGGTGCTGGCGGCGGCGCGGCTCGCCGGCATCGACGAGATCTATCGCATCGGCGGCGCCCAGGCGATCGGCGCCCTGGCCTACGGCACCGACAGCATCGCCCCGGTGGATAAGATCGTCGGCCCCGGCAACGCCTATGTCGCGGCGGCCAAGCGCCGGGTGTTCGGCACCGTCGGCATCGAGATGATCGCCGGCCCGTCGGAAATCCTGGTGCTGGCGGACGGCGACAACGACCCGGCCTGGATCGCCGCCGACCTGCTCTCCCAGGCCGAGCACGATACCTCGGCCCAGGCCATCCTGATCACCGACGACGCCGATTTCGCCGATCGGGTGATGGCGGCGCTGGCGGCGCAATTGACCACCCTGCCGAAGGCCGAGATCGCGCGGGCCAGCTGGGACCGCTTCGGCACCGTGATCGTGATCGGGGAGTGGGCCGAGGCGGCCCGCCTGGTCGACCGCGTAGCACCCGAGCATCTGGAGATCGCCCTCGCCGACCCCGAGGCGATGCTTTCCAAGGTCCGCAACGCCGGCTCGATCTTCCTCGGCCGGCACGCGCCGGAGGCGATCGGCGACTACATCGCCGGGCCCAACCACGTGCTGCCGACGGCGCGCAGCGCCCGCTTCAGCTCCGGCCTGTCGGTGCTGGATTTCCTCAAACGCTCCAGCATCATCGCCTGCGACGCCGCCGGCCTGGCCCAACTGGCCCCCGACGCCATGGTGCTGGCCGAGGCCGAGGGGCTGTCGGCCCATGCCCGCGCCATCGCCGTGCGCCTGAACCGTCGTGAATAGGCCTTTGGACGTGTCGGAATCCCAACGCATCGTCAACATCACCCTGGACGAGCGCACGGTGATCCGCCGCTCGCCCGACATCGAGCACGAGCGGCGGGTGGCGATCTACGACCTTCTGGAGGAGAACCATTTCCAGCCGGTCGGCGATTTCACCGGCCCCTACAGCGTGCACATGGGCATGGAGGAACACCGCCTGGTCCTGGATATCCGGGCCGAGGACGAAACCCCGCTGACCAAGGTGCAGATGCCGCTGACGCCGTTCCGCCGCATCATCAAGGACTATTTCACGGTCTGCGAAAGCTATTACCAGGCCATCAAGTCCGCCTCGCCGTCGCAGATCGAGGCCATCGACATGGGCCGGCGGGGCCTGCACAACGAAGGCTCGGATCTGTTGCGTGAGCGGCTGGGCGACAAGATCGAAGTCAACGGCGAAACCGCCCGCCGCCTGTTCACCCTGGTTTGCGTGTTGCAGATACGGGCCTGATCGGACATGGCGCGGGCTCCGGGCAGCGTTCTGTTCGCCTGCAATTTCAATTCCGTGCGTTCACCCATGGCCGAGGGCCTGGCCAAGCAACTGTTCGGCGACAGCATCTATATCGATTCCGTGGGCGTCCGCCAGGGTAGCGTCGACGGCTTCGCGGTGGCGGTGATGGCCGAGATCGGCATCGACATCGCCCGGCACGACGCCAAGACCTTCGACGATCTCGAGGATACCTCGTTCGATCTGGTGATTACCCTGACGCCCGAGGCCCAGCACAAGGCGGTGGAACTGACCCGGACCATGGCCATCGAACTGGAATACTGGCCGACCTACGACCCCACCGATGCCCGCGGCAGCCGCGAGGCGATCCTGGAGTCCTACCGCCAGATCCGCGACGATCTGCAACGCCGTATCCAGGCCCGTTTCGACCCCGAGGAAGCGGAAAAAGGCGGATAAGAGCTTGCTTTTTTGCCCTTCGCTGCCCATTACTACGGCCCATCACGGCGCAAATGAAGGTAAGGCGATGGCGAAAGAGGAACTCCTCGAGTTTCCGGGCACGGTGACCGAACTGCTGCCCAACGCGATGTTTCGCGTGAAGTTGGAAAACGAACACGAAGTTCTGGCCCATACCGCGGGCAAGATGCGCAAGCACCGGATCCGGGTGCTGGCCGGCGACAAGGTGCTGGTCGAGATGACGCCCTATGATTTGAGCAAGGGCCGGATCACCTACCGCTACAAATAGCCCCACCGCCCGGCCAGGCGACGGATCCGATGACGGCGGACGCCCGACTGGTCCTGGCTTCGGCCTCGCCGCGCCGGCTCGATCTGTTGCGACAGATCGGCCTGGAACCGGACGCGGTCTGCCCGGCGCCGCTGGACGAAGCCCGCCGGCGTGACGAATTGCCCAGCGACCTGGCCCGTCGGCTGGCCGGCGGCAAGACGGCGCTGGCGCGGGAACGGCATGCCGATGCCTATGTGCTGGGCGCCGATACGGTGGTCGCCGTCGGCCGGCGCATCCTGCCCAAGCCGGTCGACCTGGCGGCGGCGCGGCGCTGCCTGGAGCTGCTGTCGGGACGGCGGCATCGGGTGCTGACGGCCATCGCCGTGGCGCCGCCCGGCGGCGAGGCCCGCCTGCGCACGGTGCAGACCACCGTCGGCTTCAAGCGCCTGGATGGGGGCGAGGTGGATTGGTACCTGGCCAGCGGCGAATGGCGCGGCAAGGCCGGCGGCTATGCCATTCAGGGCCGGGCCGGCCGTTTCGTCCGCTCCCTGCGCGGCTCCTACTCCAACGTCGTCGGCCTGCCCCTGTTCGAGACGGCGAACCTGCTGGCGGGGTTGGGCTACCCCGTCAATGCCATGCCGGGGCCGGACGGATGATCGAGGAAATCCTGGTCAACACCGGCCCGCGCCGCCGTCGCCTGGCCCTGGTCGCCCGGGGCCGGCTGCTCGAACTGCTGCTGGACGATAGGGACACGCCGCGACCGGGGCGGCTGATCCTGGGCCGGGTGCGGGCCCTGGCGCCGGACCTGGACGCCGCCTTCGTCGATATCGGCGAAGGGCGGCAGGGATTCCTGCCGGCCCGCGACGCCCCGGGGCGGCGGGGCCAGCCGATCGGCCGGGCGGTGCAGGAAGGCCAGGCGTTGATCATGCAGGTGAACCGGGAGGCCGAGGACGAGAAGGGACCCCGGTTGAGTTGCCGGCCGCGACTGACCGGCCGAGGCCTGGTGCTGCTGCCGCGCGGCCGGGCGGTGGTGGTGTCCGAGCGGATCAAGGATGCCGGCCAGCGCCGGCGCCTGGAAGTTCTCGGCGAGGGACTGGCCGGGCAACATGGCAGAGGGCTGATCGTGCGCACCGCCGCGGCCGAAATGAGCGACGATCAACTGGGCGACGAGGCCGAGCGGCTGGTGGGGCGATGGGCGGCTATCAAGGCCCGGGCCGATGCGGCCGCGGCGCCGGCGCTGCTCGATGCCGGCGACGATGGCCTGCTGCGGGCGTTGCGGGACCATTTGGGCCCGGCCCTGTCACGGATCGTGGTCGACGATGCCGCCCTGGCCGCCGAAATGCGCGGCCAATGCCGGCAAGACCTGCCGGCGGCGGAGGGGTTGATTGGGCTGCATGACGAGCCGACGCCGCTGTTCGCCCGGCACGATATCGAAGGCCAGATCGAGATCGCCCTGGGCCGCGAGGTGCCGCTGCCCTCGGGCGGCCGGCTGACCATCGAGACCACCCGGGCGTTGTGCGCCATCGACGTCGATACGGCGGCCGCCGACGGTGGCGGCGATAGTGCCCGGTTGTGGCGGGAAACCAACATGCAGGCGGCGGCGGAGGTCGCCCGGCAACTGCGCCTGCGGGAGATCGGCGGCAACGTGGTGATCGATTTCATCCGCATGCAGGGCCGGGGCGACGTCGGCCGGCTGCTGCGGGCCCTGCACGGCGCCTTCGCCGGCGATCGCGGCAGCGTCCGGATCGGCCGGATGTCGGAACTGGGCCTGGTCGAACTCTCGCGCCGGCGGCGGGGACCCGGCCTGGCGGAACGTTTGGGCGAGGTCTGCCCCTGTTGCGCCGGCAGCGGCCATCGGCCCAGCGCCCGGGCGGTGGCGGACAACCTGCTCGAGCGCATCCGCCGCGAGGCCGCCGCCGGCAAGGGCCGGGCCCTGGCGGTGACGGCGGCGGTGGAGGTGGTGGCGGATCTGGGCGGCCCGGACGGCGCCCTGCTGACCGAACTGGCCGCGCGCCATGGCTGCCGGGTGCGCTTGACCGCGGATCCGGAATTGCCGCGCGAAAGTTTTCAGGTGTCGCCCCTATGAGCGGCGCGGCCAAACCCCGGCTCTGCCCGGTCTGCCGCAAGCCAACGGCGGACCGCTTCCGGCCGTTCTGCTCGGGCCGGTGCGCCGACCTGGACTTGGGCCGCTGGCTGAACGAGAGCTACGCCATCCCCGCCGTCGAACCGCCCGACGACTGGGACGAAGAGGCGGAGTAGGGCCGTTGTCGTTCACACGGGAGCATGGCCAGCTACGGCCTCAATCGGCTTCGACGGCGATGGCGTGACTTGGTTCACCATGGATTGCCGGGTCACGCCCGGCAATGACGGGGGGCGAGGTAGTTTCGGGGACAGGATTTAATCCTGTCCCCGAAACTACCTCGTTGCGGGCTCCTGCTTGCGCGAAGCCGATGCTTCGCTACGGCGAAGGCAGGTGACCCGCGCATCCACTGGCGGCGCTGGTCAGGTGTTCTCAGTCAAACCGGAAATTTCCTAACGGGACGCCGCGGCCTCGCCCTTGACGGCGGCGATCGCCTGGTCTTGCGGCTCGGCCCGCGGCCCAACCCGCTTGCGCGGCAACCGCACCGTCACCGTGGTGCCCTGGTGGGGGATGCTCTCGATTTCCAATCGGCCGTCATGCAGTTCGACCAGCCGCCGGGCCAGCGGCAGGCCCAGGCCGGTGCCCTCGTACTTGCGGCTGAGTTCGCCATCGACCTGGGTGAACGGCGTCAGCGATTGCTCGATTTCCTCTTCGTTCATGCCGATGCCGGTATCGCGACAGCGGATCACGATGTCGCCCTCGATCTCCTGCCGCGCCGATAGGACGACGTCGCCGCCGGCCGGGGTGAACCGGGTGGCGTTGGACAAAAGGTTCAGGGCCACTTGCTTCAATTTCACGGCACTGCCCCGCACCGCCGGCAGCTCCGCCTCGATCTCCAGCCTGAGGTTCAACTCCGCCTTGCGGGCGTCGTCCTCGACCAGGGTCTGCGCTTCCCGCAGGACGGTCGGCAAATCGACCGCGTCGTCCTCCAGCTCCATCTTGCCGGCCTCGATCTTCGACAGATCGAGGATGCCGTTGACGACATCCAAAAGGTGCTCGCCCGACACCATGATGTCGCCGGCATAGTCCCGGTAGCGGCGGTTGCCGATGGGTCCCAGCAATTCACTGCGCATCATGTCGGCGAAGCCGATGATGGCGTTCAGGGGCGTGCGGAATTCGTGGCTCATGTTGGCCAGGAAGGTCGATTTCGCGGTGTCCGCCCGGCGGGCGCGTTCGACCGCCGCGACCATTTTCTCGTTGGCGGACTCGATCCGCGTGGCCATTTCGTTGAAGTCGGTGGCGAGTTCGCGGAATTCCGTCGGTGTTAGCCGGTCCGGCCGCCGTACCCGGGCCTGCAGTCGGCCGTTGGCGATCTCCCGGGCCGCCGTCAGCACGGCCTCCACCGGGCGGATCAGCACGCCGGCCAGGAACCAGCCCAGGATCGCGGCGATGAACAGGCCGGCGACGATCAACGAAAGGGCGGCCGCCTTGACCTCGCCGGCGCGTTCCTCCAACTCCTCGATCGGCTGCGGCACCATCACCCCCCAGCCGGTTTCCGGCACCGTGGTATAGCCCGAGACCATGTCCTTCTTCAGGGCCGGGGAATAGAAATTGGTGACGCCGCTGCCGCCGGCCATCATCTGTTTGACCGGCTCGACCTTGGCGATGTTCTTCATGGCCATCCGCCAGGCTGGGTTGGGATGGGCGATGATGTTGCCTTGGCGGTCGACGATCGCCGCGTGACCCTTGCGCCCGAAGGCGATCGCCTTCTGCAGGCGCACATGGTAGTCGGTGCTCAACTCGGCGATGGCGAGTTGGCCGCCGGCCAGGCGGCGGGTCAGGAAGATCGCCGGCTGTCCCTCGGTATTGGCCCGCACCGGGCTGAAGCGGCTGTCCTCACCGCTGCCGGCCGTCAGTTCGGCCAGCAAGGCGCCGTCGAGGGCGGGTGAGCCATCCAGCAAATTGATCCGAGAGACCAGTTGTCCCTGATGGTCGAAAACGCAGAAATGCCGGAAACCGAGCTGCCGCACCAAATCGGCCATGGTGTGCAGGCGGTCGCCTTTGGCGGCTACCCGGATCAGGGTGTCGAAGGTCGCCCGCGCGTCCTTGGCGTAGCGTTCCAGGGCGGCGGTCATGTTGCCGGCCAGCAGCAGATGCTTCTCCCGCACCGCCGAGATTTCGCGGTCCATGGCGGTACGCTCGACCCACAGGCCGAGATAGAACACCGGTACCGTGGCCACGACGATGAACGCGGCGGCCAGCATATAACGAAGCCGGATGGCCATTGGCGCTCCCAAGATGCGCAGGACCGAAAACGTTAGCAGTTAATTTGTTAACGGAACATGACCTAGCACGGCGCCACCAAGGCCGCCGCCGTCTGGCCGGCCAGACGGCCCAGGCCGACCGCCGTCAGCAGGCCGTTGCCCGACAGATAGCCCCAGACCCGGCTGCCCGAGACACCGCAGGCCGCACCGCCGCCGGCGAACAGGTTGGGCAGGGCGGTGCCGTCCGGGCGCAGCACCCGCGCCAGTGGATCAATCACCAGGCCGCCCTGGGTGTGGAACAGCGCGCCCGAGACCTTGATCGCGTGATAGGGCGGTGCCAGCGCCGGTTGGCTGCTGAAATCACGGCCCAGGGGGTCGTACGCCTTGCCAGCCGCCCACTTCCGGCATTCCGCCAGGGTCTTCGCCAGGGCCATCGCCGGCACTCCGATGGTGGCCGCCAGGGCGTTTTCGTCGTCGCCGTGGCGCAGCGCGCCGGCCGCCTCGGCCTGGCGGAAATCCTCGAACTCCCGGCCCAGGGCCAGCAGGCGGTCGTCGAATACCTGCCAGGCGATGCCGTCGGGCTGGGCCAATACGTCCACCGCCTGTTCGGAATAGCCGCGGTGTTCGTCGGCGAAACGGCGGCCGTCCCGGTTGATCTGGATGCCGCCATTCATCATCAGGGCCCAGGTGATCAAGATGTTGTGAGGTGCCGCGACCGAGCCGTGGCCCTGATAGGCCCCCATGTGCCGGATCGCCGCGCCCAGGGCCTGGCCCCAGATGACCGCGTCGCCCTGGTTGCCGGCGTGGCCGAAATAGCTCGCCTCGACCATTTCCGGGATGTGCTGGCGGATCATCGCGGCGTTGCCGCCGAAACCGTTGCAGGCCAGGATCAGGGCGCCGCAGCCGATCTTCTCGCCGCCGCCGTCGGGCCGTTCGATTTGCAGGCCGCGCACCCGGCCGTCGGGGTCGGCGAACAGGGCGTTGACATGGGCGTCGGTCAGCAAATCGATGCCGGCTTCGGCCCCGGCCCGCAACAGGCCGCCCATCAGGTCGGCGCCCTGGCGCGAGGGCGGGGCGTGCATGCGCAGGGCGCTGAAGCCGGGGTAGAGAAAGCCGCCGACCAGGGTCAGCTCGATGCCGTGGCGGTCGACCAGCCATTCGATGGTGGGGCCGGAGACCGCCGCCACCGCCTCGACGATGGCCGGATCGGCCTGCCCCTTGGCCTTGGCCTGGACATCGCGGACCAGTAAATCGACGCTGTCCTCGACGCCCTCGGCCCGCTGCATGCGGGTGCCGCAGGCCGGGATCATGCCCGAGGACAGGCCGGTGGAACCGCTGGGCGTGGCGTCCCGTTCCAGGACCAGCGGCGCGATGCCGGTATCCGCCAGGGTCAGCGCCGCCACCAGGCCGCAGGCACCGCCGCCGACGATGGCCACCGGCACCGTCGTTGCGAAGCCGTCGGGCGGCGTCGGCCGGACGCTCACGGCGTCGCCGCCTCCGGTCGGTGGCTGGACGGTTCGGCCATGCGCCACGCGCTCCAAGCTATTGCGGGAAGGGTGTGTCCCCAGGGCCGCGATCATACCGACCGCGGCGGCCCGTGGCAGGGGTAAATGCCGGCGGGGTCAAGGAAATCGCCAGGACACGCTGAGCGAGCCGAAACGGGAGTTGTCGGCCTGGCCCTGGAACTCGCGGCTGCGCAGCACCGAGGTATAGGCGATCTTGAAACAGCCATATTCATAGGCCAGGCCAATGGACAAATCGGCCACCAATGCCTCCTTGTCGACCCGGTGGCTGTCGCGGAAGGTGTTGCCGTCCAGGAAGATGTTCCAGGCCACCAGCCGTGCCTCGGCCCCGGCGAAGGCATACAGGCTGTAGCCGCCGTCGTTCTGGTGGCTGTCCAAGGTCCGCATGCCTTTCATCAGGCTGGGCGGCCCGAAATCCTCGGGCACGTTGTGGCCATAGCGAACGGCGCCGCCGACGTTCACGTGGCTCAACACGTTGCCGATACTGCCGCCGACGTGCGGTACCACGTCCATCTCCAGGCTTTTTGGAAAGGCGGGCCGGGGATCGTCGCGCCATTTCCTCTCGTACATCAACACCACGCCGGGTTCGTCCCGCAACTGGTGGTGCCAGCCGTCGAACCGGTCGATCACCCGGAGGTCATGAACATAGTCCTGGGTCTCCTTGCCGTAGGCATGGGGTCCGACGATGCCGAAGTCGAGTTCGACGGAATCGAGTTTTCTCTTGAAGCCGCCGGACCCGGCCGTCTCCGTATGCCGGGACGTCGCGAGATAAAGCCAGCCGGCGTAGGGCCGATCGTCGTCAATCAGGTCGGTGCGACGGCGGTCGGCCGGGGTGTAGATCTCCTGTGCCAGGGCAAAGCCCCGCCGGGTACTCCCCTCATGGTTCAGCCTCAGCAGTTTCAGCAAACCGGATAGCGGATCGAAGCCCTTGTCGTTCGGCGGCGATACCCACGACAATCGGGCGCCGTTGGTGTAGTGGCGGTCGGCGCCGTAGAACAGATCGTTCTCGAACTGGAAGGTGTAGGTGCCGGCCGGCGTGTCCTCGGCGACGGCCGTTGCCGACATCGCCGCCGAGCCGACCAGCAACAAGGCGGCCGACAGGATCGGCCCCTTGGCGCGGCCCTGTCGTCGGTGGGGCGCCGGTTCCGTGGTTCTTCGGCAAGGCATCAGCAACCTCTTCGGCCGATCGTCGATGTAAGGCGCCAGCCCAGGATAGCATGACCGTTTCGGCGAAGTTGGGCCTTGATCTTCACGAACCGTACGCCCTAGGGTTCTCGGCGTAACAACCGGGAGGACGGGGCGTGTCCGACCGTAGCCGGCGTTCAGATCGGAGCGGTCAAACGAGGAAAAACGGCCCAATCGGGGGGAGGTGACTGGGAGAATACAGCCGCATTTGCGAACCGCCGTGCCGATCGCCAAACCGGGAACCGGGGGGCGGTGGAGGGTCGTTCCTTGCGGCGCCTGGTCGCCCGGAATAGGACGGATGTCAGAACCGCCGCTGTTGCAAGTCGACAATCTGTACACCCACTTCCAAACCGAGCGGGGCTTGGTGCGGGCGGTGGACGGCGTGTCGTTCACCCTGGATCATGGCGTGACGCTGGGCCTGGTCGGTGAATCCGGCTGCGGCAAGACCATTTTGTGCCGCACCCTGATGGGTCTGCTGCCCAAGAGCGCCAAGATCTCCCCCGAGGCCCGGGTCGTCTTCAACGGTCATGACCTGCGGGGGCTGGACGAGCGATCCCTGCGCGAGATCCGCGGCCGCGAAGTGGCGATGATCTTCCAGGACCCGATGACCTCGTTGAACCCGGTCATGAAGGTCGGGGCGCAGATCGCCGAAACCCTGATCCACCACCTGCGGATGTCGAAGAACGAGGCCCGCGACCGCGGCATCGAATTGCTGCGGGCGGTCGGCATATCGTCGCCGGAACGGCGGATCGACGAGTTCCCGCACCAGCTTTCGGGCGGTATCCGCCAGCGCGTGGCGATCGCCATCGCCTTGGCTTGCGAGCCGAAACTGCTGATCGCCGACGAGCCGACCACGGCGCTGGACGTCACGGTGCAGGCCGGCATCCTGGATCTGCTGCAACAGCAGCAACGGGAACGGCACATGTCGATGATCCTGATCACCCATGACCTAGGCGTGGTGGCCGGCCGCACCGACGAGATCGCGGTCATGTATGCCGGCAAGCTGGTCGAGCGGTCATCCACCAAGGCGCTGTTCGCGAACACCAGGATGCCTTACACCCAGGCGCTGATGGAGAGCATTCCGCATCTCGACCAGCCGACCCACACGCGCTTGAAGACCATATCGGGGCACCCGCCCAACCTCATCAATCCGCCGTTGGGCTGCCGTTTCGCGCCGCGCTGTAGCCGGGCCGACGAGCATTGCCAGGAGGCCGAACCCAGCTTGCGAAGCGATGACGGCGCCGACCATACCTACGCCTGCTGGCGGCCGGTCGGCCAGCCGCCCACCAGGGCGGCGGCGGAGGTATCGTGATGTCCGTGGTTGCGCCGGAAACGACGCCGAAGGAGCCGGTGCTCAAGGTCGAGGACATGGTCGTCGAATTTCCGCTCGACGGCAAACGTGTCGTACACGCGGTATCCGGCGTCAGTTTCGAGATCCGTCCCGGCGAAACCCTGGGTCTGGTCGGCGAGTCGGGCTGCGGCAAATCGACGACCGCGCGCGCGGTCATGCAATTGCCGGCGCCGAAATCGGGCAAGGTGATCATGAACGGGGTCGATCTGGCGGCGCTTGGGCGCGAGGAGCTGCGCCGCGAGCGGCGGCATTTCCAGATGATCTTCCAGGACCCGATATCCTCGCTGAACCCGCGGCGAAAGGTTGCCGATATCGTCGCCATGCCGCTGGTCATCATGGGTATCGGCACGCCCGAGGAACGGGACGCGCGGGTAAGGGAGGTGCTGCAGGCGGTCGGGCTCGACCCGGACAGCAGCCTGCAGCGGCGGCCGTTCCAGTTCTCGGGCGGGCAGTGCCAGCGCATCTCGATCGCCCGGGCGCTGGCCTCCGAGCCGTCGATCCTGATCTGCGACGAGCCGGTGTCGGCGCTGGATGTCTCGATCCAGGCGCAGATCATCAACCTGCTGCAGGACATGAAGGATCGCTACGATTTGAGCATGCTGCTGATCTCGCACGATCTTTCGGTGGTGAAGCTGGTCTGCGACCGGGTCGCGGTGATGTATCTCGGCCGGATCTGCGAGATGACCGATTCCGAAACCCTCTACCGGGCGCCCGCCCATCCCTACACGGCGGCCCTGTTGAGCGCGATCCCGGAGGCGGACCCGACCCGGCCGCCGAAACTGGCGGCGATGAAAGAGGGCGAATTGCCCTCGGCGACCGAGCCGCCGCCGGGCTGCCGGTTTCACACCCGCTGCCTGCGGGCGGAGGCCATCTGCACCGAGGTCGTGCCGCCGCTGGTGGATATCGCCGAGGGCCACCAGGCGGCCTGCCACTTCGCGGTTACCGATTGAATTCCGTCTTGGCCCTCGGGTCGCCGGCGGGAATGCGGGCTAAACGGCGCTTTCGCGCAGATCGGCCAGACGGCTTCTCAGCGCGTCGCCGACTAGGTTGAAGGACAGCACGGTCAGGAACATCACGATCGCCGCGATGAAGGCGATATGCGGCGTCTCGCCAAGGGATTCGCGGCCCTCGGCGATCATGCCGCCCCAGCTCGGCACCGGCGAGGGCACGCTGAGACCGAGGAAGCTCAAGGCGCCCTCGACCACGATGGCGAAGGCGACCACCACCAGCCCGTAGGCGGCCACCGGCAGCACCACGTTGGGCAGGATTTCCAGCAGGATGATGCGTAGATCCCGCGCGCCCATGGCCTTGGCGGCGACGACGAACTCGCGCTGGGCGAAGTTCAGGGTATTGGCCCGGCTGACCCGGGCGAAGGCCGGGATCAGCAACAGCCCCAGGCTGATGCCGACGACCTTGAGGCTGCCGCCGAAGGTGACCGAGGCCAGCAGCAGAACCACCAGGGCCGGCAGCGCTAGCACGGTATCCAGGCCCATGGTGATGCCGGTTTCGGTCCAGCCCCGGTAGTAGCCGGCCAGCAGACCGATGCAGAGGCCGAAGAACATGCCGATGGAGGTGGCGACCGCGCCGACGGTCAGCGAGACCCTGGCGCCATAGATGATGCGCGAGAGGATATCGCGCCCCTGCAGATCGGTGCCCAACCAATAGGTCTCGGATTCCCATGGCGGTATGCTTATTTCCGTGAAGTCCATTTCGTCGTTCGGCCGCAACGGCAGCAGATCGGCGAAAATGGCGCAGAAGACGATGAAGCCAAGCCATGCCAATGGGAACCAGAAGAACGGACCGAAACGACGCCGGCTGCGTGCCGACTCCTGGGCCTCGAGGTTTTCCTGTTCCAGGCCGGAATTCTTGTCGAGTTCGTCCCGGGTGGTGAGGCTAGCCATGTGACCTCGCCGTTCTGACCCTGGGATCGAGCAGCGCGTAGCACATATCGACGGTGAAATTGACGACCACGTAGGCCAGGGCGATGAAGGTGACGCAGCCCTGGATCATCATGAAGTCGCGGGCGAAGATCGATCCGATCAGCAGCCGGCCGACGCCGGGCAGGGCGAAGATCGATTCAATGATGATCGAGCCGCCGATCAAGGCGCCGATCTGCAAGCCCAGCAGGGTGATCAGCGAGAACGAGGACGGCCGCAGGGCATGCACCCAGAGGATACGGCGCATCGGCATGCCCTTGGCCCGGGCCATCGAGATGTAATCTTCCTGCAGCACGCCGATCATGTCGGCGCGCAGCACCCGGGTCAGCACGGTCCATTCCGCCAGGGCGAAACTGAAGGCCGGCAGAATGAAGGTTCGAACATTGACCCAAAGGCCTTCCGAGATCGGCTCGTAACCGGTCACCGGCAGCCAACCCAGCCACAGCCCGAAGACATAGATCAGGATGATCGCCATCATGAAATTGGGCACCGACAGGCAGAAAAAGCCGCCGATGGTGATCACCCGATCGATCTTGCTGTTGGCCCGCAGGGCGCTGACGATGCCCAATGGTACCGCCAGCAGCATGGCGAAGACCTGGGCGATGATGACCAGTTCCAGGGAGACCGGGAAACGCGTCATGATGGCGTCGATGACCAGTTCGCCGGTGCGGTAGGACTGGCCCCAATGGCCGCTGACCACGCCGCCCAGCCATTCCACATAGCGCACCAGCGCCGGCCGATTGAGGCCCAACTCCTCCCGGATGGCTTGGACTTCCTCTTCCGAGGCGTCCAGCCCGGCGATGTCGTAGGCGATATCGCCGGGCAGGACGTTGACCAGCATGAAGGTCAGGATGGTGACCGCCAGCAGCACCGCCAGCAGGTGCATCAGCCTGCCGAACAGGTAGCGCATGGGCTAGGCGGTCCCGCCGTCCGTGTGGCCGAGCGCTTTTACCAGGGTCAGCCCTTGTCCTTCCACAGGTACCAGACGTAGGCGGTGCCCATGGTGAAGCCGCGCATGCCCTGTACGTTCGGCTGCATCAGGATGTAGTAGCGGTTGGCCGATCCGAACGCCATGTTACTGGCATTGTTGATGTAGGCGGCCAGGTCGCATTGCAGCTTCTGGCGCAATTCCATCGTCTTCGCCGTGCGCATGCCGAGCGAAAGCTTGTCCAATGCCGGCTCCTTGAAGCGGGTGATGTTGTATGGGCTCTTGGAGAATGACAGGCCGAACAACTGCGGGCCGATATCCAACGCGTCCGCGATGCGCCAGCCACTGATCATGTATTTGTTGGTGAATACCCGCTTGACCAGGATGTTCTGGTCCACCGGGAGCAGCTTCAGCTCCATGCCCGCCTTTTTCAGCAGTTGCTGGTAGATCTCGCCCAGTTCCTTGCCACGCGGCGTAGTGGTGTGGATCATTTCCAGCTTGATCGGCTTGCCGAACTGCTTGACCAACTCCCGGGCCTTGGCCATGTCATGGTTCGGATACTTTACATCGCCGCATTTGTGCGGCAGCGGATGCTGGGCGAATGGCCGGGTGTCCTTCCACAGGATCTTGTTGACGGCCTTCTGGTTCATGGCGTGACGGACGGCCTGGCGGACGATCTGGCTATCCAGCGGCGGTTTGCTGGCGTTCAACAGGAGCAGGCCGCTGCCGGCGCCGTCTTGGGCGTAGACCTTGATCCCCTTGTCCTTCTGGGCCGCCAGGATCGAACTGCCGCGATCGGTCCAGACCAGATCCACATCGCCGGCTTTCAGGGTCTGATAGCGGGTCTGCGGGTCGGGCAGGATCCGGTAGACGATCTTGTCCAGGTGGATCTTGTCCTTGTCCCAATAGTTCGGGTTCTTCGTGACGATGATGCGATCGCCGCCCCGCCATTCCTGGAAGATGAACGGACCGGTGCCGATGGGCGAGCGGTTCTGCTTGCCGGCCGCGGTCTGTTCCGCCGACTCGATCACGCAGCACATGTCGCGGCCCGCCATGGTCGGCAGGAAGGCCTGCCAGGGATGTTTCAGATCGAACCTGACCGTATGAGGGTCGACCACCGTGGCGCCCTTGATGGCGGTGATGAACGAACGCGAGCGGGATTTGTTCTTGGGATCGAGGATGCGGTTGTAGTGATTTGCGACATCACCGGCGTCGAAGTCGCTGCCGTCGTGATACTTCACGCCCCGGCGCAATTTTAGTGTCCATTGCTTGCCGTCGTCGCTGTTTTCCCATGACGTCGCCAGGTGCGGGACGAAGGTCCGTTCCGGCGTGACCAACAGCAATGGCTCCTCGAGGGCGCCGGCCACCGTGCGGCCCGAAATGCCATAGACGCCGCCCTTGACGGTATCGAAGCCGCGAACGTCGGTTTCCAGGCCGACCGTCAACGTGCCGCCCTTGACCGGGCCGGCGGCGAGGGCCGGGCCCGCGAAGGCGGCTACGGCCGCGGTGACCGCGGCAAGCAGCAATGCCGCCCGCCTGTCAGGTCGAGTGAATACTCCATCCCCGTAGATCATGTTAGTCTCCCAATCCGTGGTTTCGTTGCCTGGCGGTCAGTCGATACGCGCCGCCGTTTCTTACGGACTGCGGCCATGATAGGGACAGCCGTCGCGGCGGCGCAAGCGTATTAAGTCAAATGCATCAGGCCGGAGTAAGTCGCTGAATGACCCGCCCCTATGACGGCATCCGCATCCTTGATCTGACCCGGGTTTTGGCCGGTCCCTACTGCACCTATCAACTGGCCCTGCTGGGGGCCGAGGTGATCCGGGTGGAGCAGCCGGGCGGCGGCGATTTCATCCGGTTTGGCGGCCCGGACAAGGAACTTTCGGCGCAGGGGTTGGGCCCGGGGTTTCTGGTGCAGAACGCCAACAAGAAGTCGATGGTGATCGACCTGAAAGAGCCACGCGGCAAGCAGGTGGTGCGGCGCCTGGCGGCGACCTCGGACGTGCTGATCGAGAACTTCCGGCCCGGCGTCATGGACCGCCTGGAGCTGGGCGCCGAAAGGATGACCGCCGACAACCCGCGCCTGATCTACTGCGCCATCAGCGGCTACGGCCAGGATGGGCCGATGGGACCGCGGCCGGCCTTCGACCACGTGGTGCAGGCGGTGTCGGGGATGATGGCGGGCAACGCCACCGACGAGGGGCGGCCCCGGCGGGTCGGTTTCCCGATGATCGACTACGTCGCCGGCCTGTCGGCCGCCTTCGCCGTCTCCTCGGCCCTGTTGCAGCGCGAGCGCACCGGCCGGGGCCAGGTCATCGACGTCGCCATGCTGGACGCCGCCATGACCATCATGGCGCCGTTGATGGCGCCGTTGCTGCAGGGCATCACGCCGCCGCCACGGCGCGGCGACCAGGCGGCCAGCGGCAGCCCGTTCTCCGGCATGTTCGATACCGCCGACGGCCTCCTCGCCCTGGCCGCCAACACCCCGGCCCAGGCCATGGCCCTGATGGGCGAGATCGGTCGGTCGGATCTGTTGGCCGATCCGCGCCTGCCCAACTGGGGTGGCGATCCGGCCTTCGTCGGGGATGTACAGGCGGCGCTGGCCGAAGCCTTCGCCGGCGACACGGCGGCGGCCTGGGAAGAGAAATTGAGCCGGGCCGGCGTGCCGGCCGGCCGGGTGCGCGGCCTGGCCGAGATCATGCAGGACGAACAAGCCGCGGCCCGCGGGCTGTTCCACCAGGTCGATGATCCCGACAGCGGCCGGCAATTCCGGGTGCCGTCGGTCGGCTTCAAGCTGGCCCATGGCGGCGACGCGGCGACCTTGCCGCCGCCCCGGCCCGGCCAGCACACCGCGGCGGTGCTGGCGGAACTGGGTTATGGCGATGACGAGATCGCCACCCTGATGTCGGATGCCGTGGCCGCCGGGCCGCCCGCGGCCGGCTAGAAGATGAGGCCAGGCGCATGTCCTTCGATTTCCTGTGGCTGAATAACAGCCCGCTCAGCGACCAGGCCGAACTGGCCGAGATCGGCCCGCCGCTGATCCGAGAGGTGGTGCCGGACATCCGCCTGCACCTGACCGACGATTCGGCCGAGGCGGCGGCCTTGATCGCCGGGGCCGATGCCGCCTACGGCGTGATCGGCCCGGACCTGCTCGCCGCCGCGCCGCGCCTGCGCTGGATCCAATCGCCCCAGGCCGGGCCGGACCCCGGCTACTACCACCCGGACCTGGTCGCCTCCGAGGTGGTGGTCACCAACATGCGCGGCATCTACAGCGATCATATCAGCGCCCATGTCATGGCCTGGCTGCTGGGATTTTCCCGGGGCCTGCCGACCTATCACGACCGACAGCGACAAAAGCGCTGGCAAACGGGGGCGCCGACCACCTTCCTGCCGGAGGCGACGGCGCTGATCGTCGGCGTCGGCGGCATCGGGGCCGAGACCGCCCGGCTGTGCGCCGCCTTCGGCATGCGGGTGCTGGGGGTCGACGCGCGGCTGCGGGAAGCGCCGCCGGGGATGGCGGAATTGGCCAAACCCGAAGACCTGGACCGGCTGCTGCCCGAGGCGGATTTCGTCGTGCTGACGGTGCCGGAAACCCCGGCGACCCAAGGCTTTTTCGATGCAAGCTGCTTCACGCTCATGAAACCGGGCAGCTTCTTCATCAATATCGGTCGCGGCGCCACGGTGGTGCTGGACGATTTGAACCAGGCCCTGCGCCAGGGCGGTATCGCCGGCGCCGCATTGGACGTCTTCCAGATCGAACCGCTGCCCCCCGAACACCCCCTGTGGGACGCGCCGGGCATGCTGATCACCCCCCACGTCGCCACCGCCGGGCCTTATCTGAACCAGCGCCGGGCCCAGGTGATCACCGACAACTGCGTCCGCTTCGCCAACGGCGAACCGTTGAACAACGTCGTCGACAAGGCGAACTGGTTCTGAATCTTCTCCAGCTCGCCGGCGCGTTCCATGGCGCGGGATTCCGCGCTAATCTCGCCGCCCTGAACCACCGGTAGGGGAATAGCACTATGTATCCGCCGATCCGCGACGACGCCGATGTCCGGGCCCTGGAGCAGACGCCATTGGCGGAGTTGCTGCCGGCGGCCAACGCCTTCGAGGCCGTTCGCCAAAGCGCCGAGCGCCACCCCGAAAACATCGCCCTGAAATTCCTGGTGCCCGGCGACATCGACGCCCCGGCGGCCGAGATCAGCTATGGGAGGTTCATCGCCGCTTGCTACCGGACGGCCAACATGTTCCACGACCTGGGCCTGCGGCCCGGCGAGGTGGTGTCGTTCCTGCTGCCGCTGTGCCCGCAGGCCTACTACACCATCATCGGCGGCGAGGCGGCGGGCATCGTCAACGCGGTCAACCCTTTGTTGGAGGATTGGCAGATCGCCAAGATCCTGAAGGCCGCCAATACCAAGATCCTGGTGGTGCCGAGCCCGGCGCTGAGTACCGAGATCTGGGACAAGGTGGCGGCGGTGCGGGACGAGCTGCCGGAACTGTCGGCCATCCTGACGGTCGGCGGTGGCGGCGAGGGCGGCGGCGTGCGCGCCTTCGACGAGCTGCTCGGCCAATACCCCGACGATCACCTGGTCTCCGGCCGCGAGATCCAGCCCGACGACATCGCCGCCTACTTCCATACCGGCGGTACCACCGGCACGCCGAAACTGGCCCCGCATACCCACCACATGCAGGTCAGCCAAATCTGGAGCACCGGCGCGGCACTGGATTTCCGCTCCGACGACATATTGTCGGTGGGCCTGCCGCTGTTCCATATCGGCGGTTCCATCGTCTGCGGCCTGGTGCCGCTGGCCCATGGCACCACCCTGTGCGTGCTCAGCCCGGCCGGCTATCGCGACCCGGCGGTGGTGCGGGACATGTGGCTGATCGTGCACAAGCACCGGATCAGCCTCCTGGGCGCGGTGCCGACGGTGCTGGGGGCGATGCTGAACGCCCAGCCGGGCAACGCCGACATCTCGTCCGTGCGCTACGCCGTCACCGGCGGCGCGGCGCTGCCCTACGAGGTCGGCCGGGCCCTGGCGGAGTTGCTGGGCAAGCCGGTGCTGGAAGGCTACGGCATGACCGAGACCACCTCGTATGTCACCATGCCGCCCCGGGACGGCGAGATGGCCCTGGGCAGCGTCGGTCTCGTCATGCCCCATTGCCAGGTCAAGACCGTGCAGTTGGACGAGGCCGGCGAGATCGCCCGCGACTGCGCGGTCGACGAGATCGGCGTCGTGGTGATGCGCGGGGCCTGCGTCACGCCGGGCTACATCCAGGAGCAATACAACGAAGGCACGCTGCTGGCCGACGGCTGGCTGAATTCGGGCGATCTGGGCCGCTTCGATGCCGAGGGGCGGCTGTGGCTGACCGGCCGGGCCAAGGATTTGATCATTCGCGGCGGCCACAACATCGACCCGGCGGTGATCGAGGAGACCCTGCATGGGCACCCGGCGGTGGAACTGGCCGCCGCCGTCGGCAAGCCGGATTCCTACGCCGGCGAGCTGCCCATCGCTTATGTCCAACTCAAGCCGGGGGCCGAGGCCGACGCCGAGGAGTTGCAGGCCTTCGCCCGCGAACACATCCCCGAACGGGCGGCCAACCCGGTCAACCTGTTCCTGCTCGACGTCATGCCGGTCACCGCCGTCGGCAAGATCTTCAAGCCGGCCCTGCGCTGGGACGCCATCCAGCGGGTGTTCGGCGAACTGCTGGCGCCACTGGCCGAGGAAGCCGGGATCGCCGTCGAAGTGGAGGTCAGCGCCGACGACCTCCACGGCACCCTGGCCAGCGTTGCGCTATCGGGTGGAGAGCAGGACGAGGCCGTCACGGCCAAGGTGGAGGGGATTCTGGCCCCCTTCGCGGTGCATCACGAGGTGACTTGGCGGTAGAGCATGGCTCCATAAGGTAGGACCACGCTCCGGTGCCGATATTGCTCTCGCGGGAACATCTTCATCATCGCAATCCGGCTTCACCGGCAATGACATAGCCGCGGCGCCATGGATTGCCGGGTCGAGCCCGGCAATGACGAAAAGGGTGCTGTGGATATCCAAAATTCACTGTCATGCGCGGGCTTGACCCGCGTATCCAGCGACGAGGTTCGACGCGCCCTACCCCAAGCCTTATTTCATGGCGCTGGAACTGGTGCCGGACACCCTTGCGGCGCCCGGCGGCGCGGTGATCTACGCGCCGGCCTTCCTGGCCCTGGAGTGAGTGTCGGTTTTCCCGATGGCGTCAGGCCCGTGCCCGGCGACGGCGCCAGGCCATGCCGGCCAGTCCCACGCCCAACAGCAGGATCGCCGCCGGTTCCGGCGCTTCCGAACTCGGCGGGCCGACGATGGTTTCGAACCGCAATGTGAAACGATCGCGATAGATGCTGTAGCTGGCGCCGGGCGGAGCCGATCCCGACGAGCTACCGCTAAATTCGATCTTGATCAAGTCACCGACCAAGCCCGTGAAGTTAAGCGTTGTTGAACCGATAGATCCCGGATCGACCAGGCTGAGGATATCCGGGCCGCCGGCCGTTATATTCTTGACGCTCAACGTCGAGCTGCCGGAAAAATGACCGCCGAGGTCGGAGAAGCTGTTGTTATAGATCAGATCGACGCTGAGGGCATCCAGGGAGAACACCCAGGTCGCCGTGATGTCGGACTCGGCCGTGCCGCCCGGGTTGGTGCCGCCAGGCAACGAGGCTGAATAATAGGACAGATTTTCCAATTTGACGATATTCTGGGTCGCCGAGCTGGTCAGGTTGCTTTTCGCAGAGCTTGAGGCCAGGGAATGAAGCGAGCCGGCACCGGAAAACGAAAGGCTGTGCGAGCTCAGCGTGGGATCAGTCCCCGTCGCGCTGTCGCTGTCCGGATCGGCTGCATAGCCGGTTACTTCGGCATCGGTGCTAGCCGTCGCGGTGTGCGAGACCAGCGTCAGCGGCAGGGCATTGGCGGCGGGCGCGGCCAAAGCCAGCACCAGCGCCAGGCCGGTGGCGGTCGAAATGACGAAAAAGGATTTCATAACATTCCCCCGTTGATTATCTCCAGCACTAGCGCGTTGCGTCACGTTGGCAACGCCTTACTTATGTCAAGCGAGAATCGTGCCAACT
This sequence comes from Alphaproteobacteria bacterium, assembly GCA_030746635.1. Lineage (GTDB taxonomy): Bacteria > Pseudomonadota > Alphaproteobacteria > JASLMH01. Next base: position 2,663 of record JASLMH010000048.1, on the reverse strand, counting down.
TTCGCATTTGAGCGATATCAATGGCTTAGCGGCCCTTGATTCCGCAAAGGGTGTCGAAACTGTAAAGAATCCCGACGAATTCGTTCCGATGACGGCCGTGATCGACCGCCACCGTTGACCGGCATCAAGGCGGCGGCCGTCGCGCCACCCTTAGGCTCGTCGTGGCTCTTGTGGGCATGGCGACAAGCATGCGGGGCGGAGGATGTCCATCGTGAGTTTGGCGTTCGATCGCGTCGGCGAACCCGACCGCGAGGCAACGAGGGCCCGGACATCGGGCCCGCGGCTGATCCTCGCCGGCACCGTGTCGGTCGCGCTCGCCGCCTGTACCGGCCCCAGCGGTTTGCCATGTGAACCGGCGAGCCATTACGCGGCCGAGGCGGGCGCGCCTTACCGGGCGGTCGAGGCGCGCGTGCCAGCGCCCGAGGGTTACGTCCTGGTCGGCACCCTGACCCTGCCGAAACCGGCCGCCGGGCCGGCGCCGGCGGTCGTGCTGATCAGCGGTTCGCATGCGCAAACCCGCGACATGGTGGGTGGAACCGAGGAACCGCTGGTGCGGTACCGACCGTTCCGGCAGCTCGCCGAAACCTTGAGCCGGCGCGGTATCGCCGTCCTGCGCCTGGACGATCGCGGCACCGGCTGTTCGGGCGGCGGACGTCTCTCCGAAGCCAGCACCGCCACCCGCGCCGACGATACCCGGGCGGCGTTGACCTTCCTGCGCGGCCGGCGGGAGGTCGACCGGCGCCGGCTCGGCCTGCTCGGGATCAGCGAAGGCGCCACCATCGCCGTGATGATCGCGGCGGCGGATGGCGCCTTGCGCGCGGTTGTGTCGATGGCGGGGACGGCCGGCCCGGGCTGGCAGGTCTGGGCCCATCAGACCCGCTATTTGATCTCGCTGGGCCAGGAAATGGATCCGGCCAAGAAGGCGCGCTGGCGCGCCGGCGAAGATCCCGAACGGATCCTCGAGGAACGGGTTGCCGAGGCCCGGGCCCACGTCGCCGCCGGCGAGGCCAATGCCTGGTGGACCTTCTTCTTTGATTTCGATCCGTCGATCCCGGCGCGAGAGGTCAGCGCTCCGGTCCTGATCCTGCATGGCGACCGCGACAGCAACGTGCCGGTCGCCCATGCCCACAAGCTCGCCCAGGCGATCCGATCAGGCGGCAATTCCGATGTCACGGTGAAGATCCACCCCGACCACAATCATCTGTTCCTGCCGGACAAGCACGGGGGATTTCGGCGATACGGCCAGTTGCTGGCGCAGACCAACCAGGTCCCGGCGCCCATTCTCGAGCAGATCGCCGATTGGCTGGCGCAGCGCCTGGCCGTCGAGGAAGAGGGTGGTTGAGCCTGCCGCAAGATCGACCCGCGAATGCGCCGGTCATCCGTCGGCGTTGAACGGATCCTCGACCTTTGGCCAATAGGGGCCTTGCAGGCTCTCGAACGGGATGGCGGCGAAATCGGGCTGGATGGCGCCCGGGGCGGCGACGTAGATCACCTCCGCCGCCACCGGCGCGAAGCCGGCGTAGAAGTGCTGGGTCGATTTCACCGCGATGGTGCGGTAGTCGGCGACGTCGATGCCGAACTGTTCGAAGGCGTTGGGGTGGAAGGTCTGGGTGCGGATACTGTTCAGCACCAGATCAATGCCGCCGGCCGAGACCAGCACCGCGTCGCCCATGCGGGCGGTGCCACGGCCGAAGGACTGCGTGGCATCCGCGACGATCCTCTTCACGGTGATGGCTAGGTCGACCGGGTCGCCGGACGCGGCGCCGCACTTGCCGCCGATGCGCAATTCGAAGCTGGCGCCTTCGCCGGCCTCCATGCAGAAGCGCACGGCGACCGGGTCCCAATAGAGGCCGCTCAATACGCCCGTCAGGCCGCGATCGACCATGGCCCGCAGCAGGAATGTCGAATCCGACGGGGCGCCGCCGCCGGCATTGTCCGAGACATCGGCCAACACCACCGGCCCGGCGGTTGCCGCCTCGGCCCGCACCATCGCTTCTTCGATGCTTGCCATCTCGGTCTGGCAGGCCTCCCGCAGGTCCCAGATCTCCCGCCCCAATTGCTCCGCCAGCGCCTGGGCCCGGGCCTCATCGCCGTCGGCAATCACCAGCATCTTGGCGGTGGCTTGGGGCACGTCCCCCCAGGGAAAGCCATGGGCGAAGGAGACCGAGAGGATGCCGTCCCGGCCTTCGAACGACTGCATGCGTTCGACGAAACCCTTCATCGGCTCCACCGGCGTGCGCCACATGCTGATCATCCGGGTGTCATGGGTGGCGATAACCGGTTCGGCTCGGCCTTCGGCCCCGGCCAGGCAGATCTCGAACAGTTCGACCGCCCGCTCCGGCGGGTCGACGTGGGGGTATTCCTTGAAGGTGACGATGGCGTCGGCGTGTTCGGTCATCAGTGGCGTGATCGAACAGTGCAGGTCCAGTTCCAGGCCCACGGTGACCCCTTCGCCCACCACCTCGCGCACCCGGCGCAGCATGTCGCCCTCGCAATCGTCGTAGCCGTCGGCGACCATGGCGCCGTGCATGTTCAACAGCACCACGTCGACTGGCATGGCCCGGCGCAGGTCCGCAAGGATCTCGTCGCGGAAGCCCTCGTACACGCGGCGCACGGTGATGCCGGCCGGTTGGGCGAAAGCACACAGGCTTTCCGCCACCTGC
>JASLMH010000047.1 GCA_030746635.1 Alphaproteobacteria bacterium | reverse complement strand
TCCATGCTGCTGCATCTCGAGGACGGCTAGAATATGGCCAGTTCGTGCCGCGGCGTACTGCTGGTGCTGGCGTGGCTGGTTGGCGGAACCATGGCGGCGTGGGCGCAAACCGCGCCGGCCGAGGGACCGCCGTTCCTGCTTTCCGCCGATCAGGTAATCTACGACAACCAACTCGGGCTGGTGACGGCCCGGGGACGGGTGGAAATCGCCAGCCAGGGCCGGGTGTTGCTGGCGGACACCATCGCCTATAGCCAGCGCGACGGCGTGGTGACCGCCAATGGCAATATTTCGCTGATGGAACCCGGCGGCGAAGTGATCTTCGCGGAACGCTTGCAGCTCTCCGACGATCTGACCGAGGGCTTCATCGAAAGCATCCGCATACTGCTGACGGACCAATCGCGCTTCGCAGCCAACGGCGCCCGGCGCTTTGGCGAAAACCGCACCGAGATGTCCAAGGCGGTCTATTCACCGTGCAAGCTCTGTCCCGACCATCGGGGCGAGGCGCCGTTGTGGCAACTGAAGGCGGCGCGGGTCATTCATCATCGTGACGCTCAGGAAATCGAATATCGCGATGCCATGCTCGAAGTGTATGGCTTCCCCGTTGCCTACACGCCCTTCTTTCGTCACGCCGATCCCACGGCCGAGCGCAAGAGCGGCTTCCTGGCGCCGAACCTGGGATCGTCAAGTGAATTGGGAGCGACCTTCCAAGTTCCCTATTTTTGGGCCATCAGGCCGGATCGTGACCTGACCTTCGAGCCGATCGTCACCAGCAAGGAAGGGGTCGTGCTGGCCGGCGAGTACCGCGCCCTGACGGCGACCGGTGGCTACCAGGGCTATGGCAGCCTGACCTATACCGACAAACGCAACGATCTGAATGAAAAACAGAACGACAAGGAGTTCCGCGGTCACGTCAACGCCAACGGGAAGTTCGACATCGACAATACCTGGGATTGGGGCTTCGCCCTGGCGCGGACCACCGACGACACCTATCTCGGCCGCTACAATTTCGATGATGCCGATACCCTGACCTCGGAGCTTTTCCTCGAAGGTTTCCGCGGCCGGCACTACACCTCGGCCAGGATGCTCTCGTTTCAGGGGCTGGAGGCGGACGACAGACAGGGTGCCATTCCCTTTGTGGCGCCGCGGCTGGACTATGCGATGACCAGGGAGCTGGACCGTCTGCCGGGCCGGGTGCATGGCGATGCCAGCGCTGTCTCGCTTTATCGGACCGAAGGCTTCGATAGCCGGCGGCTGTCCATCAACGGCGATTGGCAGGTGCCCTACGTCGGCTCGTCGGGCTATATCTTCACCACCACCGCCGCCCTGGGCCTGGACCTCTATTTCGTCAACGGTTTCCAGGAACCGGGACAACCCGTCAACACGTCCTCCAACAGCGGCGCCGAGGCACGGGCCTGGCCAAGCCTGGCGATGGACTGGCGGTTTCCATGGGTGCGGGCCGAAGGCACCGTCCGGCAGGTGTTGGAGCCGGTGGCGCAGGTCGTCTTGGCGCCCTATGGCGGCAATCCCTCGGAAATTCCCAACGAAGACAGTCAAAGCCTGGAATTCGACGATACCAACCTGTTCAGCTTCAACCGCTTTCCCGGCGAGGATCGGGTGGAAAGCGGTCCGCGGGCCAATCTGGGCCTGAAGGCATCGGCCTTCGGCGCCGGCGGCGGATACTCCACGGCGACCGTCGGTCAGGTCTTCCGGGTCAGGGACGATGATACCTTCGCCGGCAATACCGGTTTGGAGAACCACCGGTCGGACTATGTCCTGGGCTTGACCGTCGCGCCCTCGGCGGTGTTCGACCTGACCAACCGATTGCGTCTTGACCGGAACGATCTGTCGATCCGGCGTAACGAAATCTATCTGGCCATGGGCCCGAAGTTCCTCCGCTTCGGCGCCAGCTATGTGCTGCTTGAAAGGGAGCTGACGTTCGACGAGTTGGATGCTCGCGAGGAGCTCTACAATTTCGTCCGTTGGCGAATCAACGAGAACTGGCTGGCCACCGGCGAAAGCCGACGCGATCTGCGCGGCGGCGGCAGCCAAATTCGCACCGGTGCCGGTTTGCAATATCAGGACGAGTGCATCGGCTTCCGCCTGACCTTCGAGCGCAGTTTCACTCGCGATCGAGATATCCAACCATCGACCTCGTTGAATTTCCGCATCCTGCTGAAGCATCTGGGCTGATGACGCTGGCGTCTCGGCTCTTCATTTGAATCCGGCAAGCCGGTATCTTTGTTGAACGCCCGTCCGACTGGAGGCTGTCGCCGGATGACGCCGCGCTCGAAACCCCGCATGAAGGCGACTTTAGCCGCCCGTCTGGCGCAGTGCGCGTTGGCGGCCGTCGCCTGGCTGACGCCGGTTTCGGTTGACGCCCAGGACGTGCAGCGTATCGCCGCCATCGTCAATGACGAAGTGGTCTCGCGCTACGACGTCGAGCAGCGCATGCGCCTGGTTATCGCCACCGGGCGCTTGCGGGATACACCCGAGTTGCGCCGGCGGTTGGTGGAGCAGGTGCTGCGCGGCCTGGTCGATGAACGTCTGCAGCTACAGGAGGCCCGGCGCCACAGCATCCGGGTGAGCAAGCGGGATCTGCAACACGCCTTCCGCTTCATCGAGTCGCGAAACAATCTGGCGGAGGGCGAGATAGAACAGTTTTTTCGGCGCACCGGGGTGCCCCGGCGGGCATTGGAGGCGCAACTGCGGGCGGAAATAGCCTGGACCAAACTGATCCAGCGGCGCCTGGCTCGACAGGTACAAATCGCCGATGACGAGGTTGACGAGGTCTATTCACGATTGCGCGCCAACGCCGGCAGATCCGAGCAGCGCGTATCGGAGATCTTCCTGCCGATCGACAATCCCCAGCAGGAAGAAGAAGTACGGCGGTCGGCGCTAAGGCTATTGCAGCAATTGCGCCAGGGGGCTGATTTCGCCGCCATTGCCCGGCAGTTCAGCCGCGGCGCGACGGCGGCGCAGGGCGGCGACGTCGGTTGGCTGCAACCCGGGCAGCTCTCCAGCCAACTGGACCAGGCGATCTCGAAGCTTGAGGTCGGTGCCATATCCGAGCCGATCAGGGCGGCCGGCGGCTTCTATCTCATGCGGATCAACCAGCGGCGGAAAATCGCCCCGGCCGGCGCCGGCGACGCGAAGCTGAAACTACGGCAAATACTGCTGCCGGTGGCGGCTGGCGCCCCCGAAAAGGCCTTTCGGACACAAGAGAAATTGGCCGAGACGGTTGCCGATACTGCCGCCAACTGCGACGATGTCGAAGAGATCGCCGGCAAACTGGAGGCAGGCGATCACGCCGATCTCGGCACTCTGGCGCTGCAGGAATTGCCGGAGAAGATTCGGAATGCCGTCAAGGACCTTGCCATCGGCCGGTTCAGCAAGCCGATACGCGGCAACGGGGGGGTGATGTTGCTGATGGTTTGTGAACGGGAGGTGGTGAAGGGCCGGAGCCCCGACCGAACCGCCATTGCCGACAATCTGGCGCAACGTCGACTGGTCATGTTGGCCCAACGCTACCTGCGTGATCTGCGCCGGGCGGCCGTGGTGGAATTGCGCTGATGGCGGTTGACGGTCCGCTTGCGCCGATCGCGATTACCTTGGGCGAGCCCGCCGGCATCGGGCCCGAGATCACCCTCAAGGCATGGCACCGGCGAGTGTTCCACGATTTGCCGCTGTTCTATCTGATCGGCGATCCGGGCCTCTTGCGCGGAGTCGCCAAGAAGATGTCGTCGCCGCCGCCGATCAAGGAAATCGCCGAGCCGGCCGAGGCTGCCGACGTTTTCGACACCGCCCTGCCCATCCTGCCGATCGCGCTGGCCGGCAGGGTGAAACCCGGTCGGCCCAATACCCGGCATGCGACGGCGGTGATGGCGGCGATCGAACAGGCGGTGTCACATGCCCGCGCCGGTGCCGCGGCGGCGGTGGTGACCAATCCGATCCAGAAGTCGGTTCTGCACAAGGCGGGCTTCAAACATCCGGGTCATACCGAATACCTGGCGGAACTCTGTGCCGCCAAGCGGTCGCCGGTGATGTTGTTGAGTTGTCCCGGATTGAAGGCCGTGCCGGTTACCATCCACCTGCCGTTGCAAGAGGCGGTGGCGGCCTTGACCACCGATCTGATCGTCGAACGGGCGCTGACCACCGCCGCCGCCCTGGAGCGGGATTTCGGTCTGTCGCCACCCCGACTGGCGGTGGCCGGCCTGAACCCCCACGCCGGCGAGGACGGTGAATTGGGCAGCGCCGAGCGGGACATCATCCTGCCGGCGGTACGGCGGATCGCGGCCGAGGGCATCGACGTCGCGGGCCCGCTGCCAGCCGATTCGATGTTTCACGCCGAAGCGCGCCGGGCTTACGATGCGGCGATCTGCATGTATCACGATCAGGCGCTGATACCGATCAAGACCATTGCCTTCGAATTCGGCATCAACGTGACCTTGGGCCTGCCGATCGTGCGGACGTCGCCGGACCACGGCACGGCACTCGATTTGGCCGGGCGGAACGAGGCGGATCCGGCGAGCCTGATTTCCGCCATCGGCTATGCCGGCTTGATCGCCCGGCGCCGCCGCCGCTTCGGTTGATGGAGTGATCGCGCCGGCCATGCCGGAACTGCCGCCGTTGCGCGAGGTGATTGCGCGTCACGGCATCGCGGCCCAGAAATCCCTGGGCCAGCATTTCCTGCTGGATCTCAATCTGACCCGCAAGATCGCCAGGGCGGCCGGTGATCTGCGCCGCCGGACGGTGCTGGAGGTGGGCGCCGGCCCCGGTGGTCTGACGCGGGCCCTGCTGGCCGAGGGGGCGGGCCATGTGGTGGCCGTCGAACGCGATAAGCGCTGTCTGGCGGCACTGGAGGAGTTGGCTGCCGGACAGGCGGGGCGGCTGACCGTCATCGCCGCCGACGCCCTGGAACTGGACGAGAGGCAGGTGTTGTCCGGCCCGGCCAGCGTCGTGGCCAATCTGCCCTACAACATCTCCACGCTGCTGCTGCTGAAATGGCTCGACCGCCTGGAGCTGTTCGACCGGCTGGTCCTAATGCTGCAACGGGAAGTCGCCCAGCGTCTGACCGCGCCGCCCGGTGGCAAGACCTATGGCCGCCTGTCGGTGATGCTGCAATGGCGCTGCCGGGCGCGGACCCTGTTCGACGTGCCGGCGCGCGCCTTTACGCCGCCGCCAAAGGTGGTCTCCACCGTGGTCGGGATCGAGCCGCTGCCGGCACCGCGGGCGCCGGCCGATGCGGCGGTCCTGGCCGCCGTCGTGGCCGCCGCCTTCGGTCAGCGGCGCAAGATGCTACGGACCAGCCTGAAACAGATCAGCGACGATCCCGGCGGCCTGTTGGCGGCCGCCGGGTTGGACCCGACCTTGCGGGCCGAGAGCCTGGACGTTGGGCAGTTCTGCGCCCTGGCGCGCGCCCATGCGGCGGAAATGGGATAGCGGCGACCGGAACCGATCTTGAAAAGCTCTATTGCCCCTCGCGCAACAGCTTGACGAAATCAAGCAGGCCGGACTGGCGTTCCCGTTTCAGGCGCTCGGCCGCCAGGATCGCCTGCAATTCCTCCAAGGCCCGGGGCAAATCACTGTTGACGATAACGTAGTCGTATTCCGCCCAGTGACTGATTTCGTCGGCCGCGCGCGACATCCGGCGGGCCACCACTTCGTCGCTGTCCTGGGCCCGGCTTTTCAGCCGGCGTTCCAGGGCGGCGGTGGACGGCGGCAGGATGAAGATGCCGGCAAGGTCGTTGCGCGCCCGCTGCTTCAATTGCTGCGCGCCTTGCCAATCGATGTCGAACAGCACGTCCCGGCCCGCCGCCAGGGCCTGTTCGACCGGTGCCGCCGGCGTGCCGTAATAGTGGTCGAAGACTTTCGCGTGCTCCAGCAGCTCCTGGCGGTTGACCATCAGATGGAATTCGACCGGCTCGATGAAGACGTAGTCGACGCCTTCCTCCTCGCCGGGCCGTTTCGGCCGGGTGGTGACGGAAACCGACATGGTCAGATTGCCGTCGCTGGCCAGGAGGTCCCGCGACAAGGTGGTCTTGCCCGCGCCCGACGGCGAGGACAGCACCAGCATCAGTCCGCGTCGGGCGATCGGTATCGGCGTTGTGGAGGTTGACACGGGATTATTCGATGTTCTGCGACTGCTCGCGGAACTGGTCGATCACCGTTTTCAGTTCGATGCCGATGCCGGTCAATTCCACGTCCTGCGATTTGGAACAGAGCGTATTGGCCTCGCGGTTGAATTCCTGAGCCAGGAAATCGAGGCGGCGGCCAATTGCGCCGTCGTCGCTCAACAAATCGCCGGCGGCCGTGATGTGGCTGGTCAGGCGGTCGACTTCCTCGCGCACGTCGGCCTTGGTCGCCAGCAGCGCCGCCTCCTGCATCAGGCGTTCCTCGGACAGCCCGGCCGAGGCCTCCAGCAGGTCGGCCACCTGCTGCCGCAGCCGTTGCTTCAGGGCCTCGGGTTGCGCTTCCGCGCAATCCCGGGCGCGGCCCGTCAGCCGGGCGATGGCGTCCAGTTGGTCGCCGACGATCTCGCTCAAGCGGCCGCCTTCCACCTGCCGGCCTTCGGTCAGACGATCGAGCGCCTCCTCCAGGCTGGCCTGGATCGCCGCCTCCAGCTCCTGCCGTTGCTCGTCCGATTCCGCCGGTTCGACGGTTTCGATGACTCCGCGCAGGGCCAGCAAGCCATCGATCGTCGGCGGCGCGGCCTGCACGTCGTCGCCCAATTGGCTGGCGGCGGCCAGGATCTTGGCCAGGACGTCCTGGTTGACCCGCACCGAAGCCTCGGCGTCGGTGCGCAGCAACGACAGGTTCAGGGAGATCGAGCCACGATGGAAGCGTCGCGCGGCGGCGGCGCGCACGCCAACCTCCAGGCCGTCCAGGCCGCCTTGCAGGCGGCAGCGCAGGTCGAGGCCGCGGCTGTTGACGCTCTTCAACTCCCAGGTCCAGGAGTAGGCGCCATGCGACCCCGCCGCGCGGGCAAAACCGGTCATGCTGGATACAGCCACTGCTCGTAGGTATCTCCAAGATTCGGCGTAATTGCTTGGCGCGCACTATATTATTCGCTCCGACCGCCAACAAGCGCGAAGCAGGCCGGGACGACGATACGGGAATGCGCGACCCCGAGACCATTCTGATCACCGGCGCCAGCAGCGGCATCGGCGCGGCCCTGGCGCGGGCCTATGCGGGCCGCTGCCGGCTGTTGGCCCTGACCGGGCGGGACGCGGGCCGGCTGGCGGCGGTGGCCGCGGACTGCCGCGCCGCCGGCGCGGAGGTGGTCGACGAAACCGTTGACGTCGTCGATCGGCGGCGGATGGCCGACTTGATCGGCCGAATCGATGAGCGGGCCCCGATCGATCTGGTGGTGGCCAACGCCGGCATCGACGGCGCGGCGCTGGCCGGCGACGAGAGGTTCTACGGCACCATGGAGGTCAACCTCATCGGGGTGCTCAACACCGTGCTGCCGGCGATCTCGCCGATGCAGCGGCGCGGTCGCGGGCAGATCGCCGTCATCTCCTCGCTGGCCGGCTATCGCGGCATGCCGGGGGCGGTGGCCTACGGCGCCAGCAAGGCCGCCGTGCGCTCGCTGGGCGAGGGCCTGCGCGGCCGCCTGGCCGCCAGCGGCATCGCCGTGTCCGTGGTGACGCCGGGTTTCGTCGAAAGCCGCATCACCGCCAGCAACACATTCCCCATGCCATTCCAATGGAGCGCCGAGCGGGCGGCCGAGCGCATCCGCCGTGATCTGGCCCGCAACAGGGGCCGGATCGCCTTTCCCTGGCCGCTCTACGCCGGGGTCTGGCTGTTGAACGTCCTGCCCTCGGCCCTGGCCGACGCCATCACCGCCCGCTCGCCCCGGAAAGGCTAGCGGCTCGTCTTATTGCGCTGGCTTTGACGCCAGCGGCGGACGTTGTGGCGATGTTCGGCGAAGCTGGCGGCGAAGGCATGGCCGCCGGCGCCGTCGGCGACGAAATACAGATCCTTGGTCCGTAGCGGATGCAGCACGGCGGCGATTGCCGCCCTCCCCGGGTTGGCGATGGCGCCGGGGGGCAGGCCGTCGGCATGGTAGGTGTTGTAGGGCGAGGGCATCTCCAGGTCCGCACGCGTCAGGGCGCGGCCCAGCGGTTCGCGGCCCTGGGTAATGGCATACACCGCCGTCGGGTCGGATTGCAGGCGCATGCCGCGGCGCAGCCGATTGACGAAGACGCCGGCAATATGCGGTCGCTCCTCCGGCAGCGAGGTTTCCTTTTCCACCATCGAGGCCAGGATCACCGCCTCGGCCGGCGTGGCCAAAGGCAGGTCCTTCTCGCGGCCGGGCCACAGCTCGGCGAGCGTCTTCCGCATGCCATCGCGCATTCTTTCCAGCAGCGCCTCGCGGCCGTCGCCATACGAGAAATGGTAGGTCTCGGGCAACAGGGCGCCTTCGACCGGCCGGCCCTCGACGGCGCCGCTCAAACCCTCGGTGTCGTGCAGCAGGGCCAGGATCTCCGTCACTGTCAGTCCCTCGGGAATGGTCAGCCGGCGGACCACCGTCTTGCCCTCGACCAGGATCGCCACGATTTCCCGCATGCTGGCGCGTGCCGGGATGCGGAACTCGCCGGCCTTCAAGGCCCGCGACCAGCCGCCCAGGCGGGCGCCGGCGGCGAAAATCGCGGGTTCCGAGATCACCCCGGCCGCCTGCAGTCGGCCGGCGATGGCGCCGACGCCGCTGCCGCGCGGCAGTACCACCAGCTTTTCATTGCCGGCTGGGCCGGGGCGGCTGAAATGGGCATAGCCCCAGCCGAAGGCGGCGATGGCGCCGAGCACCGCCAGCAGGACGGCGAGGGCGAGGAATTTGAGGATGCGCCGGGACATCGCGCCGGCCGCCGCCTAGGGGGCCGGCGTCATCACCAGCGAGGCATTGGTGCCGCCGAAGCCGAATGAATTCGACAGCACCGCCCGGATCGGCCGCTCGCGGGGTGTGTTGGGAACCAGATCGATGTCGTCCAGGCCCTCGGACGGCTCCTCCAGGTTGAGCGTCGCCGGCGCGATATCGTGGTTCATCGCCAGGATCGAGAAAATCGCCTCGACGCTGCCGGCCGCGCCCAACAGATGACCGATCGCCGATTTGGTCGACGACATGGACATATCCTTGGCGGCGGTGCCGAACAGGCGCTTCACCGCCCCGACCTCGATCTCGTCGCCCAGCGGCGTCGAGGTGCCGTGGGCGTTGACATAGTCGATGTCCGACGGCGCCAGTTCAGCCCGGCGCAACGCCGCCTGCATGGAACGAAAACCGCCATCGCCGTCGTCGGCCGGCGCGGTGATGTGGTGCGCATCGCCCGACAGGCCATAGCCGACGATCTCGGCATGGATCGTGGCGCCGCGTTTCCTGGCGTGCTCCAACTCTTCCAGCACGACGACGCCGGAGCCTTCGCCCATGACGAAGCCGTCGCGCTGCCGATCATAGGGGCGCGAGGCCCGCCGCGGCTCGTCGTTGAAGTGCGTCGATAGCGCCTTGCAGGCGGCGAAGCCTGCCATGCCCAGGCGGCAGACCGCCGCTTCCGCGCCGCCGGCGACCATGACATCGGCGTCGTCCAGCATGATCAGCCGGGCCGCGTCGCCAATCGCATGGGCGCCGGTCGAACAGGCGGTGACCACCGCATGGTTGGGGCCCTTGAAGCCGTATTTGATCGAGACGTTGCCGGACAGCAGATTGATCAGCGAGCCGGGAATGAAGAACGGGCTGATCCGTCGGGGCCCTTTTTCGTAGAGCGTGATGGCGGATGCCTCGATGCTCGGCAGGCCGCCGATGCCCGAGCCGATCAGTACGCCGGTCCGCAGCCTCTCCTCCTCGCCGTCGGGTTTCCAGCCGGCGTTGGTCAGGGCCTGCTCGGCCGCGCAAAGGCCGAACAGGATGAAATCGTCGATCCGCCGCTGTTCCTTCGGCGACACCCAATCATCGGCGTTGAAGGCCGGCAGATCGCCGCCCAGCGGCACCTGGCAGGCAATTTTCGCCGGCAGGTCCGAGGTATCGAATTTCTGGATGGCGCCGGCGCCGGACTCGCCGTTCAACAGGCGTTGCCAGACCGCCTCGACACCGATGCCGAGCGGCGTGACCAGTCCCATTCCGGTAACGACGACCCTGCGTTCGCTCATTTTCCGGCTCCGTCGCCGCGGCGCGGCTCCAGTTCAGGCGGTGGGTCAGGAGCTGTTTTCGTTGATGAAGTCGATGGCGTCCTTGACGGTGGCGATTTTTTCGGCGGCATCGTCCGGAATCTCGATTCCGAATTCCTCCTCGAAGGCCATGACCAGCTCAACCGTATCAAGGCTGTCGGCGCCCAGATCGTCGATGAAGCTGGCGCCATCGGCGACCTTGTCTTCTTCCACCCCGAGATGCTCGACGACGATCTTCTTAACGCGATCGGCAATATCGCTCATGTGTTGAATCCTTCGCGCTGTGCTGTCTTCAGTCTATCTGCTGGTCCCGGATGACCCGCGAAAAGGCCCTCCAGTCAAGAAAGGCGTGGCTTGGTAGCATATAACGCCAGCCAAGGCCAACACCCGCAATTCCAGGCTAGATCATCGCCATGCCGCCGTTGATATGCAGGGTCTGTCCGGTGACGTAGGCGGCTTCATCGCTGGCCAGGAAAAGCACCCCGGCGGCCACGTCGGCAACGTCGCCCAGGCGTCCGGCGGGGATCGCGGCAAGCAGTTTTTCCCGTTGTTTTTCGTCCAGGGCGTCGGTCATCGGCGTCTCGATGAACCCCGGTGCTATGCAGTTCACGGTGATGTTGCGGCTGGCCACTTCCTGGGCCAGGGATTTGGACATGCCGATGATGCCGGCCTTCGAGGCGGCGTAGTTGGTCTGCCCGGGATTGCCGGTGACCCCGACGATCGAGGTGATGTTGACGATTCGGCCCCAGCGCCGGCGCATCATGCCGCGCAACACCGCCCGTGACAGCCGGAAGGCGGCGCCCAAGTTGACCTCCAGGACGCTGGCCCAATCGTCGTCCTTCATGCGCGCGGCCAGGTTGTCGCGGGTCAGTCCGGCGTTGTTGACCAGGATGTCGACGGCGCCCAGCGCCTCGTCGGCCCGGCCGATCAGCGCGCCCACTGCCTCGGCATCCGCCAGGTCGCAGGGCAGCACCGCACAACGATCGCCAAGCTCCTCCGCCAGGGCCTCCAGGGCCTCGACCCTGGTACCGGACAAACCGACGCCGGCCCCGGCCTGGTGCAACTGTCTGGCGATGGCGCCGCCGATGCCACCGGAGGCACCGGTCACCACGGCGCATTTCCCCGCGAGGTTGAACATGTTCATGCTCCCATTCCGCCGACATCTCGCCGGCTCGATGCTGGATTATATGCCAGTTCCGCCAAATCGGACCCGGCCCCTAAAGCTCTTTCAGGAAAGCCTCGATCCCGTCGGGGTCACCGACCGACGTTCCGGCGACGGCACGGTCGATGCGTTTCAGCATGGTGGTCAGGACCTTGCCGGCGCCAACCTCGACCAGGCTGTCGATATCCTGGTCCCGCATGTACAGCACGCTTTCGCGCCAGCGCACCATCGCCGTTACCTGGCGGACCAGCAATTCGCGGATCTCCGCCGGCTCGGAAACGGCGGCGGCGGTCACGTTGGTCACCACCGGCACCGCCGGCGGGACCACCTCGCTCTGGCCGAGGGCCTCGGCCATGACGTCGGCCGCCGGCTGCATCAGGGCACAATGGAACGGCGCGCTGACCGGCAGCAGCATCGGCCGTCTGGCACCGCGCTCCTTGGCCAGTTCGACGGCCCGTTCGACGGCCGCGGTATTGCCGCTGATCACCACCTGTCCGGGAGCGTTGTCGTTGGCTGCCTCGCAGACTTGATCTTCGGCGGCATCGCGAGCGACCCCGACCGCCGCCTCGAAATCCAGCCCCAACAGCGCCGCCATCGCCCCTTCGCCCACCGGCACGGCCTGTTGCATCGCCTGACCGCGTCGCTTCAACAATCTGGCGGTGTCGTCCAGGCGCAGGGCGCCGGTGGCGCAAAGGGCCGAGTATTCCCCCAGGGAGTGGCCCGCCACGAACCGGGCATGCTTGCCCCATTCGACGCCGCCGTCCCGTTCCAGGACCCGCATGACGGCGACGCTCATCGCCATCAGGGCCGGTTGCGCGTTTTCCGTCAGGGTCAGCTGATCCTCCGGTCCATCGAACATCATCTGGCTGAGATTCTGCTTCAGGGCCTCGTCGACTTCCTCGAATACATGCCGGGCGGTCGGCAGGGCCTCCGCCAATGCCCTGCCCATGCCGACGGCCTGGCTGCCCTGGCCGGGAAACACGAAGGCGCGCGCCATTGCTTGCTCCATATCGGTGGTATCTTGACGGCCGCCGCCGGCCTCGGTCCGGCGGCGGCCGAGCCAGTCATAGCCGGCGCCGCCGACCTGTCAAGTTCGCTTGCGCATGCCACACAGATGTGCATATATGCCGCGCCTTGCGTGGATCGTCGGCGGATAGGCCTTTTGCGGGCCTAGGCGCGGCCTTGGGCCTGGCGACGTTCAATGCATCATCGGCGGATTCGGAACAATGGCGGCCGGGCGGCCGCATCGTGGGAGCAACGGATAGGTATGCCGTTATACGAGAATGTTTTCATCGCGCGTCAGGATGTCTCGTCGCAGCAGGTCGATGGGCTGACCGAGAGCTTCTCCAAGCTGATCGAGGAGAACGGCGGTACGGTCGCCAAGACGGAATATTGGGGCGTGCGCAGCCTTACCTATCGGATCAAGAAGAACCGCAAGGGGCATTACGTTCTGATGAACCTGGACGCGCCCAGCGATGCCGTGCTGGAGCTGGAGCGCAACATGCGCCTCAACGAAGACATCATCCGCTATCTGACCGTCGCCGTCGACGAGTTGGAGGAAGGACCTTCGGCGATGATGCAAAGTCGCGGCGGACGCGGCGGGCGCGGCCGCGACGGGCGTGATCGTGATCGGGATTTCCGTGGCCGGGACCGAGACCGTGATCGAGACCGCGACCGCGGTCGCGATCGAGACAAGGGTCCGGCGGGCGGCGAAGCCCGCGCCTCGGCGGAAGCTGAAACAGCGACCAATACTGAAACGGCAACGAAAGCCGAAACGGGGACGAAAGCCGAAACGGGGACTGAGGAATAGGTCATGGCCCAGGATATCAAGATCAGTCAGTTACCCCTGCGGCGCCCGTTCTACCGTCGGCGCAAGACCTGTCCGTTTTCCGGCGCCAACGCACCGAAGATCGACTACAAGGACGTGAAGCTGTTGCAGCGCTATCTGTCGGAACGCGGCAAGATCGTGCCCAGCCGGATCACCGCCGTCTCCGCCAAGAAGCAACGGCGATTGGCCAAGGCCATCAAGCGGGCGCGGGTTCTGGCCCTGCTGCCGTTCGTCGCGCAATAGTAACCCCGCTTGGATCGCGGCGGGTCACCGCGCCATGCTGCCCTACCTATTGATCGCCGCCGCCGCCGGTCTGGCCAGCGGCCTGCTCCACCTCGGTATCGGCTTGCCGGCCCTTGGCGGCCTGATGCTTGCCTATCTGGCGCCATTGCCGCTGTTCCTGGCCGGCCTGGGGCTGGGCTATCAGGGCGCGGCCACTGCCGCCGCGGTCGGCGCGGTGCTTGTCGCCCTGGTCCAGGGTTTGCCGTTCGCCGCCATCCACGCGGTGACCTACGGCCTGCCGGTCTGCATTCTTTGCCGGCAGGCACTGCTGTCCCGGGTCGACGACGGGGTCAGCCATTGGTACCCGCCGGGTCGGCTGTCGCTGGTGCTGGCCGGCCTGGCGACGGCGTTCTTCTTCCTCTGGTTCCTTGGCATGGCCCTGTTCGGCGACGGCCTGCTGCCATTGCTGTACGAGATCATGGGGCAGATGGCGGCGCAATTCGCCGATCCCGGCCAGCGCGAGGCGCTGTTGTCGCTGGCCGAATTGCTGCCGGCCTTCGGGGCGATATCCTGGATGCTGGGTCTGGTGGTCAACGGCGTGCTGGCGCAGGGGCTGCTGGTGCGCTTCGAGCGGAACCTGCGACCGTCCCCCAACCTGGCGGATATGGAACTGCCGCCGGCCTTGTTCCTGGTGCTGTTGGGCGGCATTGTCGTCGCGATGCTTGGCGGACTGCTAGGCATGATCGGCAAAACCCTTGCGGCGATCGCCGTTGTGCCGTATTTCCTCCTCGGTCTGGGTGTCTTCCACGCCTTTAGTCGAGGTTGGAACGGGCGCCTGTTCATTTTGATGCTGTTTTACGGGTTTGTGCTGCCGCTGTTTTTCGTGCCGGCGGCGGTGGTGATCGTGGGCCTGGGGCTGCTCTATGCGGCCATGCGGCTGCGCGCCGGCGGGAAACCGAACGGCGGCGCCGGCACCGGCGGCGATGCCGGGAAGGAGGAATGATGGAAGTCGTCCTTTTGGAACGAATTGAGCGGCTTGGCCAGATGGGTGACGTGGTCAACGTCAAGAACGGCTATGCCCGGAACTATCTGCTGCCCAGCGGCAAGGCATTGCGGGCCAGTGCCGAAAACCTGGCCAGGTTCGAGGACCAACGCGCCGATTTGGAAGCCAAGAACCTGGAGCGTCGCGGCGAGGCCGAGGCGGTCGGCGGCAAGATGACGGATGTCAGTTTCGTGGTCGTGCGCCAGGCCGGCGAGAGCGGGCAACTTTACGGCTCGGTCACGGCGCGTGACGTGGTGGAGGGCCTGGCGGAGGGCGGGTACAAGATCGAACGGCGTCAGGTCGTGTTGGATCGGCCGATCAAGACCCTGGGCATCCACGAGGTGCGGGTGATGCTGCATCCCGAGGTCGGCGTCATGGTAAAGGCCAACGTCGCCCGTTCGGAGGAAGAGGCCGAGCGTCAGGCGGCCGGCGAGGACGTCCTGGCGGTCGAGGACATCTTCGAAAATCCCGAGGATGCCGCCGAGCTGGCCGCCGGCGACGATGACGACGCGGCCGAGGCGGAGGCCGGCGAGGCGTCCGCCCCGGGCTCGGCCGGCGAAGCGGCCGACGCCACCGCCGAGGTCGACGATGGGCCCCGGGAAGACGACCTGGCGAGCTGAGAACGGATCACACCTCGATAGGGGCGGCGCGGGCAACCGCGCCGCCCCTTTTCCGTGACTGGTGCCGGCCCTTTTTTGCCAGCAGGCCGGGTTTGCGGTACAATAAACGCACGCGGTTGTGAGCCGCCGATTCAAGTGAAAGGAAACCACCAGCGCGAACGGATTTGCGGAGTACGGTATGCTTCTGGCGCACCTGCTGAAACGTATGATCCACACCGGTCGGTTGACGGTGATCGACGTAGCCGGCCGCCGTCACGTCTTCCAAGGCGAAACCGAAGGGCCCGCGGTCGCGGTTCGTCTGCGGGATCGCTCACTGCATTGGAAGCTGCTGGTCGATCCGATGCTGCATACGGGCGAGGCCTATACCGACGGCAAACTGTCGGTGGAAGAAGGCGACCTCTACGACTTCGCCGCCCTGGCGCTCATGAACATCGGCTGGGGCCAGCCCGATCATTGGCTACCGAAGCTGTTGAACCTGGCACGCGCATTGGGCCGACGTTTGGCGCAATACAACCCCGCCCACCGCGCCAGACAGAACGTTGCCCACCACTACGACCTGACCGACGAGCTGTATGCCCTGTTCCTCGATTCGGACCGGCAGTATTCCTGTGCCTATTTCCGCTCGCCCGAGGACGATCTGGAAACCGCCCAATTGCAGAAGAAGCAACACCTGGCCAGCAAGATGCTGTTGCAGCCGGGGCAACGGGTGTTGGACATCGGTTCGGGCTGGGGCGGCATGGGCCTGCATTTGGCGCAAAATGACCTGGTGGAGGTTACCGGCGTCACGCTTTCCGAGGAGCAGCACAAATTGTCCAACGAACGGGCGGCGAAGGCCGGTTTGGCCGGCTGGGTGCGGTTCGATCTGATGGACTACCGTTCGGTCGCGGGGCGGTTCGATCGCATCGTCTCGGTCGGCATGTTCGAACATGTCGGCGTCGGCCACTACGGCGAGTTCTTCGCCAAGGTCCATGACCTGCTGGAGGACGACGGCGTCGCGGTGTTGCATACCATCGGCCGGGCCGACGGCCCCGGCGCCACAAATCCCTGGATCAACAAGTACATCTTCCCCGGCGGCTACTGCCCGGCCCTGTCCGAAATCGCCGCGGCGGTCGAAAAAGCCGGCTTGTACATCACCGATATCGAGGTCATGCGCCTGCAGTATGCCGAAACCGTGCGCTGCTGGCGCGAACGCTTCGTCGCCAACCGTGACCGCGTGGTCGAGCTGTACGACGAGCGATTCTGCAGGATGTGGGAATTTTACCTGGTCGGCGCCGAATGCAATTTCCGCTATGGCGGCCATGTGGTCTTTCAGTTGCAACTGGCGAAGTCGGTGACCGCGGCGCCGGAGACGCGGGACTACATCACCGATGGCGATCGCCGGCGGATCGACGCCGCCGCGGCGGAACCTGCCCGGGCCAAGCGCCGGATGGCTGGCTGACGTTCCGATTCGGGCGCGGTTTGATCGCCAATGGCGCGACTTGGCGCCGTGACGGCGTTGGGCACGGAATTGTTATTCCGAAGGCGGGTGATTCGCCGGCGTCCGTGATTTCCGCGCCGTGGCGGCGTTCATGCACCCTTTCCCCAGCCTGTGGACGGCATTTGTCCAGAAGGTTTTGCCCGGCCCGGGGCATTTCCGCACGGGGCGGCGAAAGCGATCGTGATATGGTTCGCGCCTCATGAATAACGAGAGCAACAACAGTCCTGTCGTGGCCACCATCGGTGAAGGCGGCGGCGGCCAGTCCTATCGCGCACCGCCCCACAACATCGAGGCGGAACAGGCGCTTTTGGGCGCCATTCTGGTCAACAATCAGGCCGCCAACCGGGTCACCGACTTCCTGTTGCCGGAGCATTTTCAGATGCCCGGCCACCAGCGCATCTACGCCGCCGCCCTGAAACTGATCGAGCGCGGCCAGATCGCCAACCCGGTGACCTTGAAGCACTATTTCGATCAGGACGATGCCCTAACCGAGGTCGGTGGGGCGCAATACCTGGTCCGCCTGGCCGGTGCCACGGTGTCGGTGATCAACGCCGAACACTACGGCCGGGCGATCTTCGATCTGGCGGTTCGCCGGGGCCTGATCGATATTGGCGAGGACATGGTCAACGAGGCCTATGGCGCCGATGTCGAGGTCGAGGCCGCGCAACAGATCGAAGCGGCCGAGCAGCGCCTGTTCACCCTGGCCGAGACCGGCCGGCGCGATCAGGGCTTCATCAACTTCGACGACGTCCTGACCCGGGCCATCGAGGTCGCCGAGGCCGCCTATCACCGGGACGGGCGGATGACCGGCGTCGCCACCGGGTTGGTCGACCTGGACCACAAGCTCGGCGGCCTGCATCCCTCGGATCTGCTCATCCTGGCCGGCCGGCCGGCCATGGGCAAATCCGCCCTGGCCACCAACATCGCCTTTCACGCCGCCCTCGCCCATCGCCGGCAGGCGGACGAGGCCGGCCGCGAGAAGACCGTCGACGGCGCCGTCGTGGCTTTTTTCAGCCTGGAGATGTCGGCCGAACAACTGGCCACCCGGCTGCTGGCGGAACGGGCGGCAATATCATCGGAGAAGATCCGTCGCGGCGATATCAGCGCCGACGATTTCAGCCGTATCGCCAGGGCCGCCCAGGAGATCGAGAATGCGCCGCTGTTCATCGACGATACGCCGGCGCTGAGCATTTCCGCCCTGCGCACGCGGTCACGGCGGCTGAAACGCTCGCACGATCTGGGCCTGATCGTCGTCGACTATTTGCAATTGTTGCGGCCCAGCGGCCGCCAGGCCGACAACCGGGTGCAGGAGGTCTCCGAGATCACCCAGGGCCTGAAGGCGCTGGCCAAGGAACTGGACGTGCCGGTGCTGGCCCTGTCGCAACTGTCGCGGCAGGTGGAGCAGCGCGACGACAAACGGCCGCAATTGGCTGATTTGCGCGAATCCGGCTCGATCGAACAGGACGCCGACGTGGTCATGTTCATATTCCGAGAGGAGTATTATCACGAGCGCAAACAGCCCGAGCCCGACACCCCGGAACACGCCAAATGGCTGGAACGGGCCGATAGCATCCATGGCCTCGCCGAGGTGATCATCGGCAAGCAGCGGCACGGACCGACCGGCACCATCCGGCTGCAGTTCCAGCGCGAATTCACCAAGTTCCACAACCTCGACGCCGCAAACCATCTGCCGGATGCCTTCGCTTGAACAGGCCGGCGCGATCCTGGAAATAGATCTCGGCGCCCTGGCCGCGAACTACCGATTGCTGCGGGCGCGCCTGCAAGGCGCGGAATGCGCCGCCGTGGTGAAGGCCGGCGGCTACGGCCTGGGGGCGGAACGCACGGCGCCGGCCCTGGCCGCCGCCGGTTGCGGGCATTTCTTCGTCGCCCATCTGGCCGAGGGCATTGAATTGCGCCGGGTCCTGCCGCAAGCGGCGATCTACGTCCTGCACGGCCCGCCGCCGGAAACCGAGGCGGAGTTTCGTGCCCACCACCTGATCCCGGTGTTGAATACCCCGGATCAGATCGAGGCCTGGGGCCATCCATGGCCGCACCGCCGGCGGCCTGCCGGCCCTACTGCAGATCGACACCGGGATGAGCCGGCTGGGCCTGTCGCCGGCGGAAGTCGAGGCGCTGGCGGCGGCGCCGGAACGCCTTCAGGGTATCGACCTGCGTTATCTGGTCAGCCATCTGGCCTGCGCCGAGGAAGCCGACAACCTGATGAACGCCCGGCAGCGCCACGCCTTCGTGGCGGCGCGGGGCAAGCTGCCGCCGGCGCCGGCCAGTCTGGCCAATTCCTCGGCGATTTTTCTGGGACCCGAATACCATTTCGATCTGGCCCGGCCCGGGGTCGCGCTATACGGCGTCAATCCGACCCCCGATGCCGCCAATCCGATGGCGGAAGTGGTTCGATTGAAAGGGAAAATCACCCAATTGCGTGAAATTGACACACCCCAGACCGTTGGCTACGGTGCCACCTACCGAGCCCCAGGGCGACGGTGCATCGCCACGGTGCCGGTGGGCTATGCCGATGGTTTCCCGCGCGCGCTTTCGGGCCGGGGGCGGGGCAGTATCGCCGGCGTTTCGGTGCCGATCGTGGGGCGCGTGTCAATGGATCTGATCACTCTCGACGTGACCGAGGCGCCCGACGGGGCGGCGCGCGTGGGCGCCTTGGTCGATCTGATCGGCGGCGGCGTGCCGATCGACGAGGTGGCGGCGAGCGCCGGCACCATCGGCTACGAGATCCTGACCAATCTGGGCGGGCGCTACCATCGCCGATATCTCGGCGGCGGCGATTTGCCGTGATGAACAACCCGCTTGCCGTCGTCGGCCGCTTCTTCCTGAACTTCCTGGCGGCGGTCGGCCGGTTGGCGGTGTTCGCCGGCCGGTCCCTGGCGGCGACCTTCTCGCCGCCCTTCTACTTCCGCCTGATCGGGCAGCAGATGCTGGTCATCGGCTACTATTCGCTGCCGGTGGTCGGACTGACGGCGCTGTTCACCGGCGCCGTGCTGGCCTTGCAGATTTTCCTCGGCTCCTCCCGTTTCGGCGCCGAAAGCGCGGTGCCGAACATCGTCGTGGTCGGGCTGACCCGCGAACTGGGCCCGGTGCTGGCCGGCCTGATGCTGGGCGGCCGGGTCGGTGCGGCCATCGCCGCCGAGTTGGGCACCATGCGGGTGACCGAGCAGATCGATGCCCTGATCACCCTGCAGACCAATCCCTTCAAGTACCTCGTGGCGCCGCGCCTGGTCGCCGCCACCCTGACCACGCCGCTCTTGGTGCTGGTGGCGGACATCATCGGCGTGATGGGCGGTTACCTCGTGGGCATCCACCGCCTGGACTTCAACTCGATGGTCTACCTGAAGAACACCTATGATTTCCTGGAAGCCATCGACGTCGAATCCGGCCTGGTGAAGGCGGCGGTGTTCGGCTTCCTGATCGCCCTGATGGGCTGCTATCACGGCTTTCATTCCAAGGGCGGCGCCCAGGGGGTCGGCCGGGCGACCACCGATGCGGTGGTCTCGTCGCTGATCCTGATCCTGATCTCCAACTACTTCGTGACGGAGGCGTTCTTCTCGCAATGATCGAGGTTCCCCGCCTGCAGCTATCCGGCGTCTGCAAGGCCTTCGGCGCCAACGTGGTGCTGGACGGCCTGGACCTGGAGCTGGCGAAAGGCGAATCGGTGGTGGTGATCGGCGCCTCCGGCACCGGCAAATCGGTGATGTTGAAATGCATCCTCGGCCTGTTGCGGCCGGAACGGGGCAGCATCCGGATCGACGGCGAGGAAGTGGTCGGACTGCGCGGGGCCGAGCGCGAGCGGGTGCTGACCAAGTTCGGCATGCTGTTCCAGTCCGCCGCCTTGTTCGATTCCATTTCGATCTGGGAAAATGTCGCCTTCGGCCTGATCGAGGGCGCCGGCATGGACCCCGAACAGGCCCGCGCGATCGCCATCGACAAGCTGGCCAAGGTCGGTCTGGGCGCGGACATGGCCGAACAGGACCCGGCCCGGCTGTCGGGCGGCATGCGCAAGCGGGTCGGCCTGGCCCGGGCCATCGCCACCGAACCCGATATCATTTTCTTCGACGAGCCGACCACCGGCCTGGATCCGATCATGGGCGACGTGATCAACAACCTGATCGTCGAATGCGTGCGCGATCTCGGCGCCACCACCCTGACCATCACCCATGACATGTCATCCGCCCGCACCATCGCCGATCGGGTGGCGATGCTGTACGGCGGACAGATCATCTGGGCCGGCCGGGTGGACGAGATCGACAGCTGCGGCAACCCCTTCGTCGACCAGTTCATCCATGGCCGGGAGGAAGGGCCGTTCGAGTTGGAAGTCACTTGAAACCCGACGGTGGGTACTGACGTTGGCCAAGGCATCCGAACGCTATGTCTGTCAAGCCTGCGGCGCCGTGCAGGGCAAATGGAGCGGCCGCTGCCCGGCCTGTGGCGAATGGACCACCATCAGCGAAGAACCCGACGGCGAGGTGCTCCCCCGCGGCCTGGGCGCGGGGCGGGGGCGGGCCCTGGATTTGCGCCGCCTGGACCGGCTCGATCCGGCCGAAGGCCCGCGCACGGCGACCGGCGTCGCCGAATTCGACCGGGTCTGCGGCGGCGGCCTGGTGCCGGGCTCGGCGGTGCTGATCGGCGGCGATCCGGGTATCGGCAAGTCCACCTTGTTGTTGCAGGCGGTCGCCGCCCTGGCCCAACGCGGTATCCGCTGCGCCTATGTCTCCGGCGAGGAGGCGACGGCCCAGCTGCGCATGCGGGCCGAGCGCCTGCGACTGGCCGAGGCGCCGGTCGAACTGGCCGCCGCGACCTCGGTGCGCGATATCGTCGCCACCCTGGAAAGCGAGGCGCCGCCGCATGTGGTGGTGATCGATTCGATCCAGACCATGTACGTCGACACCGTCGAGTCGGCCCCCGGCACGGTCAGCCAGGTACGGACTTCGGCCCAGGAGCTGATCCGCAGCGCCAAGAAGCGGGATATCTGCCTTTTGCTGGTCGGCCATGTCACCAAGGAAGGGCAGATCGCCGGTCCCCGGGTGCTGGAGCACATGGTCGACACGGTGCTGTATTTCGAGGGTGAGCGCGGCCATCAATTCCGCATCCTGCGCGCGGTGAAGAACCGCTTCGGGCCCAGCGACGAGATCGGCGTGTTCGAGATGACCGACGCCGGTCTGTTGCAGGTCGACAACCCCTCGGCTCTGTTTCTGGCCAATCGCGGCGGTGGCGTCAGCGGCAGCGCGGTGTTTGCCGGTCTGGAGGGGACCCGCCCGCTGCTGGTGGAGATCCAGGCCCTGGTGGCCGCCTCGCCGCTGGGCACGCCGCGCCGCACGGTGGTCGGCTGGGACGCCAATCGGCTGGCCATGGTGATGGCGGTCCTGGATGCCCGCTGCGGCCTGGGCATGGCCGGTCAGGACGTCTACCTCAACGTCGCCGGCGGTCTGCGCATCGCCGAGCCGGCTGCCGATCTGGCGGTGGCCGCGGCCTTGGTCTCGTCGCTGTCGGAGAAGCCGGTGCCCGAGGACGCGGTGCTGTTCGGCGAGATCAGCCTGTCCGGCGAGGTCCGGCCGGTGTCGCAGGCCGACGTCCGCTTGAAGGAGGCCGGCAAGCTGGGCTTCGCGCGGGCCCTGATCCCGCCCTCGCGCAAGCGCCGGCAGACCCCGCTGTCGGTGACCGAGATCGAACGGTTGCCCGAGCTTGTCGAGTTATTTACAAGCGGGGGCGCATAGCGCGGCGCGACAAGGGCGAGATGGCCAACCTTCCGGTAAACGTGACCGACCTGGTGATCCTGGCGATCCTGGTGATTTCCGGCGTGCTGGCGCTGTCGCGCGGTTTCGTCAAGGAAGTGCTGTCGATCGCCGGCTGGGTGCTCGCCTCCGTGGCGACCCTTGAGTTATTCCCGATCCTGCAGCCGATCGTCCGCCGCTACATCGATCAGACCCTGATCGCCGACAGCCTGACGGCGGTGGGCATTTTCGTCATCACCCTGGTGGTGGTGTCGCTGATTTCCTCGGCGATCTCGCGGCGGGTGCAAAGCAGCGAGATCGGCACCCTCGATCGCTCGCTGGGTTTCCTGTTCGGCCTGCTGCGGGGCGCCGTGGTGATCGCCCTGGCCTACATGGTGCTGGTGCAGTTCCTGCCGGTGGCGGAGCAACCCGAATGGCTGCGCGGGGCGCGGGCCATGCCGGCGGTGGAATACAGCGCCGGCCTGCTGGCCAGATTGGCGCCGGAGGACTTCCGCGAACGCCTGGAAGGGGCCAGCCAGCTGGGTCAGGACGCCTCCCAGACCCTGGATGCGACGATCGAGGCCGGCAAGGCGGCCGAGCGCCTGAAATCGACGCTGCCGGGCGCTGACAAGCCGGGGGAAACCGGCTATACATCCGGTTCGCGCCAGGACATGAATCGCCTGATACAGAACCGGACTGACAAGTGAGCCGACGCTCCAGCAGGGATCAGGGCCGGATGCCCCTCAATACAAATCCGTTCGACGACGACAAGCTGCACGAGGAATGCGGCGTCTTCGGTATTTTCGGCAACGAGGACGCGGCGGCGCACGCGGTGCTGGGCCTGCACGCCCTGCAACATCGCGGCCAGGAGGCCGCCGGCATCGTCACCCACGACGGCCGCCAGTTCCATTCCCACCGCAGCCTCGGCCATGTCGGCGACAACTTCAATTCCGAGGAGGTCATCGGCCGGCTGCCCGGTGATGCGGCGCTCGGCCACAATCGCTACGCCACCACCGGCGAGACGGTGCTGCGCAACGTACAGCCGCTGTTCGCCGAATTGGAATTCGGCGGCTTCGCCATCTGTCACAACGGCAACCTGACCAATTCGAGCACCCTGCGCGGGCAATTGGTGCGCCGGGGCTGCATCTTCCAATCCACCATGGATACCGAGGTGATCATTCACCTGATCGCCACCTCCAGCTTTCATTCGCTGTTGGACCGCCTGATCGATGCCTTGAAGTCAGTCGTCGGCGCTTACAGCCTGGTGGCGATGACCGACGATATGCTGATCGGCGTGCGCGATCCCATGGGGGTGCGGCCGCTGGTTCTGGGGCGTCTCGATGGGGCGCCGATCTTCACCTCCGAGACCTGCGCCCTGGACATCATCGGCGCCGATTTCCTGCGCGAGGTGGCGCCGGGCGAGATCGTCGTCTGCAACCGCGACGGCATCGAAAGCCTGATGCCGTTTCCGCCGGCGCCGCGGCGCCCCTGTATCTTCGAATACGTCTACTTCTCGCGCCCCGACAGCATCACCGACGGCCGCTCGGTCTATACCGTGCGCAAGGCGATCGGCGCAGAGTTGGCGCGGGAAAGCCACGTGCCGGCCGAGGTCGTCATTCCGGTACCCGATTCCGGCACCCCGGCCGCCATCGGCTATGCGGAGGAGGCGCGCGTGCCGTTTGAACTGGGCATTATCCGCAACCACTATGTCGGCCGCACCTTCATCGAACCGACCCAGAACATCCGCAACTTCGGCGTCAAGCTGAAGCACAACGCCAACCGGGCCGAGATCGAAGGCCGGCGGGTCGTGCTGGTGGACGATTCCATCGTCCGCGGCACCACCTCGCAAAAGATCGTGCAGATGGTCAGGGACGCCGGCGCGGCCGAGGTGCACATGCGGATCGCCAGTCCGCCGACCGCCAATCCCTGTTACTACGGCATCGACACCCCCAGCCGGGATGAACTGCTGGCCGCCAACATGGACCCGGCCGCGATGGCCCGCCACATCGGCGTCGACAGCCTGTCCTTCCTGTCCATCGACGGTCTCTATCGCGCCGTCTGCGCCGAGCTGCGCCTGGCCGGGGCGCCGCAATACTGCGATGCCTGCTTCACCGACGAGTACCCGGTGTCGCTGATCGACCTGGCCAGCGGTCATGCGCCGGCGCAATTGTCGTTGCTGGCGGAAAACGCCTGAGTTGGCAGAGGATTGAGCAAGCGCCTGGAAAACCGGCTGGCCCTGATCACCGGGGCCTCGCGCGGCATCGGCGCCGCCGCCGCCAAGGCCTTCGCGGCCGAGGGCGCACACGTGATCCTGGTCGCCCGCACCTCGGGCGGCCTGGAGGAGGTGGACGACGAAATTACCGCGAACGGCGGTTCGGCCACCCTGGTGCCGATGGATCTGACCGAATTCGCCGGCATCGACGACTTGGGTCGGCAGATCTACGAGCGCTGGGGGCGGCTGGATATCCTGCTCGGCAACGCCGCGATCCTGGGCGAATTGTCGCCGGTCGGGCATATCCGGCCCGAGGTCTGGGAGCGCGCCCAGGCCCTCAACGTCACCGCCAACTGGCGCTTGATCCGCTCGCTGGATGCCCTGCTGCGGCAGTCGGACGCCGGCCGGGTGATCTTCGTCACCTCCGGCGCGAGCCGCTCCCTGCCGCCCTACTGGGCGCTCTACAGCAGCACCAAGGCGGCCCTGGAGGCGATCGCCGTTACCTATGCCCGCGAGGTCCAGAAGACACCGATCCGGGTCAACCTGGTCAATCCGGGTCCAACCCGGACCGCCATGCGCGCGGCGGCGTTCCCGGGCGAGGACCCCGAACAATTGCCGCCGCCCGAGCATCTGGCGGAAACCCTGATCCGCCTGGCCGAGCCCTCGTTCACCGAGACCGGCCTCTGGGTCGCCGGGGACGAGCCGGCGCCGTCCACCGATTCCGTTCACTGACCGACAGGCGTCATTTACCAAGATGCCAAAGGGCATGGCCTGCCCCTTTCATCCTTCGAGACGCGCCTGCGGCGCTCCTCAGGACGAGGACGCGAATATTTTCAACAAGTTACCCTCATGCTGAGGAGGGCGCGGAGCGCCCGTCTCGAAGCATGTCGATGGGGCCGTCTTTCCGCCAATGGGTGTTAACGATCCTTGGCATAGGGATTGTGCTGCCGGCGGGTCAGGATGCGCAGGGGCACGCCCGGCAGGTCGAAGGCCTCGCGCAGGCCGTTCTGCAGATAGCGCAGATAGGCCTCCGGCAGGTCGTCGAGTCGGCCGCCGAAGACGATGAAGGTCGGCGGCCGGCTTTTCGCCTGGGTCATGTAGCGCAGGCGGATGCGCCGGCCCGAGGCGCCCATCGGCGGCGGGTGGCGGCTCAGCATTTCCTCCAGCCAACGGTTCAGGTCGGCCGTCGGAATGCGCCGCTGCCAGCGTTCGTAAAGCTCGAACACGGCCGGCATCAGTTTCTCGACGCCCTGCCCGTGCAGGGCCGACAGGGTCAGTACCGGCACGCCCCGCACCTGGGTCAGCGAGGTTTCCAGCCGATCGCGCAGCTGGCCCATGGCGGCCCGCCGATCGCTCACCAGATCCCACTTGTTGGCGACCACCAGCAGGGCCCGGCCCTCGTCGATGGTGCGCCGGGCGATCGCCAGGTCCTGGCGCTCCAGCGGCGCCCGGGCGTCCAGCAACAGGATCACGACCTGGGCGTATTCCATGGCCCGCATGGCGTCGCCGGCGGCCAGCCGCTCCAGCTTGCCGGTGACGCGGGCCTGTTTGCGCAGGCCCGCGGTATCGATCAGGCGGACCGGCCGCTCCCGCCAGCGCCAGGCGACGCCGATGGCGTCCCGCGTCAGGCCCGGTTCCGGCCCGGTGATCTGCCGTTCCTCGCCGAGGAGCCGGTTGACCAGGGTCGACTTGCCGGAGTTGGGCCGGCCCAGGATGGCCAGTTGCAGGACCGGGTCGTCCGCCTCGTCAGCCGTCGCCGGGCCGCCATCGCCAGCGTGCTGGGCTTGCAGGATGGCGTCATGCAAGAGGCCCAGGCCGTCGCCATGGGCGGCCGAAATCGGCAATGGCTCGTCCAGGCCCAGGCTCCAGGCCTCGGCCAGGCCGGCATCGCCCGCCCTGCCTTCGCACTTGTTGGCCAGCACCAGCGCCGGCGTCTCGCCCCGGCGCAGCCAGTCGGCGAAATGCTTGTCCAGCGGCGTCACCCCGGCCCGGCCGTCGATCAGCATCAGGGCCAGGTCGGCGTCCGCCACGGCGGCTTCGGTCTGTCGCATCATGCGGCCCTCGATGCTGGCCGCATCGGCGTCTTCCAGGCCGGCCGTGTCGATCAGGCGAAAGCTCAACTCGCCGATCCGCCCTTCGCCCTCGCGCCGGTCGCGGGTCACGCCGGGGGTGTCGTCGACCAGCGCCAGTCGCTTGCCGACCAGGCGATTGAACAATGTCGACTTGCCGACGTTGGGTCGGCCGACGATGGCGATGGTGAAGGT
Source organism: Alphaproteobacteria bacterium (assembly GCA_030746635.1). Lineage (GTDB taxonomy): Bacteria > Pseudomonadota > Alphaproteobacteria > JASLMH01. Next base: position 2,589 of record JASLMH010000047.1, on the reverse strand, counting down.
CATGGCCTATCTGAGGGCGATGAGGTCGGCGTCGTCGGTCAGGAGATAGATGCTGCCGTCGGCGACCACCGGCGGGATCATCGTCCGGTCCGGCAGTTCGATGCGGCCCAACAGCCGCCCCGAATAGGGCGACAGGGCGACGGCGAAGCCGGCCGATGACACCATGACCAGGCGGTCCGATCCCAGCACCGGGCCGCTCCAATGGATCGGGTCCAGCTTTTCCGCTTCGTCCTCGAAACGCCCGAGCTGCGCCACCCAGCGGATCCGGCCATCCCGTCGCGACAGGCAAAGGACCTCGGCCTGGGTGGTCACCAGATAGATGAAATCACCGGCCACCCAGGGGGTTTCGACGCCGGCGATGTCGCGGTCCCAGATGCGCTGGCCGCTGTGCAGGTCGATCGCCACCACCCGGCCCGAGAAACCCACCGCCAGGACCAGCTCCCGATCGACCACCGGGCTGCCGCGGATCTCGCTCAATGCCGCCAACGGCGTCAATCGCCGGCCGCGGACCAACTGATCGCTCCAGATCACCCGGCCGTTCTCCACCCGCAGGGCGAACAGTTCGCCCGAGGTATAGGGCGCGACGACGATGCCGCCGCCCACCGCCGGACTGGGCGCGCCCAGCAGCCCCGCGTCCTCCGGGATGCCCGCATGGGTCCACAGGGTGCGGCCGTCGGTCGACGACAGGGCGTGCAGTTGGTTGTCGTAGGTGATGGCGAAAACCCGGCCGCCGACGGCGGTCGGGGCGCCCCGGATCGGCACGCCGATGCGCCGCCGCCAGCGTTCCTTGCCGCTGTCCAGATCGAGGGCATGGATGAAGCCATAGCCGGTGCTGGCGAACACCAGGCCGTCGGCGATGCCGACGCCGCCGCCGATGGCGCCTTCTTCCTCGCCCTCCGGCGTCAACGCCCGGCGCCAGAGCAGGCGGCCGGCCTCGGCCTCGAACACCGCCACCGTGGCTTCGGCGTCGAAGGTGGCGATCCGGCCATTCATCACCACCGGTCGGGCCAGCAGCTTGGTTTCGTCGTCCGAGCCGCTGCCGATGTCGCTGCGCCACGCCTGGCGTGGATTCTCGGCGATCTCGAGATGGTGCATGGCATGGTTGGCGTAGCCGCCGGCCTGCGGCCAGTCCGGGTTGCGATAAGGCCGCGGCAGGCGCACGTCGAGGTCGGCGATGCCGGGGTCCGGTTCCAGGGTGGCATCCAGGCTGAGGATCGATATCCGCTCGCCGGGCAGCGGCGGCTTTTCCGCCTCGCCCAGCCAATCCGGCATCTCGCACGCCGCCAGCAACAGGCCGGCGGCGAGCAGGGCCAGGATCGGCGGCGCGGGGCCGCGCATCATCGTTTTAGCCTCCCAACGCCGCCAGCATCTGGCCGGCTCGGGCGCGGATGCCGGCCGGCGCCGTGGCGTCCTCGGACAGTGTCTTGAACGATGTCCGGGCACCTTCCAGATCGCCTTCGCGCTGTTGCAGGACGGCCTGCAACTCCTGGGCCGAATGCCGCCACGGACCGTTCGGCGTCAACAGCGGCTGTAGCCGTTGGTTGATATCCTCCGCCGGGCCGGCGTCGATCAGCACCATGACCGCCTGCAATTGGGCCAGGTTCCGGAAAACCTCGTCGGCGCCGCCATCGTTGGCGATCGCGTCGAAGGCGGCGACGGCGCCGTCGACGTCGCCGGAATTGGCCCGCGCCGCCGCTTCCTGAAAACCGGCGATCAGGCCATAGCCGGTGTTCGCCTCGGCGCCGAGGGATTGGAACGACGTGATGGCCGATACCGTGTCGCCCTGTTCCAGCAGCTTCGCGGCGGCGACGAAGCGGCCGGATTCCTCGTTCCGTTGCGCCGTCTTGTATTCGCGCCAGCCGACGCGGGCGGCGGTGCCCAGGACCACCGCGAGGCAGGCGATGGCCACATAGCTGCCGTATTTCTTCCAAAGCGCCAGCGCCTTGTCGCGTCTGACTTCCTCGTCAACTTCTTGGAAAATGTCCGCCACGAGGGCACACCTCACCGAATGGTCGCCGGGACCAGGGTTGGGGAAAAGGGCGGCTAACTTAGCCCGCGTCCCGACGGGCGGCAAGCCGGCAAAGGGCGATATTGCAATTGCCGGCGGCGGGTCCATTATCAGCCCCGGCGGCGCCATGCCCAGGCGCCGCGTCCCAGCCCGGAAGGACGCGACATGCTGGATTGGCGCAGCCGGCGAACCTGGCACCTGCTCGGCAGTATCGCCACGGTGATCTGGCTGACCCATGTCGCCCTGACCACCGATTTCGATCCCGGCCACCCGCTGTTCGACTACATCTTCATCGTGCCGCTGGCCGGCTGGGTGATGATCTTGTTCCTGACCAGGCGGCTGGAAAGGCCCCCCGACGACGAGAATTGACGACTACTCCAATTCAATAAGAACTGGTGTGTAAGTATCTGATTCCATTACTCTTTTAAAATGTTTGTATCAACTTTGTATCTCTACCCGTAAGTATCTGATAATGCTTGTTCTGTTTTTACTATCACCAAATCCTACGATTTCAAAAGGTTAGGTTCCTTTGATTATAAACTCTGGTTCAAACTTTGTAGGATTAAAAATAGTCATATTTC
>JASLMH010000046.1 GCA_030746635.1 Alphaproteobacteria bacterium | reverse complement strand
GGCAGGGACAGTTCGCCGCCATCGCCCCGTACCAGCAGCGGCGCGCCGATGCCCTGCGCCGCCAGCATCCGGCCGACCGCCGCCAGCCGCTCGTTCTCGGCATCGCCGAACTGCGGCGCCATCAGTTGCAGGGCGAAACGCGGCGGCTGGCCTATGGCATAGGTGCGGTTGATCAGGCCCGAGGGCACCCTGGCGATGGCGCCGGCGTCACCGATTGAGCGGGCGTAATGTCGCAATACGGCCGCCGCCTCGGCGGCGAATCGGTCCGCGGTCATGGGCATCGACCTTCCATCGGCACGGCCAGGCACGGCGCACGGCAGCAGCGGCGGCGGGTTCGTGCCTTGGCTCTTGTCCCGGCCGGCCGCAATGCGCAATATCGCCTAACCGCCTGAGATAGCCGAGTTCGCCTCGCCGTGGAAGCACCCAAGACCGCGATGATCCTTGCCGCCGGCCGCGGCACCCGCATGGGCAGCCTGACCGAGGAGCGGCCGAAGCCGCTGTTGGAGGTGCGCGACCGGGCGATCATCGACTACGTATTCGACCGTCTGATCGCCGCCGGCGTCCGACGGGTGGTGGTCAATCTGCACCACCTGGCGGGGATGCTGCGCGACCACTTGGCCCGACGAGGGGATGTCGAGATCGCCTTTTCCGATGAAAGCGACGGCCTGATGAACACCGGCGGCGGCGTCGCCAAGGCCCTGCCGCTGTTGGGCGAGGCACCGTTCTACGTGGTCAACGGCGATGTCCTCTGGTTCGACGCCATGGACGATTCGCTGAGGGCGATAGCGGCGCGGTTCGACCCGGACGCCATGGACGGGCTGCTGCTGTTGCAGCCGCTGGTCGGCGCCATCGGCTATGACGGCGTCGGGGATTTCCTGATGGCGTCGGACGGCGCCTTGCGGCGGCGCCCGGAACGGGAAATCGCCCCCTTCGTGTTCTCCGGCGTCCAGCTTCTGCGGCCCGGCCTGTTCGACCGATGCCCCGCCAACGCCTTCTCGATCAACCAGCTTTACGATCGCGCCATCAAGGCGAACCGGTTGTTCGGCATGCGCCACGAGGGCGAATGGATGGAACTGAACAGGCCCGAGGGCCTGCGGGCGGCCGAAGCGGTGCTGCGGCAATAGGGCGCGCCGGCCGATGCCCCGGATGCCGAATGTCTTCACCATCCCGGCCGGCGAAAGCTTCGCCGACAACCTGGTCCGGGGCCTGTTGGCGCGACACGGCCAAACGCCCTTGGAGCTTGCCCAGGTCACGCTTCTGCTGCCAAGCCGGCGCGGCGCCCGGGCGGTGCGCGAGGCCTTCCTGCGCCAGGCCGACGGCCGGCCCATGCTGCTGCCCATGATGCGCGCCGTCGGCGACGTCGACGAGGAGGAACTGGCCTTCGACGGCCTGCATGGCGGCGATATGTTGGATTTGCCGCCGGCCATCCCGGCGCTGCGCCGACAGCTGCTGCTGGCGCAACTGATCGGCAGGCAGCGCGGCATCGACGTGGTGCAGGCGGCCCCCCTGGCGCGGGAGTTGGCGGCGCTGCTGGACCGCCTGCAAACCGAAGAAGTGCCGTTCTCGGCCCTGGCCGACCTGGTGCCCGCCGATTTCGCCGCCCATTGGCGCATCACCCTCGACTTCCTGCGCCTGCTGGAGGAACCCTGGCAGCAATTGTTGGCCGCCGAGGGCGGCCTCGATCCGGCCGAGCGGCGCAACCGGCTGTTGCGGGCGCAAAGCCGGCGCTGGCGCCAGCGGCCGCCGGCCGGGCCGGTGGTGGTCGCCGGCTCCACCGGTTCGATCCCCGCCACCGCCGAACTGATCGCCGTCGTCGCCGGCCTGCCCGGCGGGGCGGTCGTGCTGCCCGGACTGGACCGCCTGGCCGATGCCGAGACCTGGGCCGCCGTCGACCCCTGCCACCCGCAGCACGGCATGAAGCAGCTTCTGGAGACCATCGGCGTCGATCGGGAGCAGGTGGCGCCGTGGCATGGCTCCGGCACCGCCGGCCGGCGCGACGCTCTGTTGGCCGAGGCGCTGCGGCCGACCGAAACCACTGAACGCTGGCGGCATTTGCCGGCCTTGGGCCGGGACGCGGTGGCGGGCCTGGCGCGGGTCGATTGCGCCTCGCCCCAGGAAGAGGCCGGCGTCATCGCCCTGGCCCTGCGCCAGGCCCTGGAGACGCCGGGCCGCACCGCCGCCCTGGTCACCCCGGACCGCGGGCTGGCCCGCCGCGTCGTCGCCGAAATGCTGCGCTGGGGCATCGCCATCGACGATTCCGCCGGCCTGCCCCTGGCCGCCACGCCACCCGGCACCCTGTTGCGCCTGACGGCGGTGATGCTGGTCGAGGGCCTGGCGCCCATCGCCCTGCTGGCGGCCCTGAAGCATCCCCTGGCGCGGGCCGGCGGCGAGGCCGGGCGGACCCGGCGACTGGTTCGCGAACTGGATCGCAAGGCCCTGCGCGGGCCGCGCCCGGCGGTGGGTTTCGCCGGCCTGGAAGGCGCGGTCGCCGCCGCCGACGGGGTCTCGCCGGCCGCCGTCGAGCTGGTTGCCGAATTGCATCGGCGTGGGGCTCGGGTGCTCGAACTGGTGACCCGGCCGGCGGCGGCGCTGGCCGACATCGTCGCCGGCCATGTCACCTTCGCCGAATGGCTGGCCACCGACCGGGACGGCGAATGCCATTTGTGGCGGGGCGAGGCGGGCGAGGCGGCGATGGGCTTCATCGCCGAACTGCTGGCCGCCGCCGAGGGCCTGCCGCCGCTCGCGGGCGCCGGCTATGCGGCGCTGCTGGCCGGCCTAATGGAGGGGCTGGCGGTCCGCCCGGCCTTTGGCCTGCATCCTCGGCTGCACATCTGGGGACCCCTGGAGGCCCGTTTGCAAAGCGCCGATCTGCTGGTGTTGGGCGGCCTGAACGAAGGCACCTGGCCGCCCCGGGCGGAGGCGGACGCCTGGCTGAGCCGGCCGATGGCACGGCAACTGGGCCTGGCCCCGCCGGAGCACCGGATCGGCCTGGCGGCCCACGATTTCGCCCAGGCCACAGCCGCGCCGGAGGTGCTGCTGACCCGCGCCAGCAAGGTCGAGGGCACGCCGACGGTGCCCTCGCGCTGGCTGTTGCGGCTGGAACAGGTTTTGGCCGCCGCCGGGCTGTCCCTCGATGCCCGCCCCACGGCCGACCTGCCGGCCTGGCAGCGTGGTCTGGACGACGCCGGCGAGCCCCGGCCGATCGAGCCGCCGGCCTGCCGCCCGCCCGTGGCCGCCCGCCCGCGCCGGCTGTCGGTGACCCAGATCGAAACCTGGATGCGCGATCCCTATGCCATCTTCGCCCGCCGGATCCTCGGCCTGCGGGCCCTGGACCCGATCGCCGCCGATGCCGGCGCCGCCGACTACGGCATCGCCGTGCACCAGGCACTGGAGGCGTTCGCCGCCGACCACCCCGGCGCCCTGCCCGACGATGCCGTGGACTTGTTGCTGCGGCGGGGTCGGGAAGCGTTCGGCGAACTACTCTCGCGGCCCGGCGTCCGGGCCTTCTGGTGGCCGCGGTTCCGCCGCATCGCCGATTGGTTCGTGGCCCAGGAAACCGCCCGGCGGCCGGCCATTCTGCCCGTTGGCACCGAACTGCACGGCGAGATGGCGCTCGACGGACCGGCCGGGCCTTTCGTCCTGACGGCGATCGCCGACCGTATCGACCGCCTGGCCGACGGCACCTTGGCGATCATCGACTACAAGACCGGCCAGCCGCCGAACCGAGAGGAGCTGCGGCGGGGCGAGGCGCCGCAACTGCCCTTGGAGGCGGCGATCGCCATGGCCGGCGGCTTCGAGGATCTGGCCGCGGCGGAGGTGGCGCTATTGAGTTACTGGCGGGTCGGCGGCGGCCGGGTGGCGGGCGAGGTCCGTGACCTGGCCGTCGACGCCGGCGAATTGGCGGCAACCGCCCTGGCCGGTCTGGCGGAGCTGATTGCCGCCTTCGATGCCGCCGAGACGCCGTACCGGGCCCGGCCCCGGCCGGCGGCGGCGCCGCGATTCTCGGACTACGACCGCCTGGCCCGGGTCAAGGAATGGTCGGCCGGCGGGCCGGGCGATTGGTGAGGCCCGGATGACCGACCAAGGGGCCCAATACAACGCCACCGACCCGGATGCCTCCGCCTGGGTCGCCGCCTCCGCCGGCACCGGCAAGACCCACCTGCTGACCGACCGGGTGTTGCGCCTGTTGCTGGCCGGCTGCCGGCCCGAGGCCATCCTCTGCCTGACCTTCACCAAGGCGGCGGCGGCGGAATTGGCGAACCGGCTGAACGAACGGCTGGGCGAATGGGCGGTGGCGGCCGACGATGACCTGCGGGATCGGCTGGGCGCCTTGACCGGCCGGCCGCCCACCGGCGACGATCTCGACCTCGCCCGCCGCCTGTTCGCCAGGGTGCTGGACACGCCCGGCGGCCTGAAGGTGCAGACCATCCATTCCTTTTGCGAGGCGCTGTTGCGCCGCTTTCCCCTGGAGGCCGACCTGGCGCCGCATTTCCAGGTGATGGACGAGCGCCAGGCGGCCGAGGTTCTGCAGGGCGCCCTGGACCGGGTGCTGGCCGCCGACACCGAGCTTCCCGACCCGCTGGTGGCGCGATTGACCGCCCTGGTCGATCAGCAGACCTTCGCCGAGCTAATGGCGGCACTGTCCCGCGAACGGGGCCGATTGCGCCGACTGCTGGGCGACCCCGGCGGCGTCGATGGCCTGCTGGCCGAGTTACGCCGGACCCTGGGCCTGATCGACGACGAGGACGAAGCGAGCATCCTCGCCGCCGCGGCGGCCGAGCCGACCTTCGACGGCGACGGCCTGCGCCGGGTCGCCGCCGCCATGGTGGTGGGCGGCAAGACTGATCAGCGGCGCGGCCAGGCCATCGCCGACTGGCTGTCCGCGTCGGAGCGTCGGGTCGAAGGATTCGATGACTACTTAGGCGGCTTCTTCACCAAGGACGGCCAGGGAACACCGTTCGCGAAGTTGTTGAGCAAGGCGACGGCGGCGGCCCTGCCCGAGGGCGAGGATATTCTGCGGGCCGAGATCGCGCGTCTGGAGGCGGTGCGCGAACGGCGCAAGGCGGCAGGGGTGGCCGCCGCCACCGACGCCCTGTTGCGCCTTGGCGCGGTGTTGATCGAAACCTACGAGGCCGACAAGCGGCGCCAGGCCCTGTTGGACTATGACGATCTGGTGCTGAATGCCCACGACCTGCTGTTGGGCCGGGCGGCCACGGCCTGGGTCCTGTACAAGCTGGACGGCGGCCTGGATCACATCCTGATCGACGAGGCCCAGGATACCAACCCCGAGCAATGGGGGGTGATCCGGGCCCTGGCCGAGGAATTCTTCGCCGGCGAGGGCGCCCGCGAGGACAACCGTACCCTGTTCGCGGTCGGCGACGTCAAGCAATCGATCTACAGCTTCCAACGCGCCGATCCGATCGCCTTTCAGACCATGCGCGAGCACTTCTCCGACCGCATCGCCGCCGCCAAGCGGCTTTGGCGGCCGGTCGAGCTGGTGCGCTCGTACCGCTCGACGCCAAAGGTGCTCGAAGCGGTGGATGCGATCTTCGCCGATCCGGCGGCGAGCGACGGCCTGGACCCGGACGCGGCGGAAATCCGCCACATTCCCGAACGGCGGGACGATGGCGGCTTGGTCGAGATCTGGCCGACCGAGCAGCCGCGCGAGGCCGAGGAGGTCGCCGCCTGGGCGCCACCCGTCGAGCAGCATCGCGCCGACAGCCCGGTGGAACGCCTGGCCGACCGCATCGCCGGGCGGATTTCCCGCTGGCTGGCACGGGGCGAGGTACTGGAGGCACGCGGCCGGCCGATCACGCCCGGCGATATCCTGATCCTGGTGCAGCGTCGGGCGCCGCTGGTCGAGGCCATGGTGCGGGCGCTGAAGCGGCGGCGGGTGGCGGTGGCCGGGATCGACCGCATGGTCCTGACCGAACAACTGCCGATCATGGACCTGATCGCCCTGGGCAAGTTCCTCCTGTTGCCCGACGACGACCTGAATTTGGCGGAACTGCTGAAATCGCCGCTGTTCGGCCTCGACGATGGGGCCCTGTTCGCCCTGGCGCACGAGCGAAAGGGGCATCTGTGGCAGGCCCTGGCGGAGCATCGCCGTGACGACCCGGCCTTCGCCGCCGCCCATGAGGAACTGGCCGAGCTGCTGTCGCGGGCCGATTTCACGCCGCCGTTCGAGTTGTACGCCCGGCTGCTGGGGGCCGACGGCGGCCGCCATCGCATCCTCGGCCGCCTGGGCCCGGACGCCAACGATCCGATCGACGAGTTCCTCGATCTGGCCTTGCGCTACGAGGCGGAACGGGCGCCCAGCCTGCAAGGCTTCCTGCACTGGCTGGAAATGGCCGAGACCGAGGTCAAGCGCGACCAGGAGCAGCGCCGCGACGAGGTGCGGGTGATGACCGTGCACGGCGCCAAGGGCCTGCAGGCGCCGATCGTCTTCCTGGCCGACACGGTGCGGGTGCCGACCCGGACGCCGGTGCTGCTTTGGCCCGACGAGATCGCAGGCGAGGGCGCGCCGCTTTGGGCGCCGTTCCGCGACATGGAGGAAGCGGTGGCCGACCGGGCCCGCCGACAGGCGATCCGCGAGCGCGACCAGGAATACCGCCGACTGTTCTACGTCGCCCTGACCCGGGCGGCGGACCGCCTGTATATCTGCGGATTCGAGGGCAAGCGGGGCCGGCCGGAGGGCTGTTGGCACGATCTGGCCTGGCGCGCCCTGGCCGGGATCGCCGAGCCGTTCAGCCACGAGAGTGGCGAGGGTGGCCTGCGTTTGGCCGAACCACCACGGCGATCGCCCAGCGCCGCCGAAGCCGCCGATGGGCTGCCCCCCGCCGGTCCGCCCCCCGACTGGCTCGGCCGGGCGCCAGCCCCGGAGCCGACGCCGCCGCGGCCGCTGGCGCCGTCCCGTCCGGACGGGGAGGGGCCGGCGGTGCGCAGCCCACTGGCCGACGACGGCCGGCGCCGTCACCAACGCGGCCTGCATATTCACCGCCTGCTGCAAAGCCTGCCGGATCTGCCCGAGAACGAACGCGAAACGGCGGCCGGGCGTTATCTCGCCCTGCCGGCGCATGGCCTGGAGGCGGCGCAGGTGGCGGAAATCCTGGCCGAGACCTTGGCGGTGCTGGCCGATCCGGGCTTCCGGGCGATCTTCGGACCCGGCTCCCGGGCCGAGGTGGCGCTATCGGGTTTGCTGGCCGGCCGGGCCGTCACGGGGCAGGTCGACCGCCTTTTGGTGGCCGATTCGGAGGTCCTGGTGGTGGACTACAAAAGCAACCGCCCGGCGCCGACCGAGGTCACGGAAGTGTCATCGGTCTATGTGCGGCAAATGGCCGTCTATGACGCCCTGTTGCGGCGGATTTACCCCGAAAAAACAATCAGATGCGCCCTGCTTTGGACTGACGGACCGCGCCTGATGCCACTGGCGGCGGGGATCCTGGCGGCGCATGCGCCTTGACGCCCCCGGTCCGGCTACCTAACTTTTACCGAGCGCTCGGGGCCGTTGGGCGCAAAACAACAGACCATAACCGACGACCCCACAACAGACGACAGGACAGGATATGACACCGAAACCCGTTTCCGACGATTCATTCGAAAGCGACGTCCTGAAGGCCGACCGCCCGGTGGTGGTCGATTTCTGGGCCGAATGGTGCGGTCCCTGCAAACAGATCGCGCCGGCGCTGGAGGATATCGCCGCCGAGATGGGGGATCGCGTCGCCATCACCAAGGTCAATATCGACGACAATCCTGCGACGCCGGCGAAATACGGCGTGCGCGGCATCCCCACCCTGATGCTGTTCAAGGACGGCGAGGTCGCCTCGATGAAGGTCGGCGCCCTGCCCAAGGGCAAGATCCAGGAGTGGATCGAGGAGAGCATCTAGCGCGATCCGACACCTGGAACGACAATTCCGATCGGCCCGGCCCCGCGCCGGGCCGGTTTTTTCGTGGAGCGGGCGGTTCTTCGGGCAGCTTCAGCCGAACGAGGCGACGCCCAGGACGTCCTGCAGCAGCACCAGCACGAAGAACACGGCGGCGATACAGCCGAACAGCAGGCGCACGGTGTCGGACTTGCCTTCCTCGTTGCGGTAGCGGATGCCGTGCACGGCGATGGCGCCGGTGGCGACCAGGAAGATGATGTTGACCAGGGTCTCGAACTCTTCGGGTACACCCAACATGGATCAGCGGTCCCGCTGGCCGTCTAGTTCCTGGGCGGTCACGCAGGGCGGCAGGGTGTCGCTGCAACGGCCGTTGATGTCCACCGTGTAGCTGGCCATGGCGAGCGACCCGCCCAGCACGCCGACGACGATGGTGACGGCGACCACGAAGCGGCGCATGCCGTCCGGCAGACGCTGGCGAAAATACTCATTGTCATAGCGGTGATAGCGGGCGTCGGCGTCGTTCAGTTGCCCCCGCGCCTCGCGCTCGACGATGCGGCGGGCGTAGTGGCGCAGGAAGGGCGGGATCTCGTTGCCCAGGACGAAGGCCTGAAAGTAGTGGCTCTGTTCCCGCTCGGTCATTTCGCGGCCGAACCAATCGGCGAAGGCCAGTTGCAGCAGTTGGAACTCGCCGACCTGCAACAAATTCGCGGCGTGGGCGATGCGGGCGAGCTCGGGATCCTCGTCCCGGTCGGGATGCAAAAGGGTTTGCCACAGGTTCATGCCGGCGTTCCTAACCTACCCCCTATCCATAGAGGTAATGCTAGCGCGCCACGACACAAGGCGTCGAGCGCAACGGCCGTCACCTGTGCGTGAATTTCTCCCGGCCCCTCACTCGGCCGCGGCGGGCCGCTCGGCCGGGGCGCGGAAGCGCTCCAGCATCTGGGCCTCGGCCGCCTTGGCCGCCTTGATGTTGGCTTCCTTGACGTGGCCGAAGCCGCGCAGGCGATCGGGCAGCTCGGCGATCCGCACCGCCATGGCGTGGTTGTCGTGATCCAGGCCCGCCATCACCTCCTCGAGGGTCGCCTCGTACTCGGTGATCAGGCGACGCTCCGTCCGCCGCTCCTCGGTGCGGCCGAAGATGTCCCACGGGCCGCCGCGCAGGCGGCGCAGGCCCGCGATGAGGCGCATGGCGCGGAACACCCATGGCCCGTACTCCCGCTTCCGCAATTCGCCGCTCAGCGGGTCGCGTTCGGCGATCAGGGGCGGAGCCAGGTGGAAGCGCAATTGGAAATCGCCGCCGAACTGCTGCTGTAGCTTCGCCATGAAACGGCCGTCGGTGAACAGCCGGGCGACTTCGTATTCGTCCTTGTAGGCCATCAGCTTGAAGAGATTCACCGCCACCGCCTCGGCGAAACCGTCCAGGCCGCCGGCCCGATCACGCTCGGCGGCGATCGCCCGGTCGACCAGGGCTTGGTAGCGGGCGGCGTAGGCGGCATCCTGATAGTCGGTCAGGAAATCGGCCCGCCGCGCGATCTTCTGCTCCAGGCTCTCCGCCGCCGCCGCCGCCTGCGGCAACTGGGCCAGCGGTGCGGCGATCCGCTCCACCGCCGCCGGGTCGTGGGCGGCCAGGCGGCCCCAGGCAAAGGCGCGCTTGTTGGCGTCCACCGCGACGCCGTTGATCTCGATGGCCCGTTCCAGGGCCGCGCCGGTCAGCGGCAGCCGGCCTTTCTGATAGGCAAAGCCCAGCATGAACAGGTTGGTGGCGATGGAATCGCCCAGCAGCGTCGTCGCCAGGCGGGTGGCGTTGACGAAATCGGCGCCCGACTTGCCGACCGCGGCGGTCAGCCTGGCGATTAGCCCCTCGCCGGCCAGGTCCATGTTCTGGTCGGCCAGGAAAGCGGCGGTCGGCACCACGTGGCTGTTGATCACGGCGGAGGAGACCCCTTCGTTCACCGTGGCGAGGACGTCCGGGCCGGCGGCCACGACGATATCGCAGCCGAGGATCAGCTTGCTGCCGCCGGTGGCGATGCGCACGGCGTGCAGATCGTCGGGATCGTCGGCGATGCGCACGTGCGAGGTAACGGCGCCGTTCTTCTGGGCCAGGCCGGCCATGTCCAGGGACGAGATGCCCTTGCCTTCCAGGTGCGCCGCCATGCCGAGAAGGGCGCTGACGGTGACCACGCCGGTGCCGCCGATGCCGGTGATCATGATGCCATAGGGTTCGCCCGCCGATGGCAGCTCCGGTGCCGGCAGATCGGCGAACAATTGTTCGCCCGTATCGCCGGCGCCGGTGTTTTGCGGGGCCTTGCGCAATTCGCCGCCATGCACGGTGACGAAGCTGGGGCAGAAGCCGTTGAGGCAGGAAAAATCCTTGTTACAGTTGGATTGATCGATCTGCCGTTTGCGGCCCCATTCGGTTTCCAGCGGCAACACCGAAACGCAGTTCGATTTCGCCGAACAATCGCCGCAGGCGTCGCAGACCAGGTCGTTGATCACCGCCCGCTTGGCCGGATCGGGATACAGGCCGCGCTTGCGCCGGCGGCGTTTCTCGGCGGCGCAGGTCTGGTCGTAGATCAGAATGGTACAGCCGGGCGTCTGGCGCAGGTCGCGCTGCACCCGGTCCAATTCGTCCCGGTGGTGCAGCGTGGTGCCGGGGGCCCAGTTGGTACCGACGGGGTATTTGTCGGGCTCGTCGCTGACCAGGACGATCTTCTTGACGCCCTCGGCATGCACCTGCCGACTGATCTCGTCCGGGCTGAGCTGCCCCTCGGTGGTCACCGGCTGGCCGCCGGTCATGGCGACGGCGTCGTTGTACAGGATCTTGTAGGTGATGTTGACGCCGGCATCGATGGCGGCGCGGATCGCCATCAGGCCGGAATGGTAATAGGTGCCGTCGCCCAGGTTCTGGAAGATGTGCTCGGTCTTGGTGAACGGCGCCTGGCCGATCCAGTTGACCCCCTCGCCGCCCATGTGGGTGATGGTCTGGGTGTTGCGGTCCTGCATCCAGATCGCCATGCCGTGGCAGCCGATGCCGGCCATGGCGCGGCTGCCGTCCGGCACCCGGGTCGAGGTGTTGTGGGGACAGCCCGAACAGAAGTACGGCGTGCGCAACAGGGTCGGCGGGGCGCCCAGGGCGCCGGTCTCGATCTGCTCGATGCGGGCCAGGCGCTGTTCGAATTCCGGCATTTCGTTGTAGCGCTTCAGGCGGCCGACGATGGTTCGGGCCACCATGCCGGGGCTCAATTCGCCGTGCTGCGGCAGCAGCGGTCGGTCTTCCTCGTCGCGCTTGCCGACGATGCGGCGGGGCATGTCGGCCCGGTTGAACAGCAGCGCCCGCAGCTGGTCCTCCAGCACCGGGCGCTTCTCCTCGATCACCAGGATCTCTTCCAGGCCCTTGGCGAAGGCCAGGGCGCCGTGCGGTTCCAGCGGCCAGGTCATCGCCACCTTGTACAGCCGGATGCCCAGATCGGCGGCGGCCTGCTCGCTCAGGCCCAGTTCGTCGAAGGCCTGGCGCACGTCCAGATAGGCCTTGCCGGTGGTGACGATACCCAGGCGCGCCTTGGGTCCGCCGAACACCAGCCGATCCAGACCGTTGGCGCGCACGAAGGCCTGGGCGGCCGGCAGCTTGTGCAGCAGCAGCCGGCTTTCGCGGTCCGTCGGCAGGTCCGGATAGCGGACGTTTAGGCCGCCGGGTGGCATCTCGAAATCGATCTCGTCGCTGATCGACAGCCGCAGCGGATCGATCGAGACGGAAGCCGTGCTCTCCACCGTGTCGCCGACCGCCTTGAAGCCGACGGCGCAGCCGGAATAGCGCGACAGCGCGAAACCATGGAGGCCGAGGTCGAGGTATTCCTGCACGCCGGCGGGATTGATCACCGGGATCGAGGCGGCCATGAAGGCCTGTTCGCTCTGATGCGGCAGGGTCGAGGATTTGCAGCCGTGATCGTCGCCGGCCACCAACAGCACGCCGCCGTGCCTGGCGGTGCCTTCATAGTTCAGATGCTTGATGGCGTCGCCGCTGCGATCGACGCCGGGGCCCTTGCCGTACCAGATGCCGAAGACGCCGTCATAGCTGCCGCCGGGCCAGATATTGACCTGCTGGGTGCCCCAGACGGCGGTCGCCGCCAGATCCTCGTTGAGGCCGGGCTGGAAATGGATGTGGTTGTTGCGCAGGAAGCGCGCCGCCGCCCACAGTGCGGCGTCATAGCCGCCCAGCGGCGAACCGCGATAGCCGGAGATGAAACCGGCCGTGTTCAGGCCGGCCGCGACGTCGCGTTGGCGCTGCATCATCGGCAGGCGAACCAGGGCTTGCAGGCCAGTCAGGAAGATCCGGCCGGACTCCTGCAGGTATTTGTCGTCGAGGGTGACCTGGGCGAGCTTCATCGACATCCTCTTGCTCAGCGGGGCGCGGCGGCGGCGCGGATTATAGCAGGCCGCCCGCGCCGGTCAGCCCCGGCCAGGTTTGCTCGGGAATTGGCGGCGCCGGATGGTCCTACGTTGGTTCAGCCGCCGGCCCCGCGCAGCGGCGTCGGCCGCATGGCGAAATGGTCCAGGGCGTTGGCCGGATCGGCCAGCACCGCGCGGGCCTGTTCGCAGTCGCGGCCGATCTGCGCCTTGATCTCGTCGATGCCGTTGAATTTCCGCTCCGGGCGCAGATGGTCGACGAAGGCGACACGGCCATGACGGCCGTAGATGTCGGCCGAGAAGTCGAACAGATGCGCCTCCAGGATCACCCCCTGGCCATCGAAGGTAGGCCGCTGGCCGAGATTGGCGACGCCGGGATACCAGCGGGTTTCACCGCCCTCGTCCAGGCCGAAGCGAATGGCATAGACGCCGAGGGCCGGCCGCAGGGCGGCTGTTTTCAGGTGCAGATTGGCGGTCGGAAACCCCAGTTGCCGGCCGCGCTTATCGCCGCCCCGCACCCGGCCCTCGATCTCCCACCAATGGCCCAGCAGTTCGGCCGCCCGTCGGGTGCGGCCGGTTTCCAGGTCGATGCGAATTATGGTCGAGGAACAGACGTCGTCGTCATGCACCACCGGCTCCAGCACCGTCACCTCGAAACCATGCTGCCGGCCGCATTCGGCCAACACGCCGGCATCGCCCGAACGCCGGTGGCCGAAGACGAAATCGTAACCCACCACGACGTGCCGGGCGCCCAGGCCACGGACCAGGAAATCCTCGACGAATTCGACCGCCGGCTTGCGGCTGATGTGGTGGTCGAAGCGAAGCGCGACCAGGTAATCGACGCCCAATTCGGCCAACAGCCGCGCCTTGCTGCGGAACGGCGTCATCCGGAAGGGCGGCGCGTCGGGCTGAAAGATGCTGCGCGGGTGTGGCTCGAAGGTCAGCGCCACCAGCGGTCCGCCGCTCTGCCGCGCCATGGCGCCGCAGCGCCCGATCAACGCCTGGTGACCGCGGTGCACGCCATCGAAATTGCCGATGGCGACGGCGCCGCCGCGCAGCCCATCGGTGGCCTCGGCGATATGGCGAAGTACGCGCATGGCCGGATTATTGGCGGCGCGGCCGGTCGAGGCAACCGGCTATTCGAAAACCGACCGGCTGGGCACCAACAACAGGGCATCGCCCCTAACGACGATCTCGCCGTCACGGACGCAGACGGTATCCAGGGCGCAACGGCGCTTCTCCCGGTCGACCTTGCTGACGGTGGCCACGGCGGTGACCGTATCACCGGCCCGCACCGGCGCGGTGAAGCGGATGTTCTGGGACATGTAGATGGCGCCCGGCCCCGGCAGTTTGGTGCCGACGACGGTGGAGATCAGGCTGGCGGTCAGCATGCCGTGGGCGATGGTGCCGCCGAAATGGGTTTTTTCGGCGAATTCCCTGTTCAGATGCAACGGATTGAAATCGCCGGAGATGCCCGCGAACATGACGATGTCGGCCTCGGTCACGGTGCGGGAGTAGAACGCCGACATGCCGATGTCCAAGTCCTCGATGAAATAGCCGTGCAACTCGCGGAACAGGTCCACGTCCTCGAGGCCGGTCGTAGCCGCCGCCACCATTTGATCCATCTTTCGGTCCCTTCGCTGTCGAGGCATCGCCCGGCCGCCGATCGCCAAGGCTCATGCTGCGGCGCAATATATCGATGCTGCAACGCAACTACAACCGGTCAACGGCCCGGTCGAGGGCGATGAGGCCGCCCGAGCCCGCCATTAACCAAATATTCAGCGGCCTGACGCAGACTGCCCGGCGTTGCACTTCCGCCGGTGGGACATTCGGAGAGCCGGTCGCCGATGGGCAACGTTGTGAGAGGTGACCCAAGCAACGGATCGAATGGGGTAGGGACGATGTCTGTCGATATGAACATGACCATTCTGATCGTCGATGATTACAAGACGATGCTTCGCATTATTCGCAATCTGCTGAAGCAGCTCGGCTTCAACAACGTCGACGAGGCAAGCGACGGCGCGCAGGCCCTGCAGAAGCTGCGCGGCAGGGACTACAACCTGGTGATTTCGGATTGGAACATGGAGCCGATGACCGGCTACCAGCTTCTGAAGGAGATTCGCTCGGACGACAAGCTGAACGAAACACCGTTCATCATGGTGACCGCGGAATCGAAGACCGAGAACGTGATCGCGGCGAAGAAGGCGGGCGTCGACAACTACATCGTCAAGCCCTTCAACGCGGCGACATTGAAAACCAAGATGACGTCGGTGATCGGCGACTTCTGATCAGCAGCCGCCAGCGGAGTACGGTCGATGGATACAGAGCGCGTCAGTCTGGGGATCGAACAACTGGTCGATCACCTGCGCGACAACCAGGCAGGCCAAGTGAGCCTGAGTGACATCGCCGGTGTCACCGAAGTGCTGTTGGCGACCATGCGGAGCTATTTCAGTTCGATCGACACGACGCTGTATAGCGAGTTCCGCGACCTGTCCGAGTATATCCACCGAGCCCGCACCGAGATCGCCGAGTTGCGGCCGAACGACCTGAAGCAGGAACGCATCCCCCGCGCCGGCAAGGAGTTGGAGGCGATCGTCCAGGCCACCGAAGAGGCCACCGGGACGATCATGGACGCGGCCGAGGAGATCATGTCGGCCGATCCCTCAGCCGACAACCACGACGAGGTCGTCAACGATGCCTGCATGCGCATCTTCGAGGCCTGTTCGTTCCAGGACATCACCGGGCAGCGCATCACCAAGGTGGTGACCACCCTGACCTATATCGAGGATCGCCTGCACAAGCTGGAAGACGCCTGGGGGCCCGGCATCGCCGATGCCGAAGTGGGCGGTGACGCTGCCGGCGCCGAGCAAGACGACGATCAAGCCCTGCTCAACGGCCCGGCCCTGGCGGGCGAAGGTATCGAGCAGGACGAGGTCGACAGCCTGTTCAACCAGGAGGGCGACGGCGAACCCGGCAGCGAGGCCGAGGTTGCGGACGACGCGGCTACGGCTAGCCCGGACGCGATCGACGAGATCATGGCGGCCGAAACCGAGGTCGCGGACGACGCGGCAACGGCCAGTCCGGAGGCGATCGACGAGATCATGGCCGCCGAGGCAGACGAGGCCGCCGTCGAGGTAGACGATGGGGCGGACGAAGAAGCCACCGCCGCCGCGGCCGACAGCGCGGACGACGAGGCCGACGACGAGGAGGAGCCGGAATTGGACAACATCGTCGCGTTGACCAAGAAGCCCGGCGAAGAAGCCTCGCAGGCCGAGATCGACGCGCTTTTCGACTAAAGCTCTTCCGGTTCCACCACACTCACCAAACCGCTCGGCTACCAGCGCAGGCCGGCCAGCGCCATCGTCGCCATCTCGCCGGCACCATCCATCAATGCCTGCACGCTAGCCGCCCGCGGCAGGCCATCCGAACCGAACACCACCTCGTCGGCGTGAATTCCGCCGGCCACCCAGATGACGTCGATGCCGGCCCGGCGGGCACCGCCGACGTCGGTATGCAGGCCGTCGCCGATCATCACCGCCCGGCGTCGCGGAATATCGGGCGCGCGCGCGAATACGGTGTCGAAGATGGCGGCATGCGGCTTGCCGTAGCGCCGCACCTGGCCGCCCAGGGTCTCGTAGAAGTCGGCGACCGCACCGGCGCAGGGGATGCGGCGGTCGCCACGGATCACCACCACGTCCGGGTTGGCGCAGATCATCGGCACGCCCCGGGCCGCCGGCTCGCTCAGCAGCTCGCGATAGTCCTCCGGCGCTTCGGTCTCGTCGTCGAACAGGCCGGTGCAGAGGATCATCTCGGCCTCGGCCAGGGGCACCTCGCGGCCGCCGCAGGCATCCACCGTCGGCTGACTGCGGGCCGGGCCGAGGTGGAAGCAGGTCGGCGCCGCGCCGGTCCCGGCGGCGCGCCGGACGGCATCGATGGTGGCATCGCCCGAGGTCACCAGATCATCGTACATGTCCGGATCAACCCCGACGCGGGGCAGTTCCAGGGCGACATTGACGCTCGGCCGGGGGGCGTTCGATAGGAAGATGATCCGCCGGCCGGCCTGCCGCAACCGCTTCAGGCAATCGACCACGCCGCCATAGGGCGCATGCCCGTTGTGCACCACGCCCCACAAATCGCAGATGAAAAGGTCATAGCGGTCGGCGACGCCGGCCAACCCCGGCAATATGGTGATGGTCATCTTGTGCCATTGGCGATTGCGAAATGCCGCGCCGGCATAGCCGAGCCGCCCGCCATCGTCAACGGCGGGGGACCCGATCAATGATTGTGGGTTAGGCGGCCTTGGCCTGGTCGCGGGTCGGACGCGGTTCGCCGAACACGTAGCCCTGGCCGAAGTCGACGTCGTATTCCAGGATCTCCACGACATCGTGCTCGCTCTCGAGCCGGTCGACGACAAGGTCGATCTCCGCCCGGTCCGACATCGCCTTCAGATCGCGCGGATGGACCCGGGCGCCGCTATCGGCCGGCGTTCCCAGCAGCAATCGCGCCGGCACCTTGACGAAGCGGAACCGGCGGCGCGCCAGGGCCAGGAAATCGAGGTCCAGTTTTTCCACGTGATCCATGGAAAACCGGAAGCCGAGATCGGCCAAACGGCGTAGCAGGTTCACCACCGAATCGCTGAAGACGGCAACGTCGGCCTGGGTGAATTCGAACACCAGGCGGTCGGCCAGGCCCTGGTTGCTTTCCAGGAAGTCGATGAATTGCCGCAGGAAATCGGTATCGCTGAGGGTGTGTGGTGAAATGTTGACGAAGAAGCTGACATCCTTCTGGCGCTGCTGGGTCCGCCGGATCAACTGCACGCAACGCATCAGCAACAGGTTGTCGATGGTGGCGATCAAACCCTTTCGTACGGCGATGTCCAGGTAGTGCTGCGGCATCAGGACCCGGCCGTCGCCGGTGCGCAGGCGCGACATGGCTTCGTAGAAATGGGTCCGGCGCTGTGGCAGGCTGACGATGGGTTGCAGGTAGAGATCGATCCGGTTGGTCCGCAAGGCCTCGCGGATGATCGCCAGGACCTCGTCTTCCTCGAAGGGGCCGTCGAATACCTGCCCCGCCTCCGGCTGGCCCGAGCCAGATGTGTCTGCGTCCGCCGCCGCCGGTTCGGCGCCGCCGCGGCCCCGGCGCCGTTGTCCGGCGCGCGGCTGCGGTACGGTCTCCAGGCGGCCCAATTGCTGTTGCAGGACCTTCATTTCGCTGACCAGGGTCTGATTGGCCCCGTCGGTGGCGTCTTCGACCACGTCGCACAGCACGGTGATTTCCTCGCGCGCGTTCGCCAGATCCTGCATCAGGCCGTGGTTCAACTCGCGCAATTCGTCGATCTCGTCCAACGCCCCGTCCAGGTGGTCCGCCAGTTCGCGCTGTTCGAACCGGCGCAACAGCACCTCGTGCAGCAGGCCGGCGGCCAGGAACCCGGCGCCGGCGATCAGATAGCAGGCCAGCGGGTCGATGCCGTTCAGTATTCGCGGCACGACAAACCCGGCGACGGCCGCCGCCGCGGCATAGGATGCCAGGATGAGCAGATGTGCGAGCATCGGTCCGATGTATCGGTTGTTTCCGGTCCAGTCTGACCGGGGGCGGTTGCCATATGGTTAATGCCGATTTACCCGACCGTCGGCCGGGCGCGGCGGCGCCGGCATCAATGGGAAACCAATGATCTCGGTTCCAGATAGATCCGCCGCACCTCGGGCAGGTTGCCGCGGATCTTGGTCTCCAGTTCGGCGACCGCCGCCTCCACCACCGATGAATCCAGGCCATCGGCGAAATCCAGATCGGCCGCCAGCAGGATCTCGCGCGGTCCCAGATGCATGGTGCGGATGTCCGCGACCCGGACCACCCGATCATCGCCGTTCAACAGCGCCCGGATGGTCTCGACCACCTGCGGCTCCGCCGCCTCGCCGATCAGCAGCGCCTTGCATTCATAGGCCAGGAACGCCGCCACCCCGGCCAGCACCAGACCGATGGCCACCGCCGCCGCGCCGTCCAGCCAGGCGATGCCCAGGCGCTCGCCCAGGTAGATGCCCACCATGGCGATCAACAGGCCGACGATGGCCGCGCCGTCCTCGAACAGCACGGTGAACAGGGCCGGGTCCTTGCCGCGCCGCACCGCCGTCAGGAAGCCCATGTCGCCCTTGCGGCGCAGGAACTCCCGCAGGGCGAAGAAACTGGCGCCGCCCTCGAACACCAGGGCCAGGCCCAGCACGATGTAGGTGATGCCGACATTGTGCACCGGTGTCGGATGCCGGATGCCCTGCACCCCCTCGTAGATCGACAGCCCGGCGCCCAGGCCGAAGATCAGGATGGCGACGACGAAACTCCAGAAATACAGCTCCTTGCCGTGGCCGAAAGGGTGTTCGGCGCTGGCCGGCCTGGCCGCCCGGTGCATGCCGTACAGCAGCAGGCCCTGGTTGCCGGTGTCGACCAGGCTGTGGATCGCTTCCGACAGCATCGCCGACGAGCCGGTGTAGGTGGCGGCGGCGAACTTCGTCACGGCGATCGCCAGATTGCCGGTCAGCGCCGCGAAAACAGCGGTTTTTGAAGAACCCGTCGCCATTACGGCATGCTATACCAAAGCGGTCAGAATTCGAGCCGTTTGGTGGCGCCTTTGGCGCCCTGGCCAATTCCTTGAGGTGACCGTGGCAAACAACGACATTCCTTCCCTGGTGGCCGGCCCGGCCGGGGCGCGGCGATTGGTCGAGGACATCGCCGTCTCGAAGATCCGCGAGGTCGGCAACGCCGGCATGGGCATGGATGACATCATCGCCCTGTGGTACGGCGAACCCGACCAGCCGACGCCGGAGTTCATCTGCCAGGCGGCGGCGGACTCCCTGGCCCGGGGCGAGACCTTCTATACCGAGAATTTCGGCATTACCCCGTTGCGCGAGGCCATCGCCGACTACATGACCGGGCTGTACCAACGGCCGGTCGAGGTCGAGCGCATCGCCGTCACCGCCTCCGGCATGAGCGCCACCAACCTGATGCAGCAGGTGCTGACCGATCCCGGCGACAACATCATCGTCACCGCCCCGATCTGGCCCAATCTGATCGAGGCCGTCCGCATCATGGGCGGCGAGCCGCGGTTCGCCTGGCTGCGTTTCGGCAACCAGGGCTGGAATCTGGATCTGGAAGCGCTGTTCGCCATGGTCGACGGCCGCACCCGGGCGATCCTGATCAACTCGCCCAGCAACCCGACCGGCTGGGTGATGAGCCACGAGGATTTGCAAACGGTTCTGGATTTCTGCCGCCAGCGCGGCATCTGGCTGTTGAGCGACGAGGTCTACGCCCGCATGACCTACGAAGTGCCCATCGCCCCCTCGCTGATCGACCTGGCCGAGCCGGAGGACCGGGTGGTGGTGGTCAACAGCTTCTCCAAGTCGTGGTGCATGACCGGCTGGCGCCTGGGCTGGCTGACCGCGCCGGTGTCGCTGATGCCGACGCTGGAGAAGATGATCGAGTTCCACTATTCCTGCCCGGCCCATTTCAGCCAGGTCGCCGGCATCACCGCCGTTCGCGACGGCGAGGAGTTCGTGCGCGAGACGGTGGCCCGCTATCGGCAGGCGCGGGACCTGGTAATCGACCGGCTCCAGCAGATGCCGCGGATCCGGGTGCACCGGCCGGCCGGCGCCTTCTATGCCTTTTTCGCCGTCGACGGCATGACCGACTCCCTGGCCATGTGCAAGGACGTCCTGCACCAGACGAAGGTCGGCCTGGCCCCGGGCGCCGCCTTCGGCTCCGAGGGCGAAGGCTATATCCGGCTGTGTTTCGCCTCCACCCTGGAGCGGCTGGAAGTGGCCATGGATCGCCTGGAGAAGGTCTTTTCGTGAGCCCGGGGACGGATGCCACCGCGATCCTGAAGGAGATCGAGGCCATGGGCTGCGCCCGCAATCGCGCCGGCATGTCCCGTTACGGCATCAACGTCGATCGGGCCCACGGCGTGTCGGTGACCCAGCTGCGCCGGATCGCCCGCGAACACGGCCGCGATCACCCCCTGGCGGTCGCCTTGTGGGACAGCGGCATCCACGAGGCCCGTATTCTGGCCACCATCGTCGCCGAACCAAAACAGGCCAGCGCCGAACAGGTCGACGCCTGGGTCGGCGATCTGAATTCCTGGGATCTGGCCGACGGCTTTTGCAACAACTTCGTGCGCAAGTCCGCCCTGGCCTGGGAGCGGGCCCGGAGTTGGCCGCGGGACGACCGCACCTTCGTCCGCCGCGCCGGATTCTCGCTGCAGGCCAATCTGGCGGTGCACGACGGGAAAGCCGGCGACGGGGACTTCATCGCCCTGTTGCCGTTGATCCGGCAATATGCCTGCGATGATAGGAATTTCGTCATGAAGGCGGTCAACTGGTCGCTGCGGCAGATCGGCAAACGCAACCGCCGTCTCAATGCCGCCGCCGTCGCCATGGCCGAGGACCTGGTCAAGGACGAGGCCAAATCGGCCCGCTGGATCGGCCGCGATGCCTTGCGGGAGCTGACCTCGGACAAGGTGCAGGCGCGTCTGGCCGCGAAGGAGAAAAGAGCATGAAGGTAGTGATCAGTGGCGGTGGCGGCTTTCTGGGCCGCAAGCTGGCGCAACGGATCTTGTTGGACGGCGCCTTGGCGGGACCCGCGTCCGAGGCCCGGGAGGTCACCGAGCTGGTGCTGTTCGACACCATGGCGCCGCCCGAGGCCGAAACCACCGATCCCAGGGTCAGCACGGTGGTCGGCGACATCACCGATCCGGGCCTGGTCGGCGAGGTAATCGGCCGGGACACCGACAGCATCTTTCATCTCGCCGCCGTCGTCAGCGCCGGCGCCGAGGCCGATTTCGATCTCGGCTACCGGGTCAATCTGGATGGCACCCGCAACCTGCTGGAAGCGGCCCGGGCGCTGCCCGGCACGCCGCGCCTGGTCTACGCCTCGTCGCTGGCGGCCTATGGCGGCGCGGTGCCCGAAACGGTGCTCGACGACACCCCGATCACGCCCGAAACTTCCTATGGGGCGCAGAAGGTGATCGGCGAATACCTGCTGTCCGACTACAGCCGCAAGGGCTACCTGGACGGCCGGGGCATGCGCCTGCCGACCATCGTGGTGCGGCCGGGCAAGCCGAACAAGGCGGCCTCGGGCTTCGCCTCCGGCATCATTCGCGAGCCGCTGGACGGCGTCGACATGGTCTGCCCGGTGACGCCGGACTCCCGCATGGCGATCATGTCGCCGCGCACGGTGATCGACTGTTTCATCCACATGCACGAACTGGACGCGAACAAACTCGGCGCCTCGCGGGCGCTGCTGCTCTCTGGCTTCAGCGTCTCCATGGGCGACACCGTCGAAGCGCTGCATCGGGTGGCGGCCGACCGCAGGCTGGGCCGCATCGAGTTCCAGGTCGACCCGCAGATTCAGGCGATCGTCGACGGCTGGCCGAAGACCACCTATTCGGCCCGGGCCGAGGCCCTGGGCTTCCCCAGCGACAGCAACATCGAGGATGTGATATCCGCCCATATCGAGGACGAACTAAG
Organism: Alphaproteobacteria bacterium; assembly: GCA_030746635.1. Classification (GTDB taxonomy): domain Bacteria; phylum Pseudomonadota; class Alphaproteobacteria; genus JASLMH01. The sequence continues at coordinate 8,081 of JASLMH010000046.1, read as the reverse complement.
TTAGCGAGGCAATGATGAGTGGACGACTGGCCGGCAAGACGGCCCTGATCACCGCCGCCGCCCAGGGCATCGGCCGGGCCACGGCGGAAACCTTTCTGCGCGAGGACGCCCGGGTCATCGCCACCGACATCAACATGGAGGTCCTGGGCGAACTGGCGGGCCACGACGGCGTCGTCATCGAACGTTTGGATGCCTTAAGCGCCGACGACATCGCCGCCGCCGCCCAGCGTCACGGCGCCGTGGATATCCTGTTCAACTGCGCCGGCTTCGTGCACAACGGCGCGATCCTGGAAACGACCGAAGAGGAATGGGATTTCGCCTTCGACCTGAACGTCAAATCCATGTACCGCACCTGCCGCGCCTTCCTGCCGGCGATGATCGACAATGGCGGCGGCTCGATCGTCAACACCTCCTCCATCGCTTCCGCCGCCAAGGGCATCGTCAGCCGCTGCGTCTACAGCGCCACCAAGGCGGCGGTGACCGGCCTGACGAAGTCGATCGCCGCCGACTATGTGGCCCAGGGCATCCGCTGCAACGCCATCGCGCCGGGCACCATCGACACGCCGTCGCTGGGCGACCGCATCAATGCCGCCCCTGATCCCGAACAGCAGCGCCGCGACTTCATCGCCCGGCAGCCCATGGGGCGCCTGGGCACGGCCCAGGAGGTGGCCAACCTGGTGCTGTTCCTGGCTTCGGACGAGAGCGCCTTCTGTACCGGCCAGCTATACGTCGTCGACGGCGGCGTGCTCCTCTAAGATTGCGCCGTCGGGGCTGAAACAAACGGCCCGCAAGGAACCGCCGTCGCCGCAGCCGCTGTCGATACTGAGGGCGTGATCGCCGATCGCGCCGCCCTGGCGGTCGGCCGCGAAACCCCTGATCACCAACGCGAAGCCGCCGAAGGGTTCGGCCAGCGCCTCGAAGGCGGGCGAGCCCCACCAGAAGGCGTCGTTTTGTTTCTCCAGCGGCCTGGCCGGATCGATGCCGGTGCTGACGAAAAGCAACCGGCCGTCCGAGGTCGGCGCCGCCGAGGCCAGGCGATGGAGAAATTCGTAATGCCCCGGATGGTCCTGGAAGGTTTCGCGCAGTTCGGTGGTCCAGCGGGTGGTGGTGACGACGCCGCTGCGGAACCTGGCGGGCGCGTCGGCCGGATCGCCGCCATAGGCCCGCAAGGTCGCCTCGGCGCCGTGCGCCAGCATCCAATCGAACGTCTCGGCCGGCTGCATGGCCCACTGGATCTCCAACAGCTTGACCCACATTTCCTCCTGGGCGCCGCGCAGATGCACGATCTGCAAACCGCGCAGCGCCGGCCGGCTGGTCAGCGCCGCCTGGAATGCCAGCACCTCGTCGATGGTCTCCACCACCGCCGGCCCCTGGCCCATGTAGTTGCCCAGATAGACCAAAGCGTCCTGTGGTTGCAGGCGGTCCGCCAGGCCGGCGTGCAGGTCGCGCAGCGCCGGCGCTTGGCCCAGGATCGCCGGCACGGCCCAGATCCGTCGCGGTGCGTTCAAGGTGACCAGCATGGCGTCCGTCTTTTCGATTCGAGGGGCTACCCGACAGACTAATAGCTCAACGACGGAGATATCCAGTCCGGCGGTGGTGGCCGTGGTATAAACGACGACGCTAGCGTGGGGAGGCCGGATGATGACGGATGTGCGGATGGGCGTGGTCGGCTGTGCCGGCCGCATGGGCATCAACCTGTTGCGGCAGATCGACGCCACCGAGGGCTGCGCCATCGCCGGCGGCAGCGAGCGGCCGGGTCATGACGCCATCGGCCGCGACCTGGGCGAGATCGCCGGCCTGGCCAGCCAGGGCCTGACGGTGGTCGATGCCGCGCCGGAACTGTTCGCGGCGTCCGACGTGGTGCTGGACTTCACCGTGCCGGCCGCCACCGTCGCCCATGCCGCCCTGGCGGCCGAAACCGGCACCCGTCTGGTGATCGGCACCACCGGCACCGAGGCCGAGGACGACGCCGCGATCGCCCGCGCCGCCGAAGCGGTGGCCATCGTGCGGGCCGCCAACATGAGCGTCGGCGTCAACGTGCTGTTGCAGATCACCCAACGCCTGGCCGGCGTGCTGAACGAGGATTTCGATATCGAGGTCGTCGAGATGCACCACCGTTACAAGGTGGACGCGCCGTCTGGCACCGCCCTGGCCCTGGGCCGGGCGGCGGCGGCCGGTCGCGGCGTCGACCATGACGCGGTGGCCCAGGGCGGCCGCCACGGCATCACCGGCGAGCGCCGGCGCGGCGACATCGGCTATGCGGCGCTGCGCGGCGGCAACGTGGCCGGCGACCACACCGTGGTCTTCGCCGCCGACGATGAACGCATCGAACTGACCCACAAGGCGGCGGACCGGGCGATCTTCGCCCGTGGCGCCGTGACGGCGGCGCTTTGGCTGGCAGACAGGGAGCCCGGCCTGTACGACATGGCCGATGTCCTGGGTCTCTAATGTCCTAAGCGCTGAGGCGCCTAAGGGCCAGACCGAGGGCGTTGGCGAAATCGATCCTTTCCTCGGGCGCCAGGAAGCGGGCCAACCGGACCGAGCGGCCATGACTGCTGACCAGCACGCTGCCCTCGCCGAATGCACCGGCTTCCAGCTTCACCCGGGCCCAATAGGGCTGAAAACGCCAGCTTCGTTGCCGGCCGTTGGGCTGGATGCGGCGGATCAGCAATTCGCCCGGCGACAGCTGCACGGTTTCGGCCAGCCGGCCGGCCCGGTAGCTGAGCCGGAAGGCGAGATAGATCGCCGCCACGTCGAGGCCGAGGAAACCGAACACCGGCCAGGCGCCGTGCAACAGGAACGCCAGGCCGATGGCCAGACTGCCCAGGCAGACGACGGTCATCAGGATGCGAAAGCCGGTCGGCGACAGGCTGCGGTGCGGCCGCAGAACGGCATCGAACAGCAGGCCCTTATCCCCGGTTGGCCGAACCTTCCCCATGGCGAAAAGTCTAACGCGTTTCCCCCACCAGGACCAACGGACGCATGAAAAAGGCCGACATAGAGGAATTCTTCAACCGGCTTCGGGCCGCCGACCCCGAACCGAAGGGCGAACTGAACTATCGCAACACCTATACCCTGCTGGTGGCGGTGGTACTGTCGGCCCAGGCCACGGACATGGGCGTCAACAAGGCCACGAAGGCGCTGTTCGAGGAAGTCGACAGCCCCGAACGGATGCTGGCGTTGGGCGAAGAGGGCCTGAAACGGCATATCCGCAGCATCGGCCTTTACAATGCCAAGGCGAAGAACGTCATCGCCCTCAGCCGCCGCCTGATCGATGATTTCGGCGGCCAGGTACCGGACAATCGGGAAGCGCTGGAAAGCCTGCCCGGCGTCGGCCGCAAGACCGCCAACGTGGTCTGCAACAGCGCCTTCGGCCAGCCGACGATCGCCGTCGACACCCACCTTTTTCGGCTTGGCAACCGCACCGGCCTGGCGCCCGGCAAGACGCCTTTGGAGGTCGAACGCAAGCTGGAAAAACGCGTACCCGAAGCCTATCGGCGGCACGCCCACCACTGGCTGATCCTGCACGGCCGATATGTCTGCAAGGCCCGCAAGCCGGATTGCCCCAACTGCCTGGTGCGCGATCTCTGCCGCTACAAGGCCAAGCCCTAACCGGCGGCAACCCGAATGAACCCGATGCGGAACGGGGAAGACAACGGCGGGCTGTCATCGGCGGAAGCGCGCCGCCGGCTGCAACGGTTCGGGCCGAACAAGTTGCCGGAGCCGAAGGATCCCGGCCCGGTCCTGATCCTGCTGGCGCAGTTTCTGTCGCCCTTCATCTATATCCTGATGATCGCCGCTGCCGTCTCGCTGCTGATCGGGCAAATCCCGAGCGCGGTGTTCATATCGGCGGTGCTTTTGCTCAATGCCTCCATCGGCACGGTGCAGGAATATTCCGCTCAACGGTCCGCTTCGGCCCTGCGCCGGCTGGTGCGCGGCACCGCCCATGTAATCCGCGACGGCATGGCGCGGACCATCGACGTCGAGGCCCTGGTGCCCGGCGATCTGGTGCTGCTGTCGTCCGGCGACAAGGTGCCGGCGGACATCGGCCTGATGCAGACGCAAAGCCTGGCGGTTGACGAATCGATGCTGACCGGAGAGTCGCTGGCGGTGAGCAAGAGCGCCGAGGCCACGGTGGCGGCGGAGGCGCCGCTGGCCGAACGGATCGATAGTTGCTTCGCCGGCAGCATCGTCACCCACGGCCGCGGCCAAGGGATCGTCAGCCATACGGGCCTGCACACCGAGATCGGCCGTATCGCCAGGCATGTCGGGCGCCGTCGCGTCTCCGAGCCGCCGCTGATGATACGCATCCGCCGCTTCACCTATACCGTCGCCGGTGCCATTGGTATCGCCATCGTACTGCTCGCCGGGATGATGGCGCTGCGCGGCGGCTACGATATTCAGGTGATGATCATGATGGTCATCGGCCTTGCCGTCTCGACCATTCCCGAGGGCCTGCCCGCCGCCCTGACGGTGGCGCTGGCCATCGGCATGCGGCGCATGGCGCTGCACCGGGTGATCATCCGCAAGTTGGTGGCGGTCGAAGCGCTCGGCTCCTGTACCTTCATCTGCTCCGACAAGACCGGTACGCTGACCGTGAATGAACTGACAATCCGACGGGCGGTGCTGCCCGACGGCGAAGGCTTCACCGTCAGTGGCGAGGGCGTCGGCCCCGGTGGCCGTATCGAGGGCGGCGATCTGCAGCGTCTGCGCGACCTTTGCATCGCGGGTGTCCTGGCCAACGAGAGCTATCTCGACTATGCCGGCGGCGAGTGGGTGTCGGACGGCGACATCGTCGACGTCGCGTTTCTGGTCTTCGCAAAGAAACTCGGCCTGTCACTGACCGAAATCCGCGACATGCTGAAGCGGGTCGAACTGATCCCGTACGAGTCCGAGCGCGCCTTCAGCGGCAGCCTGACCCGCCGCGGCGGCGAGCTGCACCTCCATGCCAAGGGCAGCCCCGAGAAGATGCTGAGCATGTGCAGTCGCATGCGCACGGCCGACGGCGACGTACCGATCGAGGCGGCCGCGATCGAGCGGCAGTTCGAAGCTCTGGCCCGCGACGGCTACCGCATCATCGCCCTGGCCCTGCGCGCCGCCGACGGGGCCGGCGTCTGGGACCAGCTTCACGAGATGACCTTCCTCGGCATGGTCGGGATGATCGATCCGGTGCGACCCGAGGCACGGGACGCCGTTCGGCGTTGCCGCACCGGCGGCATCGGTGTCGCCATGGTGACCGGTGACCACCCGACGACCGCGTTGGCGATCGCCAGGGAGATCGGCATCGCCGAGGACGACCAACCGGTGGTGACCGGGGCGATGATCCGCGAGACGGGGGAGCGCGGTGAGGCGGCGTTGGACGCGCTGATCCGGCCAGCCCGCGTCTTCGCCCGGATCGAACCGACCCAGAAGGAAGGCATCGTCGAGTCCTTCATGCGCGCCGGACACTTCGTCGCCGTCACCGGCGACGGGGTCAACGACGCACCGGCGATGCGCCGCGCCAACACCGGCGTCGCCATGGGCGGCCGGGGTACCGACGTGGCGAAGGAGGCCGCCGATCTGATCATCACCGACGACAATTTTGCCTCGATCGTCGACGGCATCGAGCAGGGACGGATCGTCTACAACAATATCCGCAAGGTCATCGCCTTGCTTGTCGCCACCGGTTTCTCGGCGCTGTTGTTGTTCTTCTGCACCGTGCTCGCCGGTTTGCCGATGCCGATGACCGCGATCCAGCTGCTCTGGCTGAACCTGGTCGCCAACGGTCTGCAGGACGTCGCCCTCGCCTTCGAACCAAAGGAAGGGCACGAGTTGGCGAGACATCCGAGACACCCGAGGGAACCGATTTTCGAGCGTCGGATCGTCGAGCACGTCCTGCTGACCGGTGCGGTGATGGGCGGCCTCGCCTTCGCGACCTTCTACTTCCTCATGGATAGCGGCGCCTCGATCGAGCGGGCGCGCAACCTGACGCTGATGCTGATGGTGCTGTTCGGCAACATCCACGCCCTCAACAGCCGCTCCGAAAGCCGATCGCTGTTTCGCCTGCGCTTTTTTTCCAACCCCTTCCTCATCCTCGCCGTGCCCTTCGCCCAGGCGGTGCACGTCGGCGCCATGTACACGCCCGGCCTGCGCAACGTCCTGGATGTCGCGCCGATTTCGCTGGCGGAATGGCTGGTATTGCTGACCATCGCGCTGTCGCTCCTCGTCGTCGAGGAGGCGCACAAGGCCTGGCTGCGCTGGCACGAGAATAATTCTCGACTACGTAGAAACTAGCCTTGGGCGGCTTTTTCCAGCAGGCGGCCGAAGCAGTCCCTTTGCGACAGCGGCCGGGCGCCCCGGCGCACCGCGTCGTAGTGGGTAACGTGATAGCGCCGGCCGGCGCCATCGTCATAGAGGAAGACGTGCAGCACGCAGCCGGGGTCGCTGTATTGCCAAACCTCGGCCGGCGGTTCCGCTCGTTTTAGGGCCGGCGGGCCCAACAGGGTGGAGAGGGCGGTGCGGTCCAGGCCGACCAACTGGCCCGGATCGGGCGCCGGGCGCACAGGAGCCTGGCGGACCGGTGCCGGGGCGCTTGCCGGCGGTAGCGGCGCCGGCGAAGGCGGCAAGGCGGCCTGAACCGGTTGTTGCGGCACGATGGTGTCGGCCGATGCCGCCGGCGACGATGGTGGCGTCGAGGGCGGCGGGCCGCCGGCGCAGGCGGCCAGCAACAGCCCGGCGAACAGGCCCGTCAGCCAGCCGACCGCGTTGCCGCCGATGTGCATGCGTCCCTCACCCATGTCCCGGCCAATCGTCCCGCCGAGCTAGCCGGCATCGTCGCTGGCTTCACCGGCCGGCAACACCTCGACCTGGCCGATCAGCCGGCCGCCGGATTCTATGCTCAGCCGGCCATAACGGATCTCGCCCTGTACGCAGCCCTTGGCCTTGACCGTCAGCTCGCCGCGGACCGTCAAATTGCCTTCGAACTGGCCGCTGATCACCGCTTCCTCGATATCGGCGGACCCCTTGAAGAACCCGGTCTCGGTGATTTCGATGGCTTTCGAGTTCTCCAGGCTGGCTTCCACCCGTCCTTCGACCACCAACTGGTCGCAGGCGGTGATCTGACCATTCAGAACGATGTCGCGCCCGACGATCAGCTTCTTGCCACTGTCGCCATTGACGAAACCGCCGGCCAGGCCCGGCCCTCGCATCGGTCCGCCGGGCAATTCGGGCAGACGTCGGGTAATCTCCGGCCGGAAGGCCGGGGTCTCTTGTTCGTTCGCCTCTTCGTTGGCCATGTGCTGCTTCCAGTCATCCAATGCCGGCGACCATCGCCGGGAACAGTTCTCGTCAGATCGCCGCGCGGGCCTGTAAGCCCTTGAAAATATGCAGCATGAACGCCGTCGCCAGGATCGGCACAAACAGGTTCACGACCGGGATAGTGACGAAAAAGGCTATCACCACGCCGGCCGGAAAGACCGAAAACCGGTTCGCCTTTCGTAGCTGCCGAGCCGACTTTGCATCCATATGCCGTATGCTTACAAGCTCGAAATACTCTCGGCTCAGAAGATACCCATTCAAACCATAGAAAATAAAGGCAAAAAGTGGTGGGAAAAACAGCGCGATCAAATAGACCGGCAATACCACGAGGTTCAATAGCAGGGTAACCGCGATAAACCGCAGCGACAGCACGAAGGTTTGCGAGAAATCGGCGCTCCGTCCCGGCGGGTCGCCGGCATAGTACCGCTGCTCCACCGCTTCCGCCACGTCATCGAGGAAAATACCGCCGATCAGCGTCGCCAAGGTGGAAAACGCCAAGACCAAAACGGCGAAAAACGCCAGGGTGCCACCGACTTCCGCCACATCGTTCAACCATTGCCACTCAAAAATAGTGACATCCGGCCGGGCCCAAACGAAGACCGCCGTCAACGCCGCGAAAATCACCAAGGTCAACAGCACGCTCTTGTAGACCACCGTACGAAACGCCGGTTCAGGAAGCTGTGCCAGAGTGCGTCTGAAGGCCTTGATCAGCATGGCAATTCCTCGGTCGTTGACGGACCGCCGCGGTCAGCCGGCCATCCCGTGGCGGCGTCCGCCGACCCGAC
>JASLMH010000045.1 GCA_030746635.1 Alphaproteobacteria bacterium | reverse complement strand
ATGGATCCACAACACGAAGGCCAGGGCGCCACCACCCACCGCCAGGTAGGCGGCGGCCAACAATTCCATGGCGCCGAATTGGCCGATGCGCCAGAAGCCGCCCGAGACCATGCTGGCCAGGATCATCGCCAAGCCGCCGGCCGCCATGCCGGCGGTCAGGACGCCGAGCGGGCTGGAGCGGGCGGCATAGGGGCGCGAATAGATGCTGTAGAGCGCCATGCACAGCGTCGCCAGTGCCATGATCAGATCGCCGCGCCAGGCGCCGATGGGCGCCGATGCCAACCCCGTTGTCAGGGCGACGGCAACGCCCAGGACGGCGACCAGCACGCCGGTGGTTTTCCTGGCGCTGAGCGCCTCCATGCCCAGCACGGCGGCCATGGCCATGGTCATCAGCGGCAAAGTGGAAATGGCCAGTGTGCCGCGGGCCACGGTGGTGAACTGCAGGGCGACGTTATAGAGAATGAAGAACACGCCATAGAACAGAAAGCCGAGGCCCGCGACCACCGGCAGGTCGCTCCGCCGGGGCCAGGTCGCGCCGAGGACCAGGGCAACGGGCAGGACGCAAAGGAATCCGCCGCCAAACCGGATGGCGACCAAGGTTACGGGATCGCTGGCGGTCACCAGAAAGCGGGTGGCGACGGCCGCGCCCGCGCCCAGGCAGCAGGAGGCGATCCCAATGGCGACACCGGCACGCGTGTTCAATCGACCGACCCTTTACCCCCTGTTCCGGTTGGCCCATCATCGGTCGGCTTTGTTTCGCATCAACTACCTGACAGGTAGTCATGGACACGATGCAGGATTTCGCCGGGATACTGCGCTCCTGGCGTCAGGTGCGCGGCCTGTCGCAAATGCAGCTGGCGCTGGAGGCCGGGGTGTCGCAGCGGCACGTCAGCTTTCTCGAACTCGGCCGGACCGCACCGAGCCGGGCCATGGTGATCCGCCTTGGCCAGGCCCTCAATGTGCCGCTCAGGGAGCAGAACGTCCTGTTGCTGGCGGCTGGGTTCGCGCCGATCTGGCGGCAATCGAAACTGGACAGCCCGCGACTGGCGATGATCAACCGCGCCCTCGACCTGATGCTCGAACAGCACGAGCCGTTGCCGGCCTTCGTCATCGATCGGTGCTGGCGGCTGTTGCGGGCCAACGAGGGCGGCCGGATCTTCGCCGGTTTCCTGATGGGCGGCCCGCCGTTCACCCCCGATCCCGAGAGCCCGATCAACCTGGCGGATGCCTTCATGGCGCCCGATGGCATGCGGCCGTTGATCGTCAATTGGGAGGCGGCGGCCGGCCAATTCCTGCGCACGGTGCGGGCCGATGCGTTGGCGGACGGCACGGCCGAAAGCCGGGAGTTGCTCGACCGCCTGCTCGGCTATCCGGACGCTCGCGAGATCTTCGATGCCATGCCGGCGGTGGAGAACCCCGATCCGGTGCTCACCATGACCATCGCCAAGGACGACATCAGGTTCGAATTGTTCACCACTCTGGCCACCCTGGGCACGCCCCTGGACGTCACCGCCCAGGACATTCGCATCGAATGCTTCTTCCCGGCCGACGCGGCCTCGGCCGTTGCCTTGCGGCGATTGACCGATAGTACGTCGTGATTGCCAAACTCCCGGACACCACCGTCGCCTATCCCAGACCGTCGGTCCCCGCACCGCAGACCAGGGCGGTGACCTCGGCGCCGGCGGCCGGCACATAGGCTTCCGACAGCAGGGCGGCGACGGCGGCGGCGGCCGAGAGTTCCACCGCCAGGCCGCATTCCCGCCACAGCCATTGGGCGGCCGCCAGCATCTGTTCGTCCGTGACCAGGACGATCTCGTCCACGTTCTGCTGGATCAGTTCCAGGTTGATCGCCTCGCTGCGCCGGGGCGCCAGGGTGTTGGCCCGGGTCTCGATCGTCGGCAGTTCCACCAGGCGGCCGGCCTTGAGGCTTTCAAACAGGGTCGGCGCGCCGACGGGTTCGACGCCGATCACCGTGATTTCGGGATGCAGCGCCTTGGCCGCCAGGGCGGTGCCGGAGATCAGGCCGCCGCCGCCGATAGCCACCAGCAGCACCTCGGTCTTGGGCGCCTGTTCGAGGATTTCCAGGGCCACCGTGCCCTGGCCGGCGATCACCCTGGCATCGGCGAAGGGATGCACATAGGTCAGGCCGTCGCGTGCCGCCACCGCCACCGCCGCCTCGTTGGCGTCGTCCCAGACCTCGCCGTGAAAACGCACCTCCGCCCCCCAGCGGCGCAGGCTGTCGGCCTTGGCCCCGGGGGTGTTGCCGGGCAGGTAGATGGTCGTCGGCACGCCGGCGGCATGGCCGGCATAGGCGACGCCCAGGCCGTGGTTGCCGCCCGAGGCGGTGATCAGGCCGCGGCCCAAGGCGTCCTCGTCCAGGGCGGTCAGGGTGCTCATGGCACCACGCGCCTTGAACGAGCCGGAAACCTGCAGGCATTCCAGTTTCAGCCGCAGGGTCATCTCCGAGGGCAGCGGCGCATGCAGCGGCGCGGCCGCCAGCATCGGCGTCCGCCGCACCCGGCCCTGGATGCGGGCGGCGGCGGCCCGTACGTCGTCGATAGTCGGTACGCTCATGGGTCGCCGGCGCCATCGGGCAATTGGGCGTAAGCCTCGATCTCCACCTTCAGTTCCGGGGTCATCAGGGCGACCACCTGCACCAGGGTGGAGGCCGGGCGGACGTCGGCGAAGATCTCGCCATGGGCCCGGCCGACCGCCTCGGCATCGGCGATGTCGGTGACATACATGCGGGTGCGCACCACGTCCCCCGGGCCGGCCCCGGCCTCGGCCAGGGCGGCGACGATCTTGGTCAGGGTCGCCTTGGCCTGCTCGTAGGCATCGAGGGAGTCGACGCCACCGTCCGCCCGCACCGCCGTGCTGCCGGCGACGTGGACGGTATTGCCCAGGCGCACGGCCCGGGAATAGCCGACGCTGGCCTCCCACGGCGCGCCGGAGGAAATGTTCTGTCTGGTCATGGTGATGACTCCCTTGTTGTTGGCCCTACCAGGGATCGACGGTGCGCTTGCGGCCCCGGCCGGGCGCGGGCGCCGGCAGGGCCGCCAGGGTGTTGGCGAGGATGGCGCGGGTCTCCGCCGGGTCGATCACGTCGTCGACGTGGAAGCGTTCCGCCGTCGCCAGGGCGGTGTGGTAGGTCTTCAATTCCTCGGTGCGCAGGCGGTGCCGTTCGGCCCGCTCGGCCTCGTCCTCGATCGCTTCCAGTTCGGCCCGGTGGATGATGTTGACCGCGCCTTCGATGCCCATGCCGCCGAACTCCGCCGTCGGCCAGGCCAGCAACAGGTCCGGGTCGCAGGCCGCCGCCCCCATGACGTAGTAGCCCAAACCATAGGCCTTGCGCAGGACCACGGTCATGAACGGCGTGGTGGCGTTGGCCAGGGCCGTCAGGATGCGGGCGGAATGGCGCACCAGGGCGGTGCCCTCGACCTCCGGCCCGACCATCAGGCCCGGGGTGTCGCACAGGAACAGGATGGGAATGTCGTAGGCGTCGCAAAGCTGGATGAAACGGGCGATCTTGTCCGAGGCGTCGCTGTCGATGGCGCCCGCCAGCACCATCGGCTGGTTGGCGATGGCGCCGACGGGCCAGCCGTCGAGGTGCATCAGCGCCGTCACCGCCGCCTTGCCGAAGTTCGGCCGCAGTTCCAGGACGCTGCCGGTATCGGCCAGGCCCTCGACCACCCGGCGGACGTTGTAGGCCCGGCGCGGGTTCTCCGGTATCAGGTCGCGCAACTTGGTTTGATCGGGCGCCGCGCCCGGGGCCCGGCGGCCGCGGAAGAAGCCCAGGTATTGGCGCGCCGTGGCCAGGGCGCCGACCTCGTCCTCGCACAGGACATCGATGGCGCCGGCCGCCTCGTGCACCTCCATCGGGCCGATCTCCTCCGGCGACAGCCAGTGCCCCAGGGCGGCGGCGACCAGGGGCGGCCCGGCCATGCCCATGGTGGCCCCGGGCGTGGCGATCACCAGATCGCTCAGGCCGGCCAGGTTGGCCTGGCCGGCGAAGGCCCGGCCGGTGACCAGGGCGACGGTCGGCACCTTGCCCGACAGCCGGGCGAAGGTGACGAAGGTGGGGTTGCTGCCGCGGGCCGGCAGGATCATGTCGTGGGGCCGGGCACCGCCGCCGTCCCACCAGCCGACCAGCGGCCATTGGTTGCGTTCGGCCAGGGCGAACATGCGATTGGCCTTGCGGTGGTTGATGGCGCTCTGGGTGCCGGCGTGCACGGTGTAGTCGTAACCGACCACGACGACGGGGTCGCCGTCGATCCGGGCGGTGCCCATCACCAGGCCGTCGGCCGCCCCCGGCATGTCGTCCCGGGCCGGCGCCGCCAGGCCGCCGTATTCGACAAAACTGCCGTCATCGATCAGGGCGGCGATGGACTGGCGGATGGTCTGCAGGCCGCGGCCTTGCTGCTGGGCCACCGCCTTGGGCCTGGCCTCGTCCAGGCGCGCCGCGCGAGCCTGCCGCACCCGCGCCAGATCGGCCCGGGCGCCCTTGTCCTTGCCTTTGGTCATGATCTAGTCAGCGATCACCGCATGGCCGTTGGAGAGCACGATCTGCTCCCGTTCCGGCACCGAGGTGGTGAAGAAGATCTCCTCGTCGTCGACCCAGATATGGGTTTGCAGGCGATCGCCGGGCATTACCGGGGCCGAGAACCGGGCGGCGAAGCTTTGCAGCCGTTCCGGCTGGTAGTCGCAGCAGGTCCGCACCACCGCATGGCAGGCGTGACCCCAGGTGCACAGGCCGTGCAGGATCGGCATCTCGAAGCCGGCGGCGGCGGCAAAATCGGGATCGCAATGCAGCGGGTTGCGATCGCCGCATAGACGGTAGATCAGCGCCTGGCGCGGCAGGGTGTCGAACTCCACCACATGGGTGGCCGGCCCCAAGGGCGCCTTCGGCAACGGCTCGGGCGAGCCGGCCGGGCCGCCATAGCCGCCGTCGCCACGGGCGAACACCACCGATTCCATGGTGCAGTATTTCTCGCCGCTATGCTTGTCGCTCAGCACGGTTTCCACCACCACCAGGGCGCCGCGCCCCTCGCCCTTGTCGTAGGCGGCGGTGACCCGGGCATCGGAGATGATCTCGGCGGCCACCGGCAGCGGTCGGTGCAGTTGCAGCCGCTGTTCGCCGTGCACCACCTTGACCACGTCCAGGCCGCAATTCCAGAACAGGCTGTCGTCGAAGGCGATCACCGTGGCCATGCTGGGCATGACCTTCTGTTCCTTTTCGTAGCAGAAGGCGAGTTCCTGGCGGTTCATCTGGTCCGCGCCCATGCCGATCGCCAGGGCGTACAGCATGGAATCGTTGTCGGTATAGGAAAACTCCTTGCCCATCGCCTGCAGGGCCATCAGGCCGTCCTGGGTTACCGCCATTCTCTCCTCCCAACCAGTTCACGCCGCCCCAGAAAAGCCCGGATCGCGGCTGGGAGCAAGGGGCGGCTTGGGTGGTTCGGCGGGCCGTGCTATCAGAACGGCAACGGACAACGGCGCCCAAGAGGTGGAGGACACCATGTATCAGACCCTGAACCTGGAAACGACGGACGGCATCGCGCATCTGAGCCTGTCCCGGGGCAAGGAATTCAACACCATGAACCGGGCCTTCTGGACCGAGATGGTCGAGGCCTTCGGCGAGATCGATCGCGACCAATCCGCCCGCGTGGTGGTGCTGTCGGCGACGGGCAAGCATTTCACCTCCGGTTTGGACCTGAACGAGTTCGGCGGCGGCCTGACCGGCAGCGAGGGCGAGGCCTCGCGCTTCGCCGAACGGCTGCGCCGGATCGTCCTGGACATGCAGGAGAGCATGTCGGTGGTCGACCGCTGCCGGCTGCCGGTCCTGGCCGCCATCCAGGGCGCCTGCATCGGCGGCGGCATCGACCTGATCAGCGCCTGCGACATCCGCTACTGCACCGAGGACGCCTTCTTCTGCATCCAGGAGACCAACATCGGCATGACCGCCGACGTCGGCACCCTGCAGCGCCTGCCGCATATCCTTCCCCACGGCATCACCCGCGAATTGACCTATACCGGCCGGCGCATGGCGGCGGCGGAGGCGCGGGAGTGGGGCCTGGTCAACCAGGTCTATGCCGATCAGCCGGCGATGCTGGAGGGCGTGCTGGCGATCGCCGCCGAGATCGCGGCGAAGAGCCCCGTCGCCACGGTCGGCAACAAGGAGATGCTGAACTACGCCCGCGATCACAGCATCGCCGACGGCCTGAACTACATCGCCACCTGGAACGCGGCGATGCTGTCCAGGGCCGACCTGGGCGAGTCGCTGCGGGCGAAACAGGAAAAGCGCCCGCCGGAATACGAGGACCTGTTGCCGCCGGCCAAGCTGGCTTAGTCGCCGATTGGATCGGCTCGCCTTGACCGTCCCACTCCCCTAATCGGCGCCGAGTTTCTTCCAGACGCCGGAGGCGGTCATCACCAACTCGCCGTCGACGCTGAGCTGACCCTTGATGAAGACCAGCGAGCGGGTCTGGCGGGTGACCCGGCCGCTGCATTCGATCCAGTCGCCGGTGTGGGCGCCGGCCAGATAGTCCATGTTCAGGCTGATGGTGGCGCAGGGCCGCTCGGCCGCCTGCTCGACCAGGTTGCCCAGGGTGTGGTCGGTGAAGGTGGACAGCATGCCGGCGTGCACCACGCCGCGGCCGTTGACGTGATGCGGCGCGGCCCTAAAGCCGCAGGCATAGTCGGCGCCGTTCCGCCGCTCGTACAGCGGGCCGACGAAGCCCTCGAATGTCTCGCTTTCCTTCACCGGTTCGAAACCGGCTGGCACTTCGGACGCCATGGGATACTCCTGCCTGTCACCTCGCCGGGTTTAGCGCGAATGCGGCACCGATTGGAAGAGGGCGGCCAGGAAATCCCGCGCCAGATCATAGATCCCCGGATCCTCGCTGGCCCGCGGGCCGCCGACGTTCAGGCGGGTGATGGCGTGCCGCAGCAGCCACCAGCGTGCCCGCCGCAGCGCGCCCGGTGCCGTCGGGTCCAGCAGCAGGCGCGGCCGGCCGCGGCCCGCCGCCCGCATGGTCAGCGCCGTGCCGCCCCGGGGCCGGCCCCGCGCCAGCACCAGGGTGCCATCGGAATCACGCAGGTTCAGCAAGGTGCGGCAGCAGGGCCGAACCGATGGCGCCGGCCGCAGCGGATAGCGGCGGTCGATCGCGCCGTCCTCGGCCCAGCGGCCGCGCGGGCACCAGCCACCGACGGCCAGGCCGGCGGCCAAGGCGGCGTCCAGGGCGGCCCGATCGACGCCGCTCTGGCCGCCCGAGACCACTTGGCGCAAACCGTGATAGGCTCGCCGCCGCCGCGGCGTCGGGTTCGGCGGTGTTGACTTAGGGGCATATGGGGCAGTGACCATGACGGTGACGATCTACCACAATCCACGTTGCAGCAAATCCCGGCAGACCCTGCAATTGCTGCGGGAACGGGGCATCGAGCCGACGATCATCGAACATCTGCAGACCCCGCCCGGCCGAACCGAACTTGCCGACATCCTGCGGCAGTTGGATCTACAGCCCCGGCAATTGATGCGGCGCAAGGAAGCGGAATACAAGGCGGCCGGCCTGGACGACGAAGGGTTGAGCGACGACCAGCTCGTCGCGGCGATGAGCGAATATCCGAAGCTGATCGAACGGCCGATCGTGCTGGCCAACGGCCGCGCCGCCTTGGGCCGCCCGCCGGAGGATGTCCTGGAGATACTCTAGCGGCCGGTGATCAGAGCTTGCAGCTTGTCCAGATCGGCCGGTTCCAGATCATCGAAGGCCATCGCCGTCTCGACCCGAGCATGGTCGATCCGGATCAGCCGCGCCGTCAGGTCGACGCGATGCACCTTGCCCTTGCGCACCCCCGAGACCCGCACGGGCAAGGCTTCGTCCAGCGCATGACCCCGCAATATGCCCTCGATGCAAAGGCCGCCCAGGCTCCAATCCCGGGTGGTGAAGCGCATGCCCCCGACCTCCACCGTCAGGCGGACGAACGACATCCGCCGGTCCCGCCGGTGGTTGTAAGGGCTCGCGTATCTGTACGTAACTCGTCGCATCGGCACCTGTCCCGGCGCGCAGGATAGGTCCGCATCGTTCACTAAGTGTTAACCGCCAAAGGCCCGGCGCAGCGCGGCGGCGGCCTGTTCGATGGCCTGGCCGCCCTTGTCGACGGCGCCGCCGAGGGAGAAGAAGCCGTGCACCATGCCTTCGTAATTGCTGAATTCGACCGCCACGCCGGCCCGACGCAGGCGCTCGGCGTAGGCGATGCCCTCGTCCCGCAGCGGGTCGTAGCCGGCGACGATCAGCAGCGCCGGCGGCAGGCCGGCCAGATCCCCGGCCAATAGCGGCGCGAACCGGGGGTCGGTGGGGTCCGTCCCCTCGCCGATATACTGCGCGTAGAACCACAGGATATTGGCCCGGGTCAGCAACAGGCCCTCGGCGAAGGCATGGTGGGACGCCGTCTCCGGCGCACCGCCGGTGGCCGGATAGACCAGAACCTGGAAGACCGGCGTCGGGCCGCCGGCGTCACGGGCCTGGATCGCCGTCACCGCCGTCAGGTTGCCGCCGGCGGAATCGCCGCCGACGGCGATCCGTTGGGCATCGCCGTCCAGTTCGCCGGCATTCGCGGCCACCCACTGAAACGCGCCGAAGGCGTCCTCGACTGCGGCCGGGAAGGGATGCTCGGGCGCCAGCCGGTAATCGACCGAGACGACGATGCAATCGGTCCGGTTGGCTAACGTCCGGCAGATCGCGTCGTAGCTGTCCAGGCTGCCGATGACGAAACCGCCACCGTGATAGAACACCAGGATCGGCAGTGCCTCGCCGGCCGGGTCGCGGGGGGTGTAAACCCGGATGGGGATGTCGCCGGCCGGACCGGGGATCCAACGCTCCTCCCAGCGGAAGACATCCTCGGCCGGGATATCCAGTTTCGGCGCCGTGGCCTCGAACAGGGCCCGCGCCTCCGCCGGCGGCAGGCTGTGAAACTCGGGCAGATCGGCCTTTTCCACCAGTTCCAGGACGTATTGCACCTGCGGATCGAGGGTCATGACGCTTCCTTGCTGAAGTCTACAAACCAGGCAGCAATAGCCTGTCCGATCCGCCTTGCAAAGCCTGGATCGGGGCGCAGTGGCTGGCCGCTTTCGTGGGGTAGCCGCAATGCGGTAAGTTGCCGCCAACAGCGAGGGAAGGACGATCGCGATGACCCAGGCGCAACCGACGACCATTCGCCTGCACGGCAACGACAACGTGGTGGTGGCCCGGGCCGAGGTGCCGCCCGAAACGGCGGTCCCCGGCGAGGGGGTGCGGACCAACGCCGCCGTGCCTGCCGGCCACAAGATCGCCACCGCGCCCATCGCCAAGGGCGAGCCGGTGCGCAAGTACGACCAGATCATCGGCTTCGCCTCCGCCGAGATCGCGCCCGGCGATCACGTACACACCCAGAACGTCGAAGTGCGGGAGTTCGAGCGGGACTACCAATACGGCACCGACACCCAGGCCATCGATTTCGTGCCGGAAGACCAACGCGCCACCTTTCGGGGCATCCGGCGCGAGGACGGCCGCATCGCCACCCGCAACTACATCGGCGTGCTGACCAGCGTCAATTGTTCCGCAACGGCGGCCCGGGTGATCGCCGATAGCTTTCGCGGCGATGCCCTGGCCGACTACCCGAACGTCGACGGGGTGGTGGCGCTGACCCACGATTATGGCTGCGGCGGCTGCGCCGGCATCGGCCTGAACTACATTCAGCGCACCCTGGCCGGCTATGCCCGGCATCCGAATTTCGCCGGCGTGGTGATGGTCGGCCTGGGCTGCGAGGCCAACCAGATCGGCGCCCTGATGGAGGCGGAAAAGCTCAACCCATCGGACAAGCTGCATACCTTCACCATCCAGGATACCGGCGGCAGCACCGCCACGGTGGACAAGGGTGTCGGCCTGATCCGCGAGATGCTGCCCGAGGCCAACCGGGCCGAGCGGACGATGCTGCCGGCCAGCGAGTTGATCCTGGGCCTGGAATGCGGCGGTTCGGACGCCTATTCGGGCATTTCGGCCAACCCGGCCCTGGGCGCGGCGGCCGACCTTTTGGTGCGCCACGGCGGCACCGCCTGCCTGGCGGAAACGCCGGAAATCTACGGCGCCGAACATCTGTTGACCCGCCGGGCGGTCAGCCAGGAGGTCGGCGAGAAGCTGCTGGCCCACATCGAGTGGTGGCGCAACTATACCCGGGCCCTGGGCGCCGAGATGAACAACAACCCATCGCCCGGCAACAAGGCCGGCGGCCTGACCACGATCCTGGAAAAATCCCTGGGCGCCGCCGCCAAGGGCGGCACCACCAACCTGGTCGACGTCTACCAGTACGCCGAACCGATCACCCAGAGGGGCTTCGTGTTCATGGACACGCCGGGCTACGACCCGGCCTCGATCACCGGCATGGTGGCCGGCGGCGCCAATATCTCCTGCTTCACCACCGGCCGCGGCTCGGTGTTCGGCGGCAAACCGGTGCCCTGCCTGAAGCTGGCGACCAACAGCACCATGTTCGACCGCATGACCGACGACATGGACATCAATTGCGGCCGGGTGATCGACGGCGAGGCGACGGTTGGGGAAATGGGCCAGGCGATCTTCGAACGGATCCTCACCGCCGCCTCTGGCGAGGCCCCGAAATCCGAGGTCCTGGGCGTCGGCGGCGACGAATTCGTGCCCTGGACCGTCGGCGCCATCCTGTAGCCGGCACAACGCCATGAGCATGGATTTCCGCCTCGACGGCCGGCTGGCCCTGGTCACCGGCTCCAGCCGGGGCCTGGGCTGGGCCATCGCCGAGGCGATGGCGGCGCAGGGCGCCCGGGTGGCGGTCAACAGCCGCAACGCCGAGGATTGTGCCGCCAAGGTCGAGGTGCTGAGCGCGGCCGGCCACCAGGCCCTGGCCCTGCCCTTCGACGCCACCGAGACCGAGAATTTCCAGGCCGCGCTGGCGCAATTGGCCGAGGCCCACGGCACACCGGACATCCTGGTCAACAATGCCGGCGCCATCCACCGGGCACCGCTGGCGGAATTCGGCGAAGCGGAGTGGCGGCGGGTGATCGATATCAATCTGACCGCCTGTTTCCTGCTCTCCCGCCAGGTCGCCGCCGGCATGGTGGAGAAGGGCTGGGGGCGGATCATCAACATCGCCTCGATCATGGCCCAGGTCGGCCGGCCGACCATTCCCGCCTATGTCTCCTCCAAGCACGGCCTGGTCGGCCTGACCAAGGCCCTGGCGGTGGAACTGGGCCCCCATGGCGTCACCGTCAACGCCCTCAATCCCGGCTTCTTCGGCACCGAGTTGAACCTGAACCTGATGGCCGATCCGGAATTCGACGCCATGATCCGGGGCCGTACGCCGCTGGGCCGCTGGGGCGAGCCGCACGAGCTGGCCGGCGCCGCCGTCTTCCTGGCTTCCGACGCCGCCGCTTATGTCAACGGCGCCGCCCTGACCGTCGACGGCGGCATGACGGCGGCGATGTAGCCCGGATGACCGACGCAACGGCGATCAACTGTGTCGTCTTCGACATGGATGGCGTGCTCTGTCACACCGACTTCGCGCGCCGTCTGGAGGCCATGGCCCAGGCGACCGGGCTGACGGCGGACGCGGTTGATGCCGCAATCTTCCGATCCGGCTTCGACGACCGGGCCGATCAGGGCCACTACGATGCCGATGCGTATCTACTCGAGACCGGCGAGCGCCTGGGCGTGGCGATCAGCCGGGCAGACTGGCTGGACGCGCGGCGGGCGGCGATGACCCCGTATCCAGGCATGCTCGCCCTGGCCCAGGAAATGAGCGGACGCCTGACCACGGCGATGCTGACCAACAATGGTCCGCTGCTGCGCGCTGGCTTCGATCAGGTGTTTCCGGAAGCGGTGGAGGTGTTCGGCGCGCGTGCCTTTTTCTCCAGCCAGCTTGGCGCCGCCAAGCCTGATCGGGAGGTGTTTCACCGGCTGCTGGCGGAGTTGGATCACGCGCCGGCGGAAACCCTGTTCATCGACGACAGCGCCGACTACATCGCCGGCGCCCGCGCCGCCGGCCTGCACACACACCAATTCGCCGGCGAACCGGCCCTGCGCCGCGAGTTGCAGACGCTAAGCCTGCTCTGAGGCCGCCATGGCCGTGCCGATCGTGCATCACCCCGCCTATGTCGCGCCGCTGCCGCACCGGCGTGGTTTTCCCATGAACAAATACGCCCGGGTCATGCAATGGCTTCTGGAGCGAGGGTTGGCCGAGCCAACCCATTGCCACCTGCCCGAGCCCGCCTCGCGCTGGTGGTTGGAATTGACCCACGAGTCCACATACATCGCCGATATCTGCGAAGGCACCGCCAGCCCGGAGATGATGCGCCGGATCGGCCTGCCGCTATCGCCGGAACTGGCGGAACGGGCCAGCGCCTCGGTGGGCGGCACGGTGCTGGCGGGGCGACTGGCCCTGCAGCGGGGCATCGCCTGCAACACCGCCGGCGGCAGCCATCACGCCGCCACCGCCGGCGGCGCCGGCTATTGCGTGTTCAACGACGTCGCCGTGGCCTGCCGGGTGCTGCAGGCCATGGGCCTGGCGGCCAGCTTGCTGGTGATCGATCTGGACGTGCACCAGGGCGACGGCACGGCCGAGATCTTTCGGGGCGATGCGGCGGTCTATACCTTTTCCATGCACGGCGAGAAGAACTTTCCGGTGCGCAAGCAGCCGGGCGACCGGGATGTCGGCCTGCCGGACGGCACCGGCGACGAAGCGTATCTGTCGATCCTGGCCGAACAGCTCGACCAGATACTGGGCGAGCAACGCCCCGATCTGGTGTTCTACAACGCCGGCATCGACCCCCACGCCGACGACCGCCTGGGCCGCCTGGCCCTGAGCGATAGCGGCCTGGCCCGGCGCGACGACATGGTGATCGGCGCCTGCGCCGAGCGGGGGCTGCCGATCGCCTGCGTCCTGGGCGGCGGCTATGGCGGCGACGCCGGGGTTCTGGCGGACAGGCACGGCCTGCTCTATCTTGCCGCCGACCGTTGGTATCGCACTCTGGCCTGAAACAAGCGGAGCAGTTCATGAGCAAGACCGTCGACTATTACCTCGCCCTGGCCTCGCCCTACACCTATATGGGCGGCCGCCGGCTGCCGGCGATAGTAGCGGAGAAAGGCGCCGATTTGCGGCTGAAGCCGATCAAGGGCGGACCGCTGATGGCGGCCACCGGCGGTCTGCCGGTGGCCAAGCGGCACCCTGCTCGCCTGGCCTACCGCCTGGTCGAACTGGCCCGTTGGCGGCACCACTGGGACATCCCGATGAACATCGAGCCGGCATTCTTCCCGGTCGACGACGGCCAGGCCGCGCAGATGGTGATCGCCGCCCAGCGGCAGGGCCTGGACGCCCTGGCTCTGTCAAACGTCTTCCTGGCCTGCGTCTGGGAGGGGGAACGGAACATCGCCGACCTCGCCATCCTGACGGCGGCGGCCGAGGCGGCCGGCTTCGACGGCGCCGCCCTGACCGCCAGCATTGGCGATGACGCGATCGAGGCGGAGTACCAGGCCAACACCGACGAGGCGATCGCCGCCGGCGTCTTCGGCCTGCCCTGGTTCATTCACGACGGCGTGCCCTATTGGGGCCAGGACCGCATCCGCTTCCTGGCCAAGGCACTGCGGCGGTAGCCCGACCTAGCCGTTAGGCCCTATCATGCCGCGCAAACAGTTTAGCGAGCGGCATGGGGGGCTAGGTGAAACCGAAGGTCATCGTTAATCCGGCGGCGGGACGCGGCACCGGCGGCCGCCTCTGGCCGCGCATCCGCCAGCATTTGGACGACATCCTCGACGGCTACGATCTGTCGATCACCGCCCGGGCCGGCGACGAGATCGAGATGGCCCGCCAGGCGCTGGCCGAGGGCAGCCAGCATTTCATCGCCATCGGCGGCGACGGCACCATCAACGGCGTGCTGAATGCCCTGGTGGCGGATGGCGCCATGCGCAACCCCAACCTGCGCCTCTCCGCGGTGCCGGCCGGCACCGCCAACGAGCTGGCCCGGGCGATCGGCTGCCACGGCGATATCGAGGGCGCGGTGCGCGGCATCGCCGGCGGCCGGGAGCGGCGCTTCGATCTGCTGCAGGCCGATTGTGGCGGCCTGAAGGGCGGCAGCAATCACCGCTACGCCGTGCTGGCCGTGTCCTGGGGAGGGGCGGCCGAGATTGTCCATCGGATCAACGAATCGCGGATCCTGAAGCGCCTCGGCGGCCGCTTCAGCTACTACGTCAACACCCTGATCGTCACCCTGACCTACCCCAACCACACCGCGGACCTGAGCATCGACGGCCGCCGGATCGACGGACTGGCCCATTATTCCGGCCTGATCTGCAACATGGAGGTGCTGGGCGGCGGCATGCGGCTGGCACCGGGCGCCGACCACACCGACGGCATCGCCGATCTGCTGCTGTTCAAGGACATCCCGCGCCGGGACATCCTGTTGCAGAAGCCCAGTTGGCTGTTCGAGGGCCACCATATCGAGCACGACAAGGTCGAGCTGATCCGGGGCCGGGAATTCGATGTCCAGGGCCCGGCGGCGGCCCTGGTCGACGCCGACGGCGAAACCGTCGGCCGCCTGCCCCTGGCCGTGAGGACCCTGAAGCAGGCCCTGCCCGTGGTGGGCTGATCGCCAGACCCCGTATCGATTGCCCAGCCACCGCGATGCGCCCCGTCATAGCCGCTTCATCTCCCGTGTTTCTGACCGTCGCGGTCTGCACGGCACAGGTCCTGGCCCAACTGGGCGCCTTCACCTTCTTCGCCCTGCTGCCGACCTTTTTCCAAGAATGGGACCTCAGCCATTCGGAAGCCGGCATCCTGAACGGCATCATCTTCGGCGCCTATGCCCTCAGCGTGCCGTTGGTGGTTCCCCTGACCGACCGGCTCGATCCCCGGCGCATCTATATCTGCGCGGTCGGACTGACGACCTGTTCACACCTGGGCATGGCCTTCATGGCGGACGGATTCTGGGACGGCTTTCTGTTCCGCGCCCTGGCGGGCATCGGCTGGGGCGGCACCTACATGGTCGGCCTGAAGGCGCTGGCCGACCTGATCGAGGGCCCGGCGCAGTCCCGGGCGGTCGCCTTCCACGCCGCCAGCATCGGTATCGGCGGGTCGTTGTCGTTTGTCTTGGCCGGCTGGGCGGCGGACATCATCAGTTGGCAGGCGGCCTTTCAACTGTCGGCCGCGGGCAGCTTCCTGGCCTTGCTGGTGATGGCCTTCCTGGTGCCGGGACGTCAACCGCAGGCACCGGACGACCACGGCTGGCTGGCCGCCTTCCTCCGCGCCTTCAGGAACAAGTCCGCCATCGCCTATTCCCTCGGCTATTGCGTCCACACCTGGGAGATGTTCACCCTTCGATCCTGGGTCGTGACCTTCCTGGTGTTCACCGCGGCGCAGGGAGATGGGCAGGTGAATTTCCTGATCCCGACCACCGTCGCCATGTTGATGGAGCTGACGGGAACGGCGGCCAGCGTGATCGGCAACGAATTCGCCATCCGGGTTGGCCGCCGCCGATGGATCCTGACGGTGATGCTCGCCTCCATGGTTCTGGGCGCCATCGTCGGCTTCTCCGCCGGTGCCGGCTACGGCGCGGCGGCCACGGTCTGCCTGCTCTACAACATGCTGATCTATGCCGACTCCTCGTCCCTGACCGCCGGCGCGGTGGGCACGGCGGAACCGGGTCGCCGGGGCGCCACCCTGGCCGTGCATGGCATGCTGGGCTACAGCGGCGGCTTCGTGGGGCCGCTTTTGCTGGGCGTGATCATGGATCTGCTGGGCGGCGAAACGGTGATGAATTGGGGCGTCGCCTTCGCCCATGTCAGCGTCATCATGGTGATCGGACCCCTGGCGATCAAACTGCTGCGGCCGGGCGGCCTACCGGGCGACTTGGGATAATCCGATGCTGGCGGTCCGCACGATCAGGTCGCGCAGCCAGGCGATGGCCGGATCGCCATCGGCATTGCGATGCCAGAACAGCAGGCTGTCCAACGGTTCGATCTCGAACGGCAGTTCCTTGGTCGCGACCTCATAGCGCTGTGCCAGACTCAAGGGCGCCGACAAGGCCATGTCGCTGTTCAGTACCACATGGATCGCGGTTTGGTAGTTCTGCAGGCGCAAGGGCGCGGACAGCCGATGCCCGGCCCGGTTCAGGGCCATGTCCACGTATGAAGCGCCCCGGCGGCGGCTGGAGACAGTGACATGGTCCAGCGCCAGATACTCGTCCAGCCGTAGCGGCGAATGGGCCAGCGGGTGCCGCCGGCGCAGGAGGCAGACATAGCGGTCGCGGGACAGCTCCACGCTGTTCAGCATCGGCGCCGAGAGCTGGGCGATGTCGATGGCGAGGTCGAGCCGGCCGGCCGCCAGTTCCGCCGCGATCTGGCCCCGCTCCAACTGGAAACAACGCAGGCGAATGCCGGGCGCGGCGGCCTTCAGCTGTCGCATCAAATCCGGTAGCAGCATGGAGGCGGTGATATCGCCCAGGGAGAGCTGAAGGACCCGTTCGGAGGCCGCCGGATCGAAGATCTCCCGGTCCATGACGCTGGACTGCAATTGCCGCAGGGCCTGCCGTACCGGACCGATCATGTTCTGGGCTACCGGCGTCGGCAGCATCACCCGGCCCGAGCGTTGGAACAGCGGATCGTCCAGGCTGTCCCGCAAGCGGGCCAGGGCATTGGACACCGCCGGCTGGGTGATCGACAGCGCCTCCGCCGCCCGGGTCAAATTGCCCTCGCGGTAGATCACGTCGAAGACCTGGAACAGGTTCAGATCAAGTTGCTCGAAGCGCATGCTGGTAAATCAACATTGTGAATGATAAACTATTCATAGCATAAATTTCACTGATGATAATGAAAATGGTAGTGTACTATCGATTTTAGCGAAGGGCCGCCGGATCGACGCCGGGCCGACGATTGGAGAGCCGAAGATGGATTTCGAATATTCGGAGAATTGCCAGGAGTTGCGCATTCGGATGCAGAACTTCATGGACGATCACATCATCCCGCGCCTGGGCGCCTGGCGTGACGAGGTCGCCGCCGGGCAATACCCGGTCTCCTTCATGGAAGACCTGAAGGATCTGGCCAAGTCCGAGGGCCTGTGGAACATGTTCCTGAAGGACCTGAAGGACGACGAACCGGGCATGGGCTTGAGCAACCTCGACTATGCTCCCCTGGCGGAGATCCTGGGCCGGGTGCCCTGGGCGTCCGAGGTTTTCAATTGCAGCGCACCGGACACCGGCAACATGGAATTGCTGCATCTGTTCGCCAACGAGGAGCAATACGAGGAATATCTGGCGCCGTTGTTGAACGGCGAGATCCGCTCCTCCTTCGCCATGACCGAACCCGACGTGGCCTCCTCCGATGCGACCAACATCCAAACCATGATCAAGCGCGACGGCGACGACTATGTCATCAACGGGCGCAAATGGTTCATATCCAACGCCGCCCACCCGCGCTGCACCTTCATGATCGTGATGGGCAAGACCGATCCCGACGGCCCCACCTACAGCCAACAAAGCATGGTGCTGGTGCCGATGGATACGCCCGGCGTCGAGGTGGTGCGGAATATCTCGGTCCTCAGCCACCATTCCCCCGCCGGCCATTGCGAGATCGTCTTCCGCGACGTGCGGGTCCCGGCGAGCAACCTGTTGGGCGGCGAAGGCGACGGTTTCATGATGGCCCAGGCGCGGCTCGGGCCCGGCCGCATTCATCACTGCATGCGCTCGATCGGGCAAATGGAACTGGCGCTGGAACTGATGTGCGCCAGGGCCCAGGAACGCAAGACCTTCGGCAAGTTCCTGCACGAACACGGCTCGGTGTCGGAGGAGATCGCCCGCTCCCGCATGGAGATCGAACAGGCGCGGTTGCTGGTGCTGAAGTCCGCCGCGATGGTCGACAAGGTGGGCGCCGGCGGCGCGCGCAAGGAGATCTCGATGATCAAGGCGATCATCCCGGCCCTGCAATGCAAGGTGGCCGACCGCGCCATGCAGGTCTTCGGCGCCATGGGCATCAGCCCGGACACGCCGCTGGGCGCGATCTATACCGGCGGCCGCACCCTGCGCTATGCCGACGGTCCGGACGAGGTACATCTGCGCCGCATCGCCCGCATGGAGATCAAGGAAAGCGGCGAACGGCTGGCCGAAACGGCCCGCTTCCTGAACATCCCGGAGCGCTGACCGGCACGGCCGCGCGGGTGGAACAGCCTGGTATCCGCGATCCGTGACCGGGAGACCAGGCCGCCAAATCATGAGCGCCCGCTGATCCAATTCGGCAAGAAGAGCCCCGCGTATCCATTGGTCCGTGCGTTTCGACTCTTTCTATTCGGCAACAAACGAGCCGTCCGGCGCTAGGATGAAATCCTCACCGAGCGGGGCGAAAGCGGACCATCCGCCGTCGTCGATGCCACCCGAGACGCAAATATTGCCGTTGGGCTTGTCGTCCCAAAACGCCTGAATTTCGATCTGGAAATCTGGACCATCCGAGTTCACGATTTCACAGACGTCGACTTGACCGATCAAATCCCTGAGCTCTGCGTAGGATCTGGCTCGGTAGGGCTGAAGTGCCTCCGATAAGACGGCACGCGCCTTTTCCTTGTCCAATAGAGGCCTCCTGGAAGACCAACGAGAAAATGATAACAGGGTTGCGGCGTGACCGGCGCCACGAAAAATGCAGATTGAACATACGGTGTTGCACCATGGGCCGCGCTGTTCTTGAAGTGTCGCAAGGCAGCAGCCGTGTTTCTTTCCGAACGCCGGATCGCGAGGGTCGAACCCGCGATGAGCCATCGTTGGCGTTCTATCATTTGCAACTGCTAGGTGCTGCTCGCCCCCGCGCCTTATCCTCGACTATCGACCGAGGTCATCGCCCAGGTCGGAAGTTGGAACTGATCTTGCCATCGCGGCTCCTTGGCAATTAGGCGAATTTGTAGCCACTTCCAGACCTGGGGCACATGATGGTCAGATTCGGGGAAGGAGGCTTCGACATGATCCGGCGCTTCGCTGTCAAAACCTTACTCACGTTGCTGCTCGTCTTTAGCCTGACCCAAGGGAAGGCCGGAGCAGGCGAGGCCCCGCCAATCGTCGAACTTGGGCCGATGCTCGGCTATGTCGGGCCGGAGGAGGCGCACATCTGGATAAAGGCTTCGGCGCCGGCCAGCGGAGGCGTGATCGTAGGGGAAGGCGCCGATCTGCATAAGGGCCGAGCCGTTAGCGGGCCGGATTTGAACGCCGAAACCGACAACATGGGTGTCATCCGGTTGACCGGATTAAAGCCGGCGACGAAATACTTCTACAAGACGACGATGAACGGAATTCCTGACGCCGGCTCGCCTCACGCTTTCATCACGGCACCGAGCGGAGGCGCCAAGGGGCATTTTCGATTCGCGATGATTTCCTGCATAGGCGAACTTGAAAGATACCTCCATCTGCCGCGGGCCAAAGCATCCGTCACGGCGGCATGGAGGGCTCTCGCAAAGGTTCCCGTCGATTTCGTCCTGCAACTGGGTGACAACATTTACGCCGGGACAACGGACACCGGAGTTCAGCGTCGCATGTACGACTGGCATCGCCGCTTGCCGCCCTATCGAAGGCTCATGGCAGCCACCCCAATGCTGGCGATCTGGGACGACTGGGACTACGCCGGCGGCACCGCTCTTGGGGATAGTGACGGCACTGCGTCCGGAAAACAGCGCTCGTTGCGCACCTTCAAGCAACATTGGGCCAACCCGTCCTATGGCCAGCCTTCCGACCCCGGCGTTTATTTCAAGTTCTCGCGGGGTGATGTTGATTTTTTCATGCTCGACGTTCGCTACCACAGATCTCCGAACGTTTCGGATGATGATGGGCAAAAGACAATGTTGGGCCGGGCGCAGTTGGCATGGTTGAAGCAAGAACTTGTCGGGTCCGATGCGACCCTCAAGTTTCTCGTCAGTGGCAGTCAGTGGACCAACTCGGGAAAACCAGATTCCTGGCGGAGTTTCACAAGGGAGCGAAACGGGCTGTTTGACTTCATCCGCGACAACGGCATCGAAGGTGTCGTATTGCTCTCCGGGGATCGCCACATAACGGCCGGATACCAAGTGCAGCAGCGATTCGTCGAGATCACGTCGAGTCCATTCGCCTCCGAGAATCATCCTCCACCTTATCCGCCGAAAGAGATGTTCATGTTGCACGACAAAGGGAACTTTTTCGTCGTGCTGGACGTCGATACGCGAATTAGGCCGCCTCATGTTTTTTTTGAGGTACACCGTGTGGGGAAGGGAATGGTGCGACGTCAACAATTGAGTTGGCAGGTGATCAACGGGGCAGTTCGGATACCCACCTGCGATATTTTTGTCGACTGCCGAAACTGATCCGTCGAAATGAAGCGTTTCGACGGACCTACTTAGGGTCGAAAGCTTCGGTTCAGGCCCCACCGCTGCCACGGCCGCTTGTCATGAAGAGCAGCCGCCGAAGTGTCCAATGCGGCAGTTCGAGACAAAAGCGGGCTCCTCCCAGAGCCCTGAGGGTTTCAGAAAGAAGAAGCCGCTGGCCGATCGCACAATCGGGAACGGATATGCGTTCATATGCCCGTTCCCAATGGCGCTATTGGTGTCTAGGCATCCTTGTTGGGATTGATGAGGAATTTCTCGCCGGTGGCCTGCTTGCCGTAGATGGCCGTGGCGTCCGGGGTCAGCATTTCGGCCAGCGAGACCACCTGGGTATAGTTGCTGGCGAAGGTCGTCTTGATCTCCGCCGCGACCCGCTGGCGCAGTCGGTTGATGACTTCGCCGCCGGCCTTTTGCAGGAACGGCGTCAGCAGCCAACCGCCGATGCCCCAGGCCATGCCGAAGCCACGGTTGAATTCAGTCGGGCCGCGATCAAGGCCGCCATAGATATAGACCTGTTTGTGGGTGGTCGAGCCGTAGCGGCTGTACTCCGTGGCGGTGCGGTTCAGGGCCGCTTCCATGCACGTCAGGATCTGCCCCGCCAGCCTGCCGCCGCCGATGGCGTCGAAAGCAACGGTCGCGCCCGTGGCCACCAGCGCATCGGTCAATTCAGCCATGAATTCGGCCGACGACGAATCGCAGACATACGCCGCGCCGAGGTCCGTCAGGATTTCCGCCTGATCCGATCGGCGAACGATGTTCACCAAGTCGACCCCGTCCTGAAGGCATATCCTGTTCAGCATTTGCCCCAGATTGGAGGCCGCCGCCGTATGCACGAGGGCCTTGTGTCCTTCCATTCGCATGGTTTCCACCATGCCTTGGGCGGTCATCGGATTGACGAACCAGGAGGCGGCTTCCGCCGGGGTGACGTCATCAGACATGGCCAGGCACTGGTTCACCCGGAGCGCCCGGTATTGCGTGTACATCGCCCCACCGATGATCGAGACGGTCTTGCCCATCAAGGCCTGCGCCGCTTCGGACGCCCCCGCCTCGACCACGACGCCCGCGGCCTCGTTGCCCACGGGCAGCGACTGGTCCAGGCGGCCGGCCATCGTCTTCATCAGCCCGTCGGGAACATCCGCCGTCACCACCGGCCGGTCCGCGCTGCCGGAAAACCTGGCGCCGGTCATGTCGGCGGCGCCGAACAGCAGGCCAAGATCGGATGGGTTGATCGGGCTGGCTTCGACGCGGACGACGACCTCGTCCTCCCCGGGATCGGGGATCGGCACCTCGGCAAGCATGATTTCGAGGGTGCCGCCGGTCTTGATGGTAGAGCGAAGTTCGAGTGCCATATCCGGGTTTCCTGAATGGTGAATTTTGGGAAATCAAAAATGCCGGGCGATCATGCCTTCGGATGGCCCCGTGGACAAATGCAATCCGAACATGCGTCGGCCCACCGGTTGCATGTGGCTTTGTCCTGCACCAATCGTTAGCATCCACATCGGCAAATGTGGCCTGGGGGATCATGGCCGAGGGGAGCGTTGAAAGACGGCTTGTCGCCATCGTCGCGATCGACGTGGCGGGCTACTCGCGGCTCATGGGGGCCGACGAGGACGGCACGCTGGCTGCGTTGAAGGGGCATCGGGAGGCCACGACCCCGATCGGCGAAAGCCATGGTGGCCGCATGGTCGGCACCGCCGGCGATGGCGAACTTTGGGAGTTTCCCAGCGTCACCGAGGCGGTTCGTTGCGCCGTCCGGGTTCAGGCCTTGATGACCGAGCGCAATGCCGACCTACCCGCGCAAGAGAAGATGCTCTACCGCATCGGCATCAATCTTGGCGATGTGATGATCGATGGCGATGACATATACGGCGACGGCGTCAACATCGCCGCCCGCCTGGAAGCTCTCGCCGACCCCGGCGGCGTCTGCATCTCGCAAACCGTGCTGGATCACGTGCGCGATCGCGTCGACGTTCCCTTCGATGATGCGGGCGAGGTCGACGTCAAGAACATCGCCCGCCCGATCAGGGTCTGGCGCTGGTCACCGGCCGGGCTGGAAGTAGTGGCCGTCCCGGCCACGGCGGAGCCGCCGGAGGCGGCCGATAAGCCGTCCATCGCCGTGCTGCCATTCGACAACATGTCGGATGATCCCGAGCAGGAGTATTTTTCCGACGGTATAGCGGAAGACATCATCACCGACCTATCGAAGTTCTCCTGGCTCACGGTGGTGGCGCGAAATTCCAGTTTTGCCTTCAAGGGGCAGGCGGTCGACCTTCGAACGGTGGCCAAGGAACTGGGTGTCCGCTACGTCCTGGAGGGATCGGTGCGCCGGGCCGGATCGAGGGTACGCATTAACGCCCAGCTGATTGACGCCGACGATGGTGGCCATATCTGGGCGGAACGTTATGACCGCGAGCTCGACGATATTTTCGATCTGCAGGACGAAATGACCCAAGCCATCAACGCCGCCGTCGGTCCCGAACTGGAGAGTTTCGAAATTCGCCGGGCGCTTGGCAAAAGGCCGGAAAATCTCGACGCTTGGGACTATGTCCTGCAGGCCCGCGCCGTGTTCGGGTTGCTGACGCGGAAAACCATGGTGGAGGTCAGGCGTCTTGCCGGGCTGGCCTTGGAAATTCAGTCTGATTATTCCGAGGCCCTGGCCTGCGTTGCAATGTCCCACGCCTTGGACGCCATGAGTGGCTGGACCGACAGTCCGGCGGAAAGCGCGGAACGGGCCATAGAGGCAGCCCGGCTGGCGCTACAGGGAAATCCCAACGGTACTTGGGCGCTGAGTTCCCGTGGCTATGGCGAAGCGGTTTTGGGTCTGCATGACCAGGCCGTCAACACATTGCGCCAAGTTATTCGCGTCAACCCGAATGAGAGCCTCGGTCACCAAGGCCTTGCAACGGTCCTGGTCTTTCGTGGTGACTATCCCGAGGCGGTCCGAGAAGCGGAACTCGCGTTCAGACTGTCCCCCCGCGGCATCGATGCCTCCTATGTCTGCTATGTTTTGGCGCTCGCCCATTTTGCCGACGGTAACGCTGCCGAAGCGTTGAAATGGTGCGACAAGTTAAGGCAGGAATTTCCGGATTTTTCCATCGACCATCTTTATGCGGCGGCTTGCGTCGAAGTCGGTGAGATTGACAAAGGCAAAAAGGCCATTGCCCATCTTTTGGAAGTTGCAC
Source organism: Alphaproteobacteria bacterium (assembly GCA_030746635.1). Lineage (GTDB taxonomy): Bacteria > Pseudomonadota > Alphaproteobacteria > JASLMH01. The sequence goes on along the minus strand of JASLMH010000045.1, from coordinate 6,403 downwards.
CCAGGGTGACGATCAGGTTGCTACTGGATATCATTCCAGCCAAGGAAGGCGACTTCCCAAAGCGATATGAGCGCGCGCTTCGCGTCGCCGGTTTGCCTGAAGAATGACTGTATTGGTTCAGGCGCTGCCCGTGGTGGGTCATACCAAGCTGCACTGATAGGGACCCATTGAGATCGCGACCGCGCTCCCTCGGGTAGGAGTGGAGCCGCCGGCGATGTGAGGCATCGTCAAGGCTTCACGACGCCATCCGAGGGTGCGCGGGCGCGACCGGAACGGCGCCTTGCGGACGCTTTCGGATGGCGTCGCGCGCGCCTGACGATGTCCCGCATCGCTGCGCCGCACGCTCCTACCCGAAAACGTCCGCAAGGCGTCTCAATGGGTCCCTATCAGTGCAGCTTGGTATTAGTACGACCTGGGCAGCCCCAATACGTGCTGGGCGACGAAGGCCAGGATCAGGTTGGTCGAGATCGGCGCGGTCTTGAACAGCCGGCATTCCCGCCATTTGCGTTCGACGTCGTATTCCTTGGCGAAGGCGAAACCGCCATAGGTCTGCATACAGGTCTCGGCCGCCTCCCAGGTCGCTTCCGAGGCCAGCATCTTGGCCATGTTGGCCTCCGCGCCGCAGGGCTTGCCGTCGTCGAACAGGGCCGCCGCCTTGCGCACCATCATCTCGGCCGCCTGGATCTGCGCATAGGCCTTGGCGATCGGGAACTGGATGCCCTGGTTCTTGCCGATCGGGGCGCCGAACACCACCCGTTCGTTGGCGTAGGACACCGACTTGTCGATGAACCAGCGGCCGTCGCCGACGGCCTCGGCGGCGATCAGCACCCGCTCGGCGTTCATGCCGTCGAGGATATAGCGAAAGCCACTGCCCTCCTCGCCGATCAGGTTCTCGGCCGGTACCTTCAGGTCGTCGAAGAACACCTGGTTGGTGTTGTGGTTGACCATGGTCGGGATCGGCTGGATTTCCAGGCCGTTGCCGACGGACTCGCGCAGATCGACGATGAAGGTGGACAGCCCCTCGGTGCGCTTCTTGACCTCGTCCGCCGGCGTGGTGCGCGCCAGCAGCAGCATCAGGTCCGACTGCAGGGCCCGGGAGGTCCAGATCTTCTGGCCGTTGACCACATAATGGTCGCCCTGGCGGACCGCCCGGGTCTTCAACTGGGTGGTGTCGGTACCGGTGGTCGGCTCGGACACGCCGAAGGCCTGCAGGCGTAATTCGCCGGTGGCGATGCCGGGCAGGTAGGCGCGTTTCTGGGCCTCGCTGCCATGGCGCAGAACCGTACCCATAATATACATCTGGGCATGGCAGGCGGCGGCGGAACAGCCCGAGGCATGGATCTCCTCCAGGATCACCGAGGCGGCGCGGATCGGCAGCCCGGCGCCGCCATACTCCTCCGGTATCAGGGCGCCCAGATAACCGGCCTGGGTCATGGCGTCGACGAATTCGTGCGGGTATTCCGATTCTTCGTCCTTGTCGCGCCAGTATTCCGCCGGATAGTCGGCGCAGACCCTGCGCACGCCGTCGCGGATGTCGGCATAGTCCTCACCCAGGGCGACGTAGGTCACGTCGCCGGCGTCGCTATCGGGATTGGCCACCATCATCGGTACTCCTTCGTCGTCGACTATCGGGCGAGGAAGCGCGGCTTGCGCTTTTCATTGAAGGCCAATACGCCTTCGCGACGATCCTCGGTAGACACCAGGCGGTTGTAGGCTTCGACCTCGATGCCCAGGGCGGTCTTGCGGTCGGTGCCCTGACCCAGATCGACCGAGCGCTTGGCCTGTCGTATCGCCAGGGGGCCATTCTCGGCAATCCGGCTGGCGGTCGCCAGGACGGCGGGCAGCAGTTCCGCGGGCGCCACCACCTTGTTGACGATACCCCAGTCCAGGCCGTCCTGGGCCGTGAACGGGCTGCCGGTAAAGAGGATCTCCTTGGCCCGCCGGCTGCCGGCGGCCCGCGGCAGGTTCTGGGTGCCGCCGCAGCCCGGAATGATCCCCAAGGTCACTTCGGTCAGGGCGAAGCGGGCGTTGGTCGAGGCATAGACGAAGTCGGCCATCAGGGCCATCTCGCAACCGCCGCCGAAGGCGGCGCCGTTGACCGCCGCGATCACCGGCACCGGGCAGTCCATGACGTGGTACAGCGCCTGCTCGAAGATCACGTGCTGCAACCGCCAGGCTTCGTCGGTCATGCCGTTACGTTCCTTCAGGTCGCCGCCGGCGCAAAACGCCTGATCGCCGGCGCCGGTCACCACGACGGTGCGCACATCGCCCGGATCGCACAAAAGGCCGCCGAACAGGTCCAGCAGATCCCTGCCCATCTGGGTGTTCATGGCATTGCGCGACTCGGGCCGGTCGATGGTCACCAGCAGGACGAATTCCTGGGGTCGGTCGATCGAAAGGGTTTCGTAATCGTACAGCATGCAACCACTATCCTCTTGACTGAAGGCCGTTGCCGGACGGGCAGGCAGACAAAGAAGACGTTTATCGCCCGATCGGCGGCCGGCGTCCAGGCGGGGGCTAGTCGGATGGCTGGCGGATCACGTTGATCAGATCGCCGCCGCCCATCAAGGCCTCGATATTATCGCCGGTACGGGCCCAGCGGCGCAGTTGCTGCCCCTCGGTCCAGCCCGAGACATGCGGCGTCATCAGCACGTTGTCGAGGTCGTGGAAGGGATGGCGGGACGGCCGCACGGCCTGATCCTCGGCGCTGGGATACTGATACCAGGTATCCAGGATAGCGCCGGCGATGCGGTGCTCCCGCAGGGCATCGTACAACGCGTCTTCATCGACGATGTGACCGCGGGCGACGTTGATCACCACCGCTCCCGGCTTCATCGCCGCCAGTTCGGCCGTACCGATCATGCCCCGGGTCGTCTCGCTCAGGGGGCAGCAGACGACCAGGAAATCGAGTCGGGGCAGGAAGTCCGCCAGATCGCCATAGCCGCCCAGGAAGGCCGGTTCGGGCGCCAGCGGCCTGGGCCGCCGGGTCAGCGCCTCGACCCGCATGTCGAAGGCCAGGGCCCGGCGGGCCACCGCCTGGCCGATATTGCCGTAGCCCAGGCAGCCGACGGTTTGGCCGGCCAATTCACCGCGCGGGGCGCCGCCGAGACGGGGCGTGCCGGCCCAGTCGCCGGCCTTGAAGGCGCGATGGCGGGGGGCCAGTTCGACCACCCATTCGAGCATGCCGGCCAGGACGTATTCGGCGATGCCGGTTTCGTGCTCGTAGACGTTGCAGATCGCCACGCCCGCCGGCACCGCGTCGAGCGCGACGGTGTCCAACCCAGAGGCCGGCACATGCAGCAGCTTCAAGTTCGGCGCGGGCGGCATTTCGGTGTCGTAGTTCATGCTGATCAGCACCTCGGCCCAGGCCATCTTCTCGGCCAGGACGTCGGCAGCGTCGTCGGCGAGGACTTCGCGCAGTTCGATGCGGTCGCCGAAACGGCGGCTCAGCGGCGCCAGCCCGCGCCGCGCCACGCCGCCGTTCAATAAAACCTTCATGCGTGCTATCCCTGCCCCTCCAATGGCGGACGTCGAATGATGGAAGGTTAGCAGCCGATGAGCAAAGGCAATACGAAGATGCGCACCGAAACCGATACCTTCGGTCCGGTCAAGGTGCCGGCGGATTGTTACTGGGGCGCGCAGACCCAGCGTTCACGGCAAAATTTCCGCATCGGCTGGGAACGCATGCCGGCCCCGGTGGTCCACGCCTTCGGCATCGTCAAGCAGGCCGCCGCCCAGGCGAATATGTCCCTGCGGGTGCTCGACCGCCGACGCGGCCGGGCCATCGTGCGGGCCGCCAAGGAGGTCGCGGCGGGCACGCTGGACGAGCATTTTCCGCTGGTGGTCTGGCAGACCGGTTCGGGCACGCAAAGCAACATGAACGCCAACGAGGTGATCTCGAACCGGGCGATCGAGTTGCTGGGCGGCGAGATCGGCTCGAAAAGCCCGGTCCACCCCAACGACCATTGCAACATGAGCCAGTCGTCCAACGACACCTTCCCCACGGTCATGCACGTCGCCGCCGTACAACAGATCCAGCACCACCTGATCCCTGCCCTGGGGCACCTGCAGGCGGCCCTGGAGGCCAAGGCGAAGGAATACCGTGGGCTGATCAAGATCGGCCGCACCCATTTGCAGGACGCCACGCCGCTGACCCTGGGGCAGGAGTTCTCCGGCTACGCCACCCAGGTGAAGTACGGCGTCGCCCGGGTCCAGGACAGCCTGCCGCGGCTCTATCGCCTGGCCCAGGGCGGCACCGCCGTCGGCACCGGCCTCAACGCCCCGGTCGGCTTCGATAAGCTAGTGGCGGCCGAGATCGCCAAGATCACCGGCCTGCCGTTCAAGACCGCCGGCAACAAGTTCGAGGCGCTGGCGGCCCACGACGCCATCGTCGAGGCATCGGGCGCCCTGAACACCCTGGCCGCCAGCCTGATGAAGATCGCCAACGACATCCGGCTGTTGGGCTCGGGCCCGCGATCCGGCCTGGGCGAACTCAGCCTGCCGGAGAACGAGCCCGGCTCCTCGATCATGCCGGGCAAGGTCAACCCGACCCAGTGCGAGGCGCTGACCATGGTCTGCGCCCAGGTGATCGGCAACCACACCACGGTCACCGTGGCCGGCGCCAACGGACACATGGAGCTCAACGTTTTCAAGCCGGTGATGATCTATGGCCTGCTGCAGTCGATCCAGTTGCTGGCCGATGCCGCTGTCAGTTTCACGGACAATTGCGTCGCCGGCATCACCGCCAACGAGGCGCGCATCGCCGATCTGATGGAGAAGTCGCTGATGCTGGTGACAGCCCTGGCGCCGCATATCGGCTATGACAACGCCGCCAAGATCGCCAAGCATGCCCATGCCAAGGGCCAGACCCTGAAGGCGGCGGCGGCCGAGTTGAAGCTGGTCGACGAGGCCGATTTCGATCGTTTCGTGCGGCCGAACAAGATGCTTGGACCAAGTAAATAGCGATTCCGCCGTGACCGCCGAAGGGCCGGCCGGCGAATTGCTGCGGCGATCCTTCCGGATCGCCGGCCACCGCACCAGCCTGTCCATGGAACGGGCGTTTTGGCAGGCGCTGCGCGATCTGGCGCGGGCCGACGGCCGCACCATGACAGCGTTGATCGCCGGCATCGACGCGGACCGCGACATCGCCCTCAGCCGCGCCGTGCGGGTCTATATCCTGCAACGCCTGCGCAACCAGACCTCAAAGGGAGACAGCCCATGATCATCGATCACCGCACCTATGACTTCCATCCCGGCAAGATGGCCCCCTGGATCGAGACCTATCGCGATTACGGCCTGCCGGTGCAGAAGCGGCATCTAGGGCAATTGGTCGGTTTCTTCACCACCGAGGTGGGGCCGATCAACCAGGTGGTGTTCATGTGGGCCTATGACAGCATGGGCGATCGCGAACAACGCCGGGCGGCGATGAACGAGGATCCGGATTGGGCCGAATTCCGCAAGCGCTCGGTCGCCCTGGGCGCCCTGAAGCAGCAGACCAACAAGATCCTGGCGCCGACCGAATTCTCGCCCCTGAACTAGTGCGTGGTCGCGCCTAGTTGGGTTCGCCCGGCCACCCGCTCCCCCGTCCCAACCACCAATAGATGGTACCCTCGGGGTGGTTGGGACGGGGGAGCGGGTGGCCTGGATTAGGCGCGACATGCGCTAGATACCGGCGGCCGCCGCTATTTACGCAGAACCTTGAACAGGCCCTTGAGCAATTGCTGCTCGGGGGAGGTCTGCTGGCTGGGCTGGGCCGGTTGCGCCGGCTGTGAGGGCTGCGGCTGCGACGGCTGCACCGGGGTCGGCGCGGCGCTCGGCTGTCGGGCCGCGCCCTTGCCGCCGGTGATGACGTCGAGCAGTTTGCCGACGTCGCCGCCCTTGCCCTTCAGTTTGTCGCCCAGCAACTCGCGGCCCAATCGCGCCAGCAGCCAGCGTTCCAACTGCTTGGTCTTCAAATCGTGGCGCGGCTGGTCCAGCGGCCCGAACAGGTGCACGCCGAGGTCCGGCGCGTTGTCGTGCTCGGTCAGCCGCAGCACACCGCGCAGATCGAGGCTCCAGTCCGGCAGATGCACGTTGCCCTTGAGAATAGCCTCGGAGGCATCCAATTGCGCCCGCATATCCTTGGTGGTGGCGACGCCATCGCGAATCTTCCAGACGCCCTGGGCGCTGGAATAGCTGGTCTGGCCGCCGGAGAAGGCGCGCTGCACCAGGTCGAGGAAATCCGGTGCCTTGTTGAGACGCCCCAGTCGGGCACTGAAGTTCTTCATGTCGAAGCCCCGCACGACGCCGTCGACGGCCTTCACCGTGGCCTCGCCCTGCAGGGCGTTGACCAGAACCCATTGATTGCCGCCACGGCTTTGGAACTGGCCGGTGAAATCCAATTTGCCGGTGACTTGGTCCATCT
>JASLMH010000044.1 GCA_030746635.1 Alphaproteobacteria bacterium | reverse complement strand
ATCGAGACATCGCCGGTCAGGCTGAGCGCCTTGCCGCCGGCCGCCTCGATCCGGGCGACCAGCGTGTCCAGTCCCTGCCAGCCGGAGCCGGCGCGCTGGAGGCTATGGTCGTTGTCGACCCCCGCCGCCGCCACGTCCGAGGCGACGACGATGAAGCCGTCCGCCGCCAAACGCCGGGCGATCGCCGCGCCAATGCCGTTCTCCTTGCCACAGCCGGTGATCAGCGCCACGCGCCTGTCGGATTCAGTCATGTTTTCGGTCCACTTGTTTTTCCATAATTTCGGGGGCGATAAAGGATGAAGCTCCGGGCCGAAGCCTGCTCAGTACAGGAACATGGGCTTGTTCAGGGCATAGCGGACGCTTGGGCGATAGGCCGATGGCTCGTAGAGTTCGTTCACGTCAACCCGCTTTTCACCCTGAATACAGGTATCCGCCGGTACCGTGGTGTAATTGCCATCCCGCAGGGCCATCATCACCCCGGACTGGCCGCTCTCCAGTTGCTGCATGGCCAGATTGGCGAAAATCGTGGCCACCATGCGGTCCAGGGAATCCGGCGGTCCGGCCCGCATCAGGTAGGCCAGTTGCTGGTTGACCGTCGCCACGCCCGTCTTTTGGGTCAGAAATTCGCCGATATACCGGCCGATGCCGCCCAGTTTGCGGTGACCATAGGCATCGGCCGAGCCGCCTTCGAACACCTCGCCGCCTTCGATGCTGGCGCCTTCGGAGACCACGACGATGGCGTAGTGGCTGGGATTGCGGTTACGGTCCGCCATGACCAGTTCGGCCAGACGGTCGATGTCCACCGGTACTTCCGAGATCAGGGTGCGGTCGGCGTCCGCCAGATAGCCGCTGATCAGGGCGGTCTGGCCGCTGTTGCGGCCAAACAATTCAATGACGGCAATACGTTCGTGACTGCCCGTCGGCGTCCGCAACGCGGTGATGGCGTCGACGCTGCGGGTGATGGCGGTGGAAAACCCGATGCAGTAGTCGGTGCCATAGACATCGTTGTCCATGGTCTTCGGGATGGCGACGACCTTCAGGCCCTGATCATGCAGATGGGCGGCATAGGACAGGGTATCGTCGCCGCCGATCGCGATCAGGGCATCGATCCCTAGGGCCTCGACCACCGCCAGCACATGGGGCGTGCAATCGACCACCTCGCCGCTGGCAACGGCATGCTTCGAGCCGGTCAGGAAGTCCGGCACATCGGCCGGCTTGACCTTGCCCGGATGGGTTCGCGAGGTATGCAGAAAGGTGCCGCCCGTGCGGTCGATGGTGCGGACGATATCCGGCGACAGGGTCTGTATCCAGCGCCCCTGAGGGCCGTCGTCGTCGGGGTTGTAATGCAGCGGTCCGCCCCAGCCGCGGCGAAAGCCCAGGATCTCCCAGCCGTTGTCGGCGGCCCGCATGACCACCGCCTTGATGCAGGAATTCAAACCCGGCACGTCGCCGCCGCCGGTCAGAATAGCCAATCGCATCTCACCCTCCCCACAAATAATTTCGGGGAATAATTTCCGCGACTACCCGCCAAGAGCCGAGCGCAGGGCGGCGACGGCGTCGTCCATGGCCTGGAAGGCCAGGTCGACCTTGCCGCCCATGCGGACGAAGCCGTGCACCATGCCGGGATAGCATTTGTACTCCACCGGCACGCCGGCCTTGGCCAGGACCTCGGCATAGGCCCGGCCCTCGTCGCGCAGCGGATCGAACTCGGCCGTCTGGATCCAGGCCCTGGGCAGATCGGTGTGGTGCGAGGCCAGCAGCGGCGAGGCGCGCGGGTCGCCGCGCGCCGCCTCGTTGGGCAGGTAGAGGCCGGCGAAGCGGACGATGGCGTCCCGGGTCAACAGATAGCCATCGCCGTTCTCGTCCAGGGAGTCGGTGTCGGCGTTGAAATCGACGCTGGGATAGATCAGCAACTGCAGGCGCAACTCCGGGCCGCCGCCGTCGCGGGCCGCCAGGGAGATCACCGCCGCCAGGTTGCCGCCGGCGGAATCGCCGGCCACCGCCAGGCGGGCCCTATCGCCGCCCAGGGCCGCCGCGTTCTCGGCCGCCCAGCGGGTCGCCGCCAGGCAGTCCTCCACGGGTGCGGGAAACTTGTGCTCGGGCGCCAGGCGATAGCCGACGGAAACGACGATGCAGCCGGCGCCATGGGCCAGATAGCGGCAGAGATGGTCGTGGGTATCCAGGTCGCCGACCACCCAGCCACCGCCATGGAAGAACATCGTGATGCCGGGCACCATATCGCCGGCCACCGGTGTGTAGACGCGCACCGGCAACTCCCCGCCCGGACCGGGAATCATCCGGTCCTCGACCGATTGCAGGGCGCCGGTGTCGTGACGATAGGCCTCGGTGCCGGCCAGATAGGCCGCACGGGTGAGATGGTAATCCTCGTTCTCGAACGGCGAGCCGCCAGCGGCCGCGGCGGCCTCGACGATCGCCGCGCATTGCGGGTGCAGTGGCATCTGTCCTCCTACAATTCCTCGGCAGTTACCTCGTCCTGGCGGCCTTCAAGGTACCAGGTCGCCATGCGCCCCTTGCCCTTGACCTCGATATCACCCCGGGCGGCGAAACGGTAGCCGCCGTCGAGCCGCCGCCGCACGTCGTCGGAAATCTGGATCCGGTCCGGCTCGCCCAGAGTTTCCATGCGGCTGGCGGTGTTCACCGTATCGCCCCAGAGATCATAGAGGAAGCGGCTGTCGCCGATCACCCCGGCGGTCAGGCCGCCATTGTGGATGCCGATCCTGACCCGCAGCGGATTGCCGTCCGGATCCCGCAGGCGCGCCACCGCCGCCCGCATCTCCAGGGCCAGCTCGGCCATTTCGCTGACGTGGGTCGGCTGGTCGGTCGGCACCCCGCCGGCCACCATGTAGGCATCGCCGATGGTCTTGATCTTCTCCAGATGGTGCCGTGCCACCAGTTCGTCGAAAGCGGAAAACACCTGGTTCAGCATCTCCACCACCTGATCCGGTGGGTGGCGCGAGGCGATGGAGGTGAAGCCGACGATATCGGCGAACAGCACCGTGGCGTCGCTGAACTGATCGACCACCACCTCGCCGCGCTGCAAACGGTCGGCCACCGCCGTCGGCAGGATGCTGGTCAGCAGTTCGCGGTAGCGGGCCCGTTCCTCGGCCAGTTGCTTGGCGTTGAGGTGGTCGAAGCGGCGAAACCGCTCGGACCGGTAGAGGGCGGCGATGCCGATGATGTTGGCCGCCACGAACTGAGCCGTCAGCATGACCAGCATTTCCCCGTCGACGCTGTCGGCGAAGGCGGTGATCACCAGGTAGATGACGGTCGCCGTCGACAGCGTGCCGATGCAATAGCTGAAGATCAACGGCACCACCAGATAACCGGCCAGGATCAGCAGGTTGAAGCCGGCCAGGTACAGGGACGGCGGGTTGATCGCGACATTGCTGGCACCCATGGCAATGGTGAAGGCATAGACGGCGGCCGACATCAAAGCCGGCCAACGGGTGCGGAAAAATTCGGTGTAGGTCAGCGCCAACGACAGCACCAGGAAAAGCGTCAGGCCGCCGGTCCGCGCGATCAGGAAGCCGATGGGCGGTGCTTCCAGCACCAGGGGATCGAGGCTGGCGAAGGCCAGCTCGATGCCCAGGGACAGCCACAGCACGAAGCGTGCCTGGCCCAGATTGCGGCCCCGTTCGGCGGCCCGGAACTCTCCCTCCAACTTGTTGTCCAAAAAGACGAGGCGATGACGGTCCAACAGTGCCTGCTGGTCGGGCTCCGCCGATTTGTGGTGAAACCAGTGTCGTTTCATCCTCGCCTCCCCCCTTCACGCCGGGTTTGCCGGTCCGACCAATCGGCCGAATAGGCGTGCAGGAATGTGTTGCGGAACAGCCCGTCCGGGTCGTAGTGCCGCTTACGCTTGAAGAAGCGGCGACCCTGGGGATAGGCCATGTTGAACTGCCGCCGGCTGGCGTGCAGGCGATAGGGTAGCTGGTAGCGGCCGCCGAGGTCCCGGGCGGCGTCGATCAGGCCCCGGGTCGCCTCGCGCATGCGGTACTCCTCGCCCGGCAGGCGCCGTTGCCGAAAGCGCATGGTCAGGGCCAGCAATGACCGGTCGGCATAGCGCAGGTAACTGTCGTCATCGGCCGCCACCGCGTGCAGTTCCAGATCCAGCAACGCCACGCCGACGTCGCGGACGATCAACTCGGTGCGTTGCAGAAACAGCGCCAATTGGTCGGCCGGCACGAAATAGCCGTGCAGGATATCGGTGGTCGGCCCGTGCCGGTCCTCCACCACCGTGGCGGAGACGTTCAGAACCTGGTTGCGGCTGATGCCGCCCAGCGACAGCAGCGGTGCCACCCGGCCTTCGAGTTGCCAACGCAGATACCGGCCATAGTCATCGCCGGTGCCGGCGCGGAACACCCAGCGGCGCAGGGACGGCCAGGTTTCGGCGCCGAGCGGCGGCGGCGTGCCGTCGACTGCGCGATAGCTGGTCAGCAGCCCTTCGGTCAGAAAGCTGTCCGGCGCCACCGAAATCCGGGCCAGGCGCAATTCGACGCCGTCGTCCCCCGCTTCATCCGCCAGGGCTTCGGCCAGGTCGGCCGGGGACAGCAATTCCGAGGTCGGGTCCAGCAACCGGTTCGGCACGGTTCGCAGGTCCGCCTCCAGGATCAGGCCGAGCAGGCCGTAACCGCCCAGGACCAGGGAGAACAGCTCGCCTTCGGTCTGGCGATCGCAGCGCACCACCTTGCCGTCGGCCAGCATCACCGACAGGCCGACGACGCTGGCGGCGATCGGCGGCCGGCCGGCCATCGGGCCATGGCAATTGGCGGCCAGCGAGCCGCCGACGCTGAAGTCGTTATAGGGCTGCATCAGTGCCGGCGAGCGGCCGCGCCGATCCAGGAAGGCCAGCACCTCGGCCCAGCGGGCGCCGGCGCCGACCCGCAGGATGCCCTGGTCGTCGTCATGGCTCATTTCCGACAGCGCGGCGGTATCCAGCGCCATGCCGTCCCGCAACAGGGCCTGACCGCCCATGCTCTGCCTGGCGCCGGCGATGGCCACGCCCAGGCCGCGCTCCCGCGCCCGAGCCAGGGCGGCCCTGGCGGTCACCTCGTCCGAAACCGCGACGATTTCCGCCAGCGGCGTTTCGTTCATCCGGCTGGCATCGTCCCAGCCGCCGTCGGCCGGCGGGGTGCGCGTGTCGCGGTCGTGCCAGGCCACCGTGCCCAGGCGGAACAGCGGCCGGGCGACGAAGGCGGCGAAGCCGGCCAGCAGCAGCAGACCGGCGCGCAGCAGCCAGCGGCGCGAAACCCTGTTCATGAGGACCGCCCATCGGCCGGCATCGGCGCACCCCAGTTTGCAACGGCAGACTTGTACATGGTGTCGTCAATCCATAAATCGAATGGCAACCAGAACAAATCCACCGGTCCACATGCAAGCGACTCCAATCGAATCCGCCGCCCCATCCTATCGCCTCGCCGTCGCGGACGTCGCCGCCCGCGTTCGCGCCACCACCGATGGCGTCGTGCTGGCCGATAGCGGCGGCGCCAAGGTGATGCACGAGACGGGACTGCCGTCATACTGCTATTTCCCGCCGGCGGACGTGGCGGAACAATACCTGGAGCCGTCGAACCGCCGGACTTTCTGCCCGTTCAAGGGCACCGCCAGCTATTGGCATCTGGCCCTGCCCGAGCGCACCATCGAGAACGCCGTCTGGAGCTATCAACGGCCGCTGGATGAAGCGACGGAGACCGCCGGCTACCTGGCGTTCTTCGACGATGTGGTGGCCTTGCAGGCCATCGACGGCGAGTTGCCGCGAACCCCGACCGATGAACCGATCAGCGGCCCGCTGGTCGACTGGCTGCTGTTGAAGGCCTGGCAGTGCCCCTCGGCGGCGGAACTGACCGGCGAATTGGGCCGGCAGATGCTGGCGGCGGGCATCCCCGTCTGGCGCCTCGGCGTCGGCATCTGGACCCTGCATCCACAGTTGGCCGGCCGCAGCTATACCTGGCGGCATGACACCGACAGCGTCGAGGAAGGCGGCACCCCCCATGGCATGTTGCTTGAGCCGGTTTACCTGAACAGCCCGGTGCGCCATGTCAGCGAAGGCCTGGGCGGCGTGCGCCAGCGGCTGGACCAGGACGAGGCGGAATTCAGTTTCCCGATCATGCAGACCCTGCGGGAGCAGGGCGGCACCGACTACGTCGCCATGCCGCTGCCGTTCTCGGACGGCCAGATCAACACCCTGACCCTGACCTCGGACCGGCCGGAGGGTTTCTCGACCAACGATCTCGGCAGCGTCTACCAGTGTTTCGCGATCATCAGCCGCTACTACGAAACCCTGACCCTGCGCCACAACACCTCGGTGCTGCTGGAAACCTATCTCGGCCGGCGCTCCGGCCAGCGGGTGCTGAAGGGGCAGACCCAGCGCGGCGACGGCGAGGAAATCCGCGCCGCCATCCTGTATTGCGACCTGCGGGAATCGACCCAACTGGCGGCCAGCCTGTCGCGGGGGGACTATCTGGATCTGTTGAACGACTTCTTCGAATGCGCCACCCGGCCGGTGCTCTCGCGCGGCGGCGAGGTGTTGAAGTTCATCGGCGATGCGGTGCTGGCCGCCTTCCCGGTCGAGCAGGACGACGGCCTGGCCTGCGGCCTGGCCCGCGACGCGGCGCTGGAGATCGTCGGCGATCTGGCCAAGCTGGGCAACGGCGATGGTGACGGCGACGGTGCCCTGCAATGTGCCATCGGCGTCCACCTGGGCGAGGTCACCTTCGGCAACGTCGGCGGCCGCGAGCGCCTGGACTTCACGGTGATCGGCAGCGCCGCCAACCTGGCCACCCGGCTGAGCGAGCAGTGCAAAATCCTGTCGCGGCCGCTGCTGTTCTCGGCCGAGGTCGAGAAGCAGGTGCCCGACGGCATGATCCCCCTCGGCCGGCAAGACCTGCGCCACATCGATGGCGGCCAGGAGGTCTTCACGTTGGAGACTTAGCCCTTCGAGACGCGCCTGCGGCGCTCCTCAGGGTGAGGACGAGGATCACGACAAGGAAACGAACCTCATGTTGAGGAGGGCGCGCAGCGCCCCTCTCGAAACATGTCTATCGGTCAGTCGGCCTTGGCCCGTTGGATCGCCTGCCAGACCCGCTGGGGGGTCGCCGGCATGTCGAGTTGCCGCACGCTCAGCGGCGCCAGGGCGTCGAGGACGGCGTTCATCCCCTACCGACAACAAAGAATGCCCTTGCTATGATCCCGACAATATATCCGCGCACCATCAGTTGGCGCCAGGCCGCTTGGGGAGGCCCACAACATGACGGAACCCACCACCGGCGCGCCCTATCGCGCCGACCATGTCGGCAGCCTGCTGCGCCCGGCGGCCGTCAAAGGGGCCCGCAAGGGGCATTTCGAGGACGGCACCGTCTCGGCCGAGGAGTTGCAGGCCGTCGAGGACCAGGCCATCCGCGATGCCGTCCAATTGCAGGAAAGCGTCGGCCTGAAGGTGGTGACCGACGGGGAAATCCGCCGGTCGTTCTGGCACTACGATTTCATGGGTGCGCTGGAGGGCATGGAACTGGTCGAGCGCGAGCAAGGGGTGCAATTCCAAGGCATCGCCCTGCGCCCGATCTTCGCCACCATCACCGGCCGGTTCGATTTCCCGGACGACCATCCGATGCTGGAGCACTACCGCTACCTGGCCTCGGTCACCTCGGTGCAGCCGAAGATCTCCATACCGGGACCAAGCTGCTGCCATTTCCGGGTCGCCCCCGACGACATCGCGCCGCCGGAATACCAGGCGGATGCCGAACTGCTGTTGGCCGATCTGTCCAAGACCTACGCCAAGGCGGTGCGGGCGTTCTACGACCTGGGCTGCCGCTATCTGCAGATGGACGACATCTTCTTCGCCTACCTGTGCGATCCGAAGATCCGGGCGGAGAAACAGGCCGAAGGCCTCGATCCGGACTGGCTGATCACGCAGTACGCCAAGGTCATGCACGACGCCATCAAGGACCGGCCCGAGGATATGGTGATCGCCATGCACCTCTGCCGCGGCAACTTCCAATCCACTTGGTACGCCGACGGTGCCTACGACCTGACCGCCGACGCGATCTTCAACCAGACCGGCATCGACGTCTTCTTCCTGGAGTACGACACGGAACGCGCCGGCGGCCTGGAGCCGCTGCGCCTGCTGGCGAAGGGCAAGCAGCGCGTGCTGCCCGGCTTCATCACCACCAAGTTCGCCGAACTGGAAAGCCTCGACGATCTACGCCGCAGGTTCGACGAGGCCAGCCAGTACGTCGACCTCGACCAGCTCGGCATCGCCCCGCAATGCGGCTTCGCCTCCACCGAGGAGGGCAACCTGATCGACGAAGACGACCAGAAGCGAAAGCTGGAACTGGTGGTGAAGACCGCCGAGGCGATCTGGGGCGGGGTCGAAGGTTAGGGCAGTACGCTCTCGCAAAGAACCCTGTACACGCATTTCCTAAGTCAGCCCGACACGGCATCGTCCAAGACGCTGGTGAATGCGCGGGTCACCTGCCTTCGCCGGAGCGACCCGCTGCGCCGGAGCGACAGCGAGGCGAGAGCTTCGGCTTCGCGCAGGCAGGAGCCCGCGCGTGACAGTGGATGGGTATCGTCCCCCGCTCTTCTCAAGTCCTTTCCGGGCTCGATGTATGCCGCCGGCGATCCATCGGCACACCTGAACATTCGACTTCAGGTGTCGGATTTCTTAACACTCGTGACTCCTCCGGCACCTGCTCATTAGCGCCTTGAAAAATTATGGTTAATCGAAAGTTAACGGCAATTCCGGGCAGGCGATCGCACATTAGGTGTCGGGAATATTTGCATTTCTGGCAACGACAACAAAAACGCTCGACCGAGTAACGTTTTGATTCCAAACGAATATTTTTTTGGCAAAGTTGGCATGATTGTTGCATGGCTTCTTCCGAGCGCCCAGAAGTGGCGCACCAGCCGGAGCGCAGCTCCGGTCGATCACCTAGGCAAAATCGGAGGATTTGTCATGGCAACACTTGGAAAACTGAGTCTTGCACTCGCAACGGCGGTGACCGCATTGGGGCTGGCAACAGCCCCGGCCCAGGCCGCGCCCGTGTGTGGACCGGGCGCGCATTGGGTCGATGGCTGCGCCGCCGGCTTCGATCTCTTCTCGTCGTCGGCCACCGTGGGCATCGACATCGACCTGGATCTGCTGCAGGACATAACCATGGTGCTGAATGGACCCACTAAGATCCAGCGCAGCAACCCGCTGGATGATTCAGCCAACTTCCCTGGCCTCAGACCGGTCGACGCCCACCTCGACGTGATCGACACGGAGATCATCTCGTTGACGCTCACGGGCGGCGGCGCGACGCTAAGGGCCGGCGCCGGCCTGATCGCCAGCGGCCAGCAATCGCTCGGTGCAATTGCCGAGCAACCGGGCGACCCGACCCTGGCCGACAGCTTTTTCGATGTGTTCTTCGAAATCGACGTGTTCGGCATGACCCTGCATAACCAGACGGCATTGAACCTGCAGGCGGTCGTCAGCGAGGTGCCGCCGCTGGGCGTCGACTACGTACACCCGTTGCCCGGCCCGGTGGCGTTGTACAACACCTCCAACGTTCATGTCGCAAATCTGATCAATGCCATCCACACGCCTGTCCCGGAACCGGCGGCACTGACGCTCTACGGCCTGAGCCTGATTGGATTTGGTGTGGCGCGTCGCCGGAAGAGTAGAACGGCCTGAGTAGTTTCACCGGCATGATGTCGACCGCGGCGGCGGCCCTCCAGGGCTGCCGCCTCATGCCGTTCCCCGGGCCGCGGTCACTTCAAACAGGCGGCGCGCAAAGCTTCGAGGGTTGGGCCGTCGAGTTCGAGAACGTCGTTTAGATAGGCTTCAAGCGTCCCGCACTGATCCTCAATCGCGGCGAAGGCCGCGGCCAGGTACTCCTCGCGGGCGGAAAAGATGACCTTGATGGTTTCCGGGTCCATGTCCAGAGTAGCGCGGTCGCCGCGGTCCCAATAGCGGTTGGTCAGCAGGTAGTCCTCGAACACCGTCTCCCGCGGCACGCCCAACGCCGTCAGCACCAGGGCGGCGGCGGTGCCCGCCCGGTCCTTGCCGGCGGTGCAGTGGACGACGACCCGTTCGCCGGCGGCCAGGCGGCGCATCAGGGTGCCGTAGCCGCGGGCGTAGCGAAACGGGTAGTTGCGGTAACCCTCGGTAAAATAGGACCGCGCCCAGGCCGCCCTGTCGGGGGCGGATTCGAAGGAATCGAGATACGTAACGTCCGGGCGTTGGTCCAGCCCCAACTCCAGCACCTCGACCTGGTCATGGCCGAGAAAGCGCGATGGCTCGAGCTGCCGCTCCTCGCCGTAGCGCAGGTCGACCGCCGTGGTCACGCCCAATTCGCAGACCGTTTCCATGTCGGCGTCGGACAGCGAGGCCAGAGTGTCGGAGCGAAAGATGGTGCGCCATTTCACGGTCTCGCCGGCGGCGGTTTCGTAGCCGCCCAGGTCCCGGAAGTTGGTCACCCCTTCGAGTTCAATCCGCCGTTCCATCAACAAGACCATCCTCTGTTTCGCAATTCCATCGCGCGCCGATCATCCATGTGAGAATTCGCCCGCCGGCCACCGGTTCGGGATTTGCCAAGATGGGCTTTGATTTCTAGTCTTGGGTCAACATCGACGATTTTCGATCGACCGTCAAAACCGCGATGGCGCGGCCGACGGCGTTGAAATTGGGGGATCTGCCATGACGTTCGAGGTTGAACCGCTGGAAGCCTGCTTTGGCGCCGAGGTGCGCGGCGTGAAGCTGGCAAGTATCGACGATGGGGCCTTTGCCGAACTTTATGACGCCTGGCTGCAATACGCCCTGCTGATCTTTCCCGGACAGCACCTGACGAACGACGAGCAGATCGCTTTCGCCAAGCGGTTCGGCGAGATGGAGTTCGACATGATCGAGCTCAGCAACGTCAGGGAGGACGGCAGCCTGCGCCTCGGCGACGACGACGACATGGTGAAGATCCTCCGGGGCAACATGGGCTGGCATCACGACAGCACCTACATGCCGGTGCAGGCCAAGGGTGCGGTGTTCACCGCCCACGTGGTGCCCAGCAGCGGCGGCGAGACCGCCTGGGCCGACGCCTCCGCCGCCTACGAGGCCCTGGACGAAGGCATGCGCCAGCGGATCGCCCACCTGTCCGCCTATCATTCGCTGCATTACAGCCAGATGAAGGCCGGCCATACGCACAAGAAAAAGGACAGCGAGTATTTCGGCTATGGCCTTGACGACCGGGACCCGCCGTTGCGGCCGCTGGTCAAGGTGCACCCCGAGACCGGCCGGCCAACGATGACCATCGGCCGCCATGCCTACGGCATCCCGGGGCTGAGCGAAGCGGAATCGGAATCTTTGCTGCAGGAGCTGGTCGACTTCACCTGCCAGCCGCCGCGCACCCATCGGCATGGCTGGACGCCGGGCGACGTGGTGCTGTGGGACAACCGTTGCCTGCTGCACCAGGCCTGTCCCTGGGATATGCGCGAGGCCCGGGTGATGTACCATTCCCGCATCGCCGGCGATCCCGAAAGCGAATTCGCCGGCACCGCCTGAACGCCATCCGAGGCCGAGGAAGACCACCATGGGCACCGTCAGCGAGTTCGAATACCGCTACAACATGACCATCAAGACCTTTCCCTCCCATGCCGAGCCGGCCTTCGAGAGCGCGGCGCAGCAGGAGACGGTTTGGGGCCGTCGCTGGGGCTGCGACAACGACGTCGGCCGGCTGCGCAAGGTGCTGATGCACCGCCCCGGCGAGGAACTCGATATCATCGACCCGAGCATGCGGCTGGAGCACCTGGGCAGCTATGGCGACGCCGAGGGCCAGACCTGGTACTGGCGCGGCGACGTCATCCCCTCGCTGGAGGACCAGCAGGCCGAACACGATGCCCTGACGGCGGCCCTGCGCGCCGAAGGTGTCGAGGTGGTGCTGTTGCGGCGCTGCGCACCGGGGCGGCACAAGTCGATCTACACCCGGGATTCCTGTATCGCCGTGAAGGGCGGGGCCATCGTCACCCGGCTGGGCCCGATCGTGCGCCGGGGCGAGGAAGCGCCGGTGACCGAGACCCTGGCCGCCATCGGCATGCCGATCCTGCGGACTATCCACGGCAGCGGCCTGATGGAGGGCGGCAGCTTCGTCTGGCTCAATGCCACGACGGCGGTAATCGGCCGTTCCTCGCGGGTGAACGAGGAAGGCACCCGCCAGGTCGCGGAGGTGCTGAACGCCCAGGGGGTTGAGCTGTTGCGGGTCGATTTGACCGGCTACCGCCTGCACATCGACGGCGCCCTGGTGATGATCGACGTCGACACCGCGATCATCAATCCGACCATCCTGCCCTTCTGGTTCCTGGAGAAGCTTCAGGAACTGGACATCCGCACCGTAGAGGTGCATCCCGACGACCCCTCGGGCACCGTCAACTGCCTGGCCGTGGCGCCCGGCCGGGTGATCATGCAGCCGGGCCTGTCGCCACGCACGGCCGACACGCTGGACAAACTGGGCATCGAAATCGTGCCGGTCGAGTACGAGAAGGTGTTCCTCGGCGGCGGCGGCATTCACTGCTCGACCTCGCCCCTGGTGCGCGACCCGAATGACTGATCCAAGAAATGACCTGTCCCATTCGTCCTTCGAGACGAGCCTGCGACTCTCCTCAGGACGAGGAGAGGTATATATTTCAATAAGTTACCCTTGTGCTGAGGAGGGCACGGAGCGCCCGTCTCGAAGCATGTCGATGGCTCAGTTCGCCGTCATGCCGCCGTCGATCACCAGCTCCGAGCCGGTCACCCAGGAGGCTTCGTCCGAGGCCAGGTAGAGGCAGCCCATGGCGACGTCGCGCGGGGTGCCGAAGCGGCCGAGCGGCGTCGCCTCGAGGCGCATTTTCGCGACCTCGGGATTGGCGTGGCCCGGCTCGGTCATCGGCGTGTCGACGAAGCCGGGGTGGATCGAGTTCGCCCGAATGCCGTCGGCGGCGTATTGGATCGCCACCGCCTTCGAGAAGAGGCGCACCGCCCCCTTCGAGGCGTGATAGGCCGGATTGCCGAACGAGCCGACCAGGCCGCAGATCGAGGAAATATTGATGATCGAGCCGCCACCCGACCGGCGCATCGGCGCGATCACGGCTTTCGTCCCCAGATAGGTGCCGGTGGCATTGACCTCCATGACCTGGTTCCATTTCTCCAGGCTCTGGTCCTCCAACACGCCGCCGGCGGTCAGGGTCGGTTGGATGTTCTGGCTCGGATCGCGGCCGGAGATGCCGGCAATGTTGGTCAATACATCGAGGCGGCCGTGGCTCTCCTCGACTTCCGCCACCAGGGCGGCCCATTGCTGCTCGCTGCTGACGTCGAGGGTTCGAAACATCGCCTCGCCGCCGTCTTGGCATATCCCGTCGACCACGGATTGCCCCAGCGCCTCGTTGACGTCGCAGGCGACGACGCTGGCGCCGTGGGCTGCAAACACCCGGACGGTCTCGGCGCCGATGCCCGAGGCGCCGCCGCTGACGATCGCCACCTTTCCGATCAGTCGTTTTCCCGTTTCCACCGCTGCCTCCCGTTTCCATCCCCATGATCAAGTTTGGACCGTTCAATCGGCGGCGGAGCGGGCGCTCTCCAGGCGGCCGTCGACGGTGATCCCGGCCTCCAGCAGGCCCTCGATGTCCTCGGCCGACAGGCCCGCCTCGCTCAGCACGTCGACGCTGTGCTCGCCGAGCTGGGCCGGCAGCGAGCGGATGTCCTGCGGCGTTTCGGAAAAGCGCACGCCCGGCCCGGCCAGGCGGATGCGGCCCTCGGTGGGATGCTCGAAATGTTGGAACAGGCCCACCGCCCGCAGATGCTCGTCGTCGGCCAGGTCGTCCAGCGCCGTGACCCGGCCGTTGGGGATATCGGCCTCCTCCAGCGCCGCCAACAGCCTGTCCGTCGGCCAGTCGCGCACGCAATCGGCGACCATTTCGTACAGCGCGCCGATGTTCTCGCTGCGCACCTTGCCGTCCGTTACCAGCGGATCGTCCAGCATGTCCGGCCGCTCCATCAGGCGGAAGAAGGTCTGCCATTGCTTGGTGTTGTACGGCAGGACGCAGATGTAACCGTCGGCGGTCGGGTAAGGCCGGCGGTACTCGACCATCGAACGCTCGTAGCCCGCCGGGCCCAGGGGCGGCTCGAAGGTGTGGCCGGCGTTGTGCTCGACCATGTTGAAGCCGATCAGGCTCTCCAGCATCGGCACCTCGACCAGTTGTCCGGCGCCCGTGCGTTCGCGGCTGAACAGCGCGGCGATGGTGGCGTGGGCGGCGAATTGCGAGCAGATCTTGTCGCAGATCGAGGCGTTGACGAAGCGTGGCGGGCCGTCGCGGCCGCCCTGCATGCCGGCCATGCCCGACAGGCCCTGAATGATGTCGTCGTAGGCCGGACGCCGGGCGTAGGGGCCGTCCTGGCCGAAACCGACCAGGGCGACATAGATCAGCTTCCCATTGACCCGGCGGCAATCGTCGTAGCCTAGGCCGAGGCGCCCCATGGCCGCCGGCCGGATCGAGGAAATCAGGACGTCGGCGGTCTCCACCAGCTTCAGCAGCGCGTCCCTGCCCTTGGGCTGTTTGAGGTCGAGGGCGAGGCAGCGCTTGTTGCGGTTGGCGTTGAGGAAGAACGGCCCCATGCCTTCGTTGCGGAACGGCGCGATGCCGCGGGTGATATCGCCTTCGGGGGCTTCGACCTTGATCACCTCGGCGCCGTAGTCGCCCAAGATCTGCGCCCCATAGGGACCGAAACCGACCGATGTCAGATCGAGAATTCTGATACCCGCAAGCGGACCCGGCATGACGCTACACTCCCTTGTTTCCAACTATTCCCGACCGATTAGGCGATCCCGACCATTTCGGTGCCGCTCTGGAAGATCCGCATGGCGTCGTAGTCGACCCACTGCTCCATGCCGTCGGGTTGAATGTGCTCCCGATAGCTGGCCCAGCCGGACGCGTCGGGGAAGTACAATTCCGCCATGCCGGCGTAGGCTTCCGCCGCCGGATCGAGACTGTGACTGACCACATAGCGGAAACCGCCGACGGTTTCCATGGTCTGGCGCACGTTGGGCACGTGCGCGTCCAGCCAGTGATCGAACAGGTCATCACAGTTCCCCCCCGCCTGAATAGGCACCAGGAAGGTGACCTTGAAGAAGCCGGCGCGGGTGCAGGGGAACGGCGGGTTCAGGGTCGGCGGTTCCAGCGGCAGGGCGCCGTCCATGACCACGTATTCCCGGGTCGCCCAGGGCCAATAGGGTTCGACCTTTTCCTGGAAGGTATCGGTGGGCACGTCGCCATGGGCCACATCCGGCCGGATCAGCGCCTTGTCATACCAGAGCTGCGCCACGCCATCCCAGGCGTGCGGCTTGTCGGGCCGGGGGTCGAACAGGGTGGCGACGTAGCGGGTTGCGTGCAGCTTGCCGTCGGCGCGCTGCCCCTCGGCGCGGGCGATGACCGCCGGCATGTGATTGGCGAACCAATGGGCGATCAATTCCTCGCGCGTCGTCGTCGCCTGGCGCTTGATCAAATACATCATCTTGGCACCGGGCGTCTCGGGGGGTCTCGCTGCCGTCATCACCTCTCCCATCGTTTTGTTGTCCACTGCGTACAAGACCGGCGCGATCGTCCGCCAGACGCCCGCCGCGACCTATGTCATAGCATTGATCATGGCCGGCCCGCGAAGGTCGCTTCGGTCAAATCCAGCCCGTCTGGTATTTCCATGCTTTTCGGACAATACTCGCTTTAAGGGGATTTTGGGTTTTGCAACGACGCCTCGCCGCAATTCTGGCCGCCGATGTCGCTGGCTATTCCCGCCTGCTGGGCGAGGACGAGGCCGGGACGCTGGCGGCCTTGCGACAATTGCGCAACGAGTTGTTTCGCCCCGCCATCGCCGGCCATCGCGGCAAGCTGGTCAAGTCCATGGGCGACGGCTGGCTGATCGAGTTCGCGAGCGCCGTCGACGCGGTCAATTGCGCCCTGCAGGTCCAGGACCGTCTGGTCGGCAATCCGATCATCAAGCTGCGCATCGGCATTCATATCGGCGACGTGGTCCATGAAGACGAGGACATCTTCGGCGACGGGGTGAACATCGCCGCCCGTCTACAAGAGATCGCCACTCCCGGCGGCGTGATGATCTCGGATTCGACTTACGGCAGCCTCGACGGCACCCTGACGCCATCGTTCGATGACGACGGCCCGCACGAGCTCAAGAACATCAAACGGCCGGTGCAGACCTGGGTGCGCGGCCTCCGGGAACAGACTGGTCCTGGCGAGGCGGCGGCATCACCCGCGCGCCCGGCCGGCTTTCCGGCCTTGGCCATCCAGCCGGTCGAGACCTCGGACGCACGCGCCGAGGTGCGTGAGCTTGCCGCCGCCCTGAGCTTCGACGCCGCCAACTATCTGAGCGCGCCGGAATGGCTCGACGCGGCGATCGCGGAAACAGCCGAGGCGCCGGATTATTCCCTGCAGGCGACCTTGCGGGCCCGCGGCGACCGCCTGCGGTTGGATGTCCGGCTGTCGTCGCCGTCCGACCCGCAGATCTGGCTGGGCAAGTTCGACGGCGACCTCGGCGACAGTTTCGACTGGCAGGACCAGACCGGCGAGGCCATCGCCAAGGCCGTGATCGACCGCATTGCCGCCGCCGAGATGGAACGTCTGAGCGCCGAGTCGGAGGATGCGTTGACGGCGGAAGAGTGTCTCTTGCTTGGCATAGTTGGATGGGACGCCATCGACGGATCGGGATCGGGTTTTGCCGCCGGGCTCCGTCTCTGCCGCCTGGCGATCGAGAAGGACGCCGATCTGAGGATCGCCTATGACTGGGGCGTGGCTCTGATCGGAGCGGCGATATCCCTGGGCTTTCAAAGCCACATTACCGACTTCCTTGCCGATCTGGACAATTGGGCGGCCAAGATACAAGTGGGTCCCAGCGCCGCGGGCGGCTTTCATAGCATGGCCGTACTTGCCGGAACGGCTTTAAACCTGGACGCCGCCCAGCGCCGGCTATGGGTTGGCGAGCAGTTGCGCTTGTCGCCCTTCGATTCGGCCGCGTTGGCCGCCTGCGGCATGTCTTTCGTCTATCTGGGCGAGCCGGAGGCGGCGCTGGACTGTTTCACCAAGTCGCGCCGCTTTGGCGATTATGGGATCATGGCCGGGGCGGTGCCGGTCGGCATGGCCATCGCTTACGTCATGCTCGGCAAGGACGAAGCCGCCGCCGACCTGGCCGAACGGGCGATGATCCGCACGCCGGGCTACTCGGCGGTGTACCGGGCCATGGCGTCGGCTTGTGGGCATCTCGGGCGAACCGAAGAGGCCCGGCAGTCGGTCGAAACCCTGTTGGCGTTGGTGCCTGGCGAAACGGTCACCGCCGTGCGCGCGCGCAGCGGCTATGCGGACAACGCCTTCGCCAACCGCTACCTAGACGGCATGCGCCTGGCCGGGCTGCCGGATTGACGCCAGGACCGTGCCTGACCCATGGGCATGCTTCGAGACGGGCGCTCCGCGCCCTCCTCGGCATGAAGTGCACTTCATTAAGCCAGCGCCGCCGCCAGGCTTTCCAGTCGCGACCGGAACTCCTCGATGGTGTCGTAGCCCAGTCCGCAAACCAGCCGGTCCACGCCGAGCGTGCGGTACTCATCCAGCAACGCGCGGGTCCGCGGCTCGTCATCCAGCGGGAGTCTCGTAGACACGGCAATCTGTCCCGGCGGTCTGCCCATCGCCTCGGTCAGTTCGCGGTATTCCCGGATCGGCGCGGCCAGGTTTTGCGGCGTCCTCGACATCGGAAACCAGCCATCGCCATATTTTGCGGCGCGTTCGATGGCATGTGGCGCCCGGCCGCCGATCAATATGGGCGGTCTTGGCGGGCGCGGCTTGAACAGGAAGGTCTGGCCGTTCAGGCTGACCTCGTCCTGGCTGAAGCAGTCGTTGAGGAAGGCCAGGGTCTCGTCGGATATCCGGCCCCGGGCCCGCCGGTCCACCCCAAGGGCGCGGAATTCGGCGTCCATCCAGCCGATACCCACCCCCAGCAGCAGCCGATTGCCGCTGAGCTCCTGCACCGTGGCGACCTGCTTGGCCGTGGGCAGCGCCGCCCGATAGGGCAGGATCAGCACGCCCGAGCCGAGCTTGACACGTTCGGTCACCCCGGCCAGCCAGGCCAGGGTGGCCAGGGGGTCGAGATAGCGGCCGCCGCTGCCTTCGGCGTCGTCCGGCGGGATGGCGATGTGATCGGCGATCCAGATGGATTCGAAACCCGCCTCTTCGGCCGCCCGCGCACAGGCCGCCACCAGGTCGCGGGTCGACTGCGTGCCCATGCTTCTGATGCTGATGCCGATATCCATCTATGGTCCCATTTGCCGCGGCTTGTCGCCGCAAAGTTAGCAACCGGGCGGCTCATTGGCGAGGGACGCCGGCAGTGGAGGCCCAGGCGGCGAAGGCGGGCTAGCTCGACTTTATGGTCCCGGGCGGGCGTGTTAGGGATGACGGCGGTGATGCGCGAACAAGGGGAACGGAAGAATGATCCGGGGAAGCTGTCTTTGCGGGTCGGTGCGTTGGGAAATCGACGGTCCGGTCAGCCACATGACCCACTGCCATTGCTCGATCTGCCGCAAGGCCCATGGGGCGCCGTTCGCCACCTATCTCTCCGCCAAGCTGGACGACTATCGCCTGGTCGCCGGTACCGAGGTCATTCGGCATTACCAATCCTCGCCCGTCTTCAACCGCGCCTTTTGCGCCACCTGTGGCTCGGTCGTACCCGAGATCGTGGGCGAGCGACGGGCGGTGATCCCCGCCGGCTGCCTCGACGACGATCCGGGCATCCGCCCCAGCGCGCACATCTTCGTCGCCTCCAGGGCGCCCTGGCACACAATCACCGACGACCTACCCCAACACGACACTTATCCCGCCGATAGCGGCATGGCCGAGGTGGCGCAGCCGGCAAGAGGCAGCGCGACGCCCGGGCATTTGCATGGATCGTGCCTTTGCGACGGCATCGCCTATGAGGTCAGCGCGCCATTCACGGTCGCGCACAATTGCCATTGCCGGCGCTGCCGCAAGACGCGGGCGGCGGCCCATACCACCAACGGCTTTATCGTGTTCGATGGGTTGAGGTTCCTGAAGGGCGAAGACCTGCTGGCCCACTACA
Organism: Alphaproteobacteria bacterium; assembly: GCA_030746635.1. Lineage (GTDB taxonomy): Bacteria > Pseudomonadota > Alphaproteobacteria > JASLMH01. The sequence continues at coordinate 10,935 of JASLMH010000044.1, read as the reverse complement.
AGGTGCCGGAGGCAAAGTCCTTCACCTCGGTCTTTTGCCGGATCTGTGGCGCCGGCATGCCCCGCCTGAGAGAAGAAACCGGAACGGCCATGGTCCCTTTCGGCAGCCTGGACGACGATCCGGGCCGGGGCGCGGTCGACCATATCTTCACCGGCTCCAAGGCGCCCTGGTACGACATCACCGGCGATTTGCCTCAGTTCGACGAGATGCCGCCCGGCTAGAGAGCCGGGTGACGGCTACGAAGGTTTCACCCGGGAGCCGGCGCGGGGTTCACCTTGTGCGGGCTCCCGTCGACTACCGTTGCCCCTCCCACGTCACACCGTCCGCGCTTTCCGCCCGGGCGAACGCACGGCGCAATTGCGCGGCGGCCTCCGGCGCCAGCGGCCCTTTCGCGGCGAACGCCAGGTTCTGCTCGACATGGGATGGTTTCGTCGTGCCGACGATGGCGGTGGTGACGCCGGGCTGGGACAGGGTGAACCGCAGCGCGATTTCGGGCCAAACAGCCGCCGCCGCGTCATCGAACCCCAGGTCGGCGGGCGCAATCGCCATCTTCGAGAAGCGCTCGGTATAGGTCTTGGCGTAGGTGGCATACATGCCCCGTTGATCGGCAAGATCCTTCCACGCCGCGTTGGCGACCGGACGTTTGGCCAGCACACCGACGTCGTGCCGTTCGGCCTGCCTCAGAACGCCGTCGATGTTGGCTTGATCGCAGATGCTCACGGAGGTTTCGATGACCGCGACATCCGCCAACGCCGCCGCATGAACCGCCGCTTCGTTGTCGCCGGAATAGCCGACGAACCGAACTTTTCCGGCCTCGCGCGCCGCGACCAGGGCACCAAGCGCTTCGCCCTGCCGCAAGACCTCAAGATCGCAGGTATGCAGCAACATGACATCGAGATGATCGGTACGCAGACGCCGAAGCGCCCGGTCGACCGTCTGCCGGATAACGGTCGCCGACCATTCGGCGCCGTCGAGATCGTCGAATGCCTGACCGCATTTCGAGACCAGCACATAATCGTCCCGGCGATGCCCGACCGCCGCGCCGATCGCCTCTTCCGAGCCGGGATATCCGGCGGCGGTGTCGATCAGGTTGACGCCCCGATCAAGCAAGGTGTTGAGGATCCGGGCCACTTCCGCCCGGTCGGTATCGAGGAAGCCGACCGGCGCACCGCCAAAGCCAAGCACCGATACCTCGAGATCCGTCTTACCGAAACGACGCAGTTCCATGCCGCAATTCTCCTATCAGCTCGGTCAGTTCGGCCGTTGCGCTCAACATCGGGTAGTGGCCGGTGTCGAGTTCGTGCCAACTCGCCCCCAGGGCCTCCGCGCAGCGGCGCTGATGGGCCTCGCCGGGATTTGGGGCACGGCGGCAATAGATCACCGAGGCATCCCAGCTTTGCGACCAAAAGGTCTCCAGTTGCATCGGCTGGGTGTGAACGGCAATCGGATGCAGGGTACAGCGCTCGGCCGCCCAGGCGCGCAGCTCGGGTTCCAGATCGGCGAACAGCCGGTTCTCGGCATCCTCGCGCGAGGGCCCCAAGGCCAGCTCGGTTTGGACCGCCGCCGGCCGGCTGACGATATCGGTGATCGCCTCGCCATGGCGCAAGGCCAGGGCGTCGGCGAAAACCAGGCGGCCGATGCGTTCGCGGGCAATTTCCGCCGCTTTCGCCAACACCATGCCGCCGCTGGAGGTGCCGACCAGCACCACCTCGTCCAAGTCCTCGTAGAACAAAAGCCGGGCGATCTCCGCCGCTTGGCTCTCGACGGTAATGCCGGGCCGCAATTGGCCGGCCCGTTCGCCACAGCCGTCCAAAGTCGGGGCATAGACCCGGTGCCCCTGGGCGCGCAGCAGCGTCGCCACCGGCTGCCAGATCCAGCCGCCCTGGTACGAGCCATGCAGCAGTACGAATGTCGTCATGTCATGCCAATTTACTGAAAGAGCCGCCGTCAAACATGCTTCGAGACGGGCGCTCCGCGCCCTCCTCAGCATAAGGGTAACTTATTGAAATAAAACAATTATTCTCATCCTGAGGAGCGCCGCAGGCGCGTCTCGAAGGATTATCGGGATAAGTCACGCTTGTTTTTGCCATTTGGTATCACTCCACGGTCGTGCCCGCAGGCTAACCCCGCACCACCGGACCGCCGAGTGCCGGCTCGCCGTGGGGCGTCGGCGGCAGTTGCCAGGTGCCCGTCGCCGGCGGGCGGACCTCGGCGTCGACGTGGACGTCCAGCAGGGCCGGCTTGCCGGCGGCGATGGCCGCCTCCAGGGCGCCCTTGAAGTCCTCCGACTTGGTCACGGTGACGCCGTCGACGCCGCAGGCCCGGGCGATGGCGGCGAAATCGGGGTTGTAGGGTTCCTGGTTCTCGCCGCGATAGAAGGCGGTGCCATGCTCCCGGCCGCCGAACATGCCGTACTGGATATCGCGGATGGCGCCCCAGGCGAAGTTGTTCCAGACCACCCAGATGCAGGGAATGTCGTATTCGACCGCCGTGCACAACACATGCGGCGTCATGGTGAAGCCGCCGTCGCCGCAGATGGCGACGCAGGGTCGTTCGGGCGCCGCCAGCTTGGCGCCCAGGATGCCGGAAACGCCGAAACCCATGCCGGAGAAGCCCCAGGCGTTCAGCATGGTCTGCGGCTGGCGGGCCTCCCAGAACTGCATGAACCAGTTGTGGTGGACGCCGGAGTCGAGCGAGATGATGCCGTCGTCCGGCAGCACGGCGCGGATATCGGCGACCACCCGCTCGGGCCGGATCGGCGCGGCGTGGATATCGAAGTTCGGCGCGGTGAAGTCTTCCCACTCCCGGCGCCAGCCCTCGATCTCGGCCAGCCAGGCCCGGCGCGCCGGCCGGCCGCCGCCGTTCGCCTGGGCCGCGGCCAGCAATTGCCGCAGGAAACTGCCGGCGTCGGCGGTGATGCCCAGGTCCGGCGGATAGTTGCGGCCGATCTCGTCGACGTCGATGTCAACGTGCACCAGCTTGCTGGCCGGGAAGTTCCAGGAATAACCGGGAATCCACGACGACGACGAGCGGTCGTCGAAACGGGCGCCGACGGCGATCACCAGATCGGTGTGGCGGCCGGCCTGGTTGGCCGGGAAGGTGCCGTTGCGGCCGATGAAGCCCAGCGACAATGGGTGCCCCATGGGGATGCAGCCCATGCCGTTGGGCGAACTGATCACCGGGATGTTCAGGCGTTCCGCCGCCTCGGTCAGTTCGCCCGCCGCCTCGGCCAGGGTGACGCCGTGGCCGATGAACAGTACCGGCCGTTCGGCGGCGGCCAACATGGTCAGCGCCTGCTCGATATCCGCCGGGTCGGCGCCGGGCCGCTTGCGGGTCCGTTCGCGCGCGGAGGGTTCGAGTTCGACGTCGGCCTCCTCCTGGAAGACGTTGAAGGGGATATCGACCTGCACCGGGCCCGGCCGGCCGGAGACGGCCAGTTCGATGGCCTGGCGCAGGGCCAGGGGCAGCATGTCGACCCGGGTCGCCTGGTAGCTGCGCTTGACCACCGGTTTCAGCACCGCGGGGAAGTCGGCGGCGGCATGGCGGTGGATCTCCTGGAACGGGCCGCGGTTGAATTGCTGGGTCGGCACGTTGGCGGTCAGGGCCAGGATGGCCGAGGAATCCGCCAGGGCGTTGGCGATCGGCATGACGATATTGGCCGAGCCGGGCCCGCAGGAGGTCAGGGTCGCCACCGGCTGGTGCCTGATGCGGAAATAGGCATCGGCCATGTGCGCCGCCGTCTGCTCGTGGCGCGGCGAGATCAACTTGACCTCGTCGCGCACGTCATACAGCGCATCGAGCAGGCCGACAGTGCCGTGGCCGCAGATACCGAACACGTAAGGGATCTTCTCACGCACCAGGAACTGGGCGATCAGCTCTCCACCCTTCATGTCAGGCCTCTCAATCGTCCGATGCCGGGGCGGTGACGACCAGGAAGACCAGGTCGACCAGGCCGGAATTGGAGATCGCATGCTCGATGCCCGGCGGAATGTGGATCACGTCGTGGCGCCGCACCACGGTTGCCTCGCCGTCGATCTCCATCAGGCCCTCGCCTTCGAGCACGTGGTAGATCTGTTCCTGGACCTTGTGGCTGTGGGCGGCGACGTAGGCCATCGGCTGGTAGGCGGAGATCCGGTAATCGATCCCCTTGATGTCGGTATCGCCCGGACCGACCAGCGCCTTCGACAGGGCGCCGCCAAAGTGATCGGGGAATTCCTGCCAGGGCACCTCGGCGATATTGCGAATGCCCGCCTTGCTCTTTTGCTCGCTCATGGATCCCTCCCGTGTTCGCCGCGCGCCATGTCTCTCGCCGCAAGATAGCCAAATACCAATGCCGGTCCCAGGGTGATGCCGGGGCCGGGGTAGCTGCCGGCCATGACCGAGTTCATATCGTTGCCGCAGGCGTAGAGCCCGGCGATGGGGTCTCCGTCCCGATCCAGCACCTGGGCGCCGCCGTTGGTCCGCAGGCCGGCCGCCGTGCCCAGATCGGCCGGATGCAGGGCGACGGCAAAGAACGGCGGCTTCCCGACCGGCCGCATGCAGGGATTGGGTTCGTTGGCCGGGTCGCCGACATACTTGTGATAGGCGTTGCCGCCGCGACCGAAAGCCGTGTCCTCGCCCCGCTCCGCATCGGCGTTGTAGGTGGCCACGGTCTCGACCAGGCGGTCGGCATCGACGCCGATCTTGTCGGCGAGTTCGCGCAAGGAAGGCGCCTCGACGAGATAGCCGTCGCGTTTGTAGGGCGCCAAACGCAGGGTCATCGGTTTGACCGCGCCGAGGCCGTATTGCCACAGCGACCAGGCATCGCAGATCAAGTGACAGGGGATGGCCGGGCTTTGGTTATGGGCGCGAAACATCGCCCGTACGAAGTCGTGGTAGGAATTGGATTCGTTGGTGAAGCGCCGCCCTTCCCCGTTCACCGCCAGCATGCCGGGCTTGCCGCGGTCGGTTACGGTGTGGGGATAGACGGCGGCACTGCCGTCGGCCCGATTGAACCGCGAGACCGGCACCCAAAAGGCGTTGCCGACATTGTCGCTGGGCACCTCCCCGCCCACGGCCAGGCCCAGGTTCAAGCCATCGCCGGTGTCGCTGGCCACGGTCGCCGACAGCAACCCCGCTTCCGCCGGCAGCAACCGGGCCCGCAGTTCCGGGCTGTGGGAAAAGCCGCCGGCCGCCAGCACCACGCCGCGCCGAGCCTCGATCACCACCGGCCCGTTCGGCGTGGCGACCTCGACCCCGGCGATGCGGCCGTCGGCCTCGATCAGCCGCAACGTCTCGGTGTTGCATCGGATCGGCACGGCGAGGTCCAGCAGCGATTTCAGCAGCCGGCCGGCCAGGGCATTGCCCAACACCAGATCGGTGCCGCGATGGTGGCCGAGCCGCTGGCCGGCATAGGACGCCAGCAGCCGCAGCACCCGCAGGGCCGAGGCCGGCGAGCGGAACACCCCCCGGAAATGCGCGATGTCGGGGCGCGCCACCATCATGCCGCCGAACAGGGTGAATTCCGGCAAGGGCGGCCGCAGCAGCTTGAAGGCCTCCCCCAACTCCCGGGCATCGAAAGCCAGCGGCTCCATCACCCGGCCGCCCAAGGTGGCGCCGGGCTCGTCGGGGTAATAATCGGGGTAGAATTCGAGCGGCGCCAGGCGGACCTGGCTGTGGCGGTCGAAATAGGCAATGGCCGCCGGCGCCTCGGCCAGGAAGGTTCGCCGCAGCTCGGCGCCGCCGCCCTCGCCGGCGGTGGCCTCGAGGTAGGCCCGGGCCTGTTCGGGCGTGTCGGCCAAACCGCTCGCCGCCATTTTTTCGTTGTTGGGCGCCCAGACCATGCCGCCCGAGATTGCCGTCGTGCCGCCGACATATCCGGTTTTTTCGATGACCAGGGTTTTCAAGCCCTCGTTTGCGGCGACGATCGCGGCCGCCATGCCGCCGGCCCCGGCGCCCACCACAATGACGTCGTAGTCATCCGCGATATCCGGTTCGACGATACCCAAACTACGGCGTCCCGATCACCGTCACGCACCCGTGTTCCGGCTAGGTCGCTCGGCCTCGATGTAGGCCGCCAGTCCGCGTCGCATGTCGAACCGTGGCTCGAAACCAAGCACCTCCCGCGCCCGGCTTACGTCGAGCGCCCCCTTCCTGACGGCATGGGCTGAATTGTCGGTGTCTCCGTGCCGGTACTCACCAGCGGCCACCGAAATATCGGCGCCGGGAACCAGTGCCTTCACGATCTCGGCGATTTCAGCGAGGCTTGTCGCCTGCCCGCTGCCGATGTTGTAGGCGTCGAAGGGATGCCGGTCCTGGTCCAAGGCGGCCAGAATGCCCGCGACCACGTCATCGATGTAGGTGTGATCGACGGCCATCTCGGCTCCGGCCGACAGATGCAGCGGCCGACCGGAGAGAGCCGCGTCGACCATGGTTTTCGGCACCCTTGCCCGCGACAGGCCTGGCCCGTAGGCCCAACAGGTGCGCAGGTTCACCACTTCCAGGCCGTACTGTACGTCATAGCTGCGGCCAAGATGCTCCACCGCCAACTTGGAGATGCCATAGGCCATGATGGGTTTCTGCGGGTGTTCCTCGTCGATCAGCGGCGCCTGGAAGTCGCCGTAGGTTTCCTCCGAACTCATGTGGATCAGGCGCTTCACGCCGAACAGCCGCATCGCCTCGAACAGATTGATGGTGCCCCCGACGTTGACCTGAAATGTCCTGGCCGGCGTTTGCACCGAGGCAATGACACCCACTATCGCGGCACAATGGACCACTGCGTCGGGCGGGTTCGCCTGCATCAAGGCCGCCACCGACTGCCATTCGGTGACCTCGCCCAAGGCGACCGAAAGCTCCGGTTGGGCTTCAGCCAGGGCAGCCAGTTCCGGGCCGACCCTCAAATCGAAAGCGGTCACCCGGTCACCCCGCTCGAGCAACGCCCGCGCTACTGCAACGCCGATGAAGCCGGCGCCGCCGGTTACTAGAATGTTGGCCATAATTTCCTCACTCGCTCGCCAAGGTTGCCGCAAGGCAGCGGCCAGGTGCCGCCGCTGGCGGTAGCCACGCGACGGCACGGCCTACAAGGTCAGGTATTTGGTCTGAATGTCCGTATTGGCGCGCAGGTCCTCCGGTGTTCCGGTGTATTGGATCTCCCCCTTCTCCAGGATGTGAATCCGGTCGCTCAGGAAAAGCACGAAATCGAGGTTCTGCTCGGCCAGGACGATCGACAGTCCTCCCTCCTTGAGCAGGTTGATCCGATCGCGCAGGGTTTCGACGACGATCGGCGCCAAGCCTTCGGACGGCTCATCCAAAAGCAACAGCTTGGGATTGCCCATGAGGCTGCGGGCGATCGTCAGCATCTGCTGCTGCCCGCCACTGAGGACGCCGCCCTGGCGGCTCTGGATCGCCTTGAGGTCGGGAAACAACTCGAACACCTGGTCTTCGCTCCAGCCCTCGCCGTTCTCGTCGTCGATCGGCGGGCGCCGCGCGATATCGAGGTTTTCCCAAACCGTCAGTTCGGGAAATATGCGGCGGTCTTCGGGAACATAGCCGATGCCGAGCCTGGCCACGTGATGGACCGGCATCCCGGTGATATCCCGATCCATCCAGCAGACGCTGCCTTGCCGAGGCGGCGCCAGCCCCATGATGCTGCGCATCGTCGTGGTCTTGCCGACGCCGTTGCGCCCCACCAGTGCCACCACCTCGCCAGGTTCCACCGTCAGAGAGACGCCGAACAGGACCTTGCTCAGGCCATAGGCCGTATGAATGCCGTCGACCTCAAGCCGCGCCATGACTTTCGCCCAGATAAACGCGTCGCACCTCGGCATCCTCCTTCACCCGATCGGGCTCGCCCGAAAAAATCAGTTCGCCGTGATGCAGGACCGATATGCGGTCGGCGATGCCGAACACGACCCCCATGTCATGCTCGGTGAACAGAAGCGTGAGACCGCGCGCCTCGGTGATCTCTTCTATCAGTTTGATGGCCTCGACGGTCTCGGCCGTTGACATCCCGGCGGTTGGCTCGTCCAGCAGCAGCACGCGCGGATGACTGGCCAAGGCGATGGCCAGTTCGAGTTGCTTCTGCTTGCCGTAGGCCAGTTCGCCCGCCACCTCCTCGGCTTCGGCCATGAGACCCACCAGTTCGAGGAGCTCGGCCGTCTCGTCGCGATTGAGCGAGTGACCCAGCGTGAAGAGGTGGAACGAGCGGCCGTCGCGGGCGATCAGGGCGACCTGGACATTCTCGAACACCGTCATGCGCGGGTAGATGTTGATGCGCTGAAAGGAACGCGCCAACCCGAGTTTGACGATCCGATGAGGCGGCGTCCCGGTGATATCCCTGCCCTCGAAGTTCACCGAACCGCTATCGAGTTCCAGGTGGCCGGTGATGAGATTGAAGAGCGTGGTCTTGCCGGCACCATTGGGGCCGATGATGGCGTGCTTCTCGCCTTTCTCCAGATCGATGGAGACGTCCCGGATGGCGACGAATCCTTCGAAGGCCTTGAACGCGCCTTTGGTCTCCAGCACGGTTTCCATCGCTCAGGCCCGACGCGCGAACTGGCTGCGGATGCGCTGCACGAGGCCAACGATGCCGTCGGGCAGGAACATGATGATGACCAGAAGCACGGTACCCAGGACAATGGGCCAATACTCGGTGTATTGGTTGATACTGACCTGCAGGGTGTAGAGCACCGCCGCGCCCAAGGCCGGGCCGAAGAAGGAATAGAGACCGCCGAGCAGGGTCATGATCAGAACCTGGCCGGATTCCGTCCAAAACGCGGATTCGACGTAAACCCCGCGGTTGTACATGGCAAAGAGCGTCCCGGCGATGCCGGCGAAGGTGCCGGCGACGACGAAGGCGGTGTGCCGCAGGCGCTTGGTGTCGACGCCGACGAAACCGGCTCGCATGCGGTTCTCCCGAACCGCCACCAACGTACGGCCGAAAGCCGAATGGCAAATCAGCCACAACAGCGCCGACGACACCGTCACGACAACCAATGTGAAATAGAAGAAGGAGTAACGGTCGCCGATGAACTCGGGCACGGCAACGCCGACGAAGCCGTCGTCGCCGCCAGTGACGCTGCGCCACTTGAAGGCCACGGCCCAGACCAGCATGCCGAAGGCCAGGGTCAGCATGGCGAAATAGATGTCCGTCAGCTTGACGCAAAAATAGCCGACGAAGGCGGCGGCGAGGCCGGCCAGGATGATAGCCGCGGGCATGCTGATGATCAGCGGCAGGTCATAGGTGGTGAGGAGAATGGCGCACGAGTAGCCGCCGATGGCGAAATAGGCGGCGTGGCCGAACGAGATGTTGCCCGAATAGCCGATCAGCACGTTCAGGCTGAGCGCGAACAGGGCGTAGATCAGGATTTCGGTGCTCAGATCGACCAGGTATTTGGAACCGAGCGTTGGCACCAGTGCCAGCAAAATTACCACCGCCACGGTCAGCCAGAGCGTCCGTTTCGATTTGGCCTGCATCAGTGACTGTCCTCTTCCGGATGCCCAAAGAGGCCCCACGGCCGCCAGAGCAAGATGCCCAGCATGAGGACATAGGCCAACACCAACTCCCAATCGGGGAAAATCACGGTACCGAACATGGTCGCGAAGCCAAGTGCCAGGGCGCCCAGGAAACTGCCCCACAGGCTGCCCAAACCACCGATGATGACGATGATGAAACATTCGATGATCAGGGTTGCATCCATGCCGGGCGACACCGCCACCCTGGGTGCCGCCAGCGCGCCACCAAGACCGGCCAGAGCCGAACCGATGACGAAGACGCCGGTGTAGACCAGGGGCACGTTCATGCCCAGGGCCGCCAGCATCTCGCGGTCCTGGGTGGCCGCCCGGATGATGCGGCCCCAGCGTGTCTTGGAGAGCGCCAGCCACATGCCCACCGCGACAACGACGCCGATCACGCAGAGCAGCAACGGATAGGCCGGATAAATCGCGAAGCCGAAGTTCACCGCTCCCTTGAGGCCGTGGGGATAGGGCACGTTGTACTGATCGGTGCCCCAGATCATCTTGGCCACGTCGCCAACGACCAGGACGATGGCAAAGGTAAAGAGGAGCTGCGTCAGGTGCTCCCGCTCATAAAGGTAACGCAACAGCCCGCGCTCGATGACGAAGGCCATCAGGCCGAGGACGACGGCGGCGGCGATCACGCCGATCCAGAAACTGCCGATGGCGCCGCCAAGGAAGGTCACCGTGGACCAGCAGACATAGGCGCCGAACATGAAGAACGCGCCGTGGGCGAAATTGATCACCCGCAGCACGCCGAGAATCAGCGTCAGGCCGGTGGCGATGATGAATAGGTTCATGCCCAACGAAATGGAATTCATGACCTGGTAAAAAAGGAATGTCGGGTTGGCAAGCATACTCATGGCTTTACCCCTGATGGGCAGCACCGCATCCCCCCGGTCGCGCTGACCGGGGGGGAGCGGGCCAAGCCCGCTGGGCACGCACAATACTGTCGTTACCGGGCCGTGGGCTAGTTGGACGGCGCCGGAACGAAGGTCACCGGGTCCATCCGGCGATAAGCCTGGCCCGATTGCTTCTTCATCGGGCCCCAGAACTGCCCGGTGTTGGCTTGATGCGACTTGGCGTCGATCGTCAGCTTGCCCATCGGCGTATCGATGGTCAGGCCTTCAAGGGCCTTGATGACCTTTTCGGCATCCGTCGACCCGGCCTTTTCGACGGCGGCCGCATAAAGCATCACGCCGTTGTAGGCCAGCACCGGCCACATCGCCGTCGCCTCGGTGCCCGCCTTCTTGGACAAACGCGCCTGGAACTTTTTGTGCGCGTCCGTGGGCGAGTGGTACCAAAGCTCGTAGGTGTTGCTCCAGACGTTGTCCGGATAGTCGCCGCCCAGCTTGCTCGCCACCTCGTGGCTGGCGATCTCGCCACCCGTGATGTACACGTGGTTGCTGAAGAAGCCGAACGGGGCTGCCTGCTTGGCGAAGT
>JASLMH010000043.1 GCA_030746635.1 Alphaproteobacteria bacterium | reverse complement strand
GACGTCGTAAAGCTGTTCGCCGAGGATCTGCACGCCCGGTCCGAAAGTGGCCAGCACCGGCGTGATCTTCAGCGGCTGTTCGACGTTGCGCAGGAACCAGATGGTCATCCGCCGCATCAATTCGGCGGTCGACAGCACCATGCGGTACTGCACGGCGGCCGGCACCCTATTGTCCAGGGTCTCGATCTCGTTCCACATCCGCCGCAGACCGAACAATTCGCGCGCCGAGGCATAGCTGCGGGCGACGGCCTCGGCCGAGGCGCCGGTTTCGTCCATCACGTCGTGCACGAAGGTGATGCCGAGGCGGTTGACGATCGAATTGGCCGTCACCGTGGCGATGATCTCGCGGCGCAGACGATGGTTCAGGATCACCTCGCGATGCCGCTTACGCAGGGGCCGCGGGAAATACTTGACGAGATCGGCCACCAAGGCCACCGAGTCCGCCAGTTCGCTGTCCAGCAGGCGGTCGTACAATTCCATCTTGGCATAGGCCAGCAGCACCGCCAGCTCCGGCCGGGTCAGGCCGTTGCCGTCGCCGTCACGCTCGGCCAGGGCCTCGTCGTCGGGCAGGAACTCGACCTCGCGGTTGAGCCGGCCCTCGCGCTCCAGATCCCGCATGAAACGCACCTGGCCGTCGAGCAGCGTCCCGCCCTGCTGTTCCAGGACGCTGAGGCATAGGGTCTGCAGGTAGTTGTCGCGCAACACCAGATCACCGACCTCGTCGGTCATGTCGGCCAGCAGGCGGTCGCGCTGCTTGCCGGTCATTTCGCCGTCGGCGACCACCGAATCCACCAGGATCTTGATGTTGACCTCGTGGTCGGAGCAGTCGACGCCGGCGGAGTTGTCGATCGCATCGGTGTTCACCCGGCCGCCGGCGGCCGCGAACTCCATGCGGGCGTGCTGGGTCATGCCCAGGTTGGCGCCCTCGCCGATCACCCGACAACGCAGCTCAACCGCGTCGACGCGCAGCCCGTCGTTGGCCCGATCGCCGGCATCGGCCTGGCTTTCGTCCTTGGCCTTGACGTAGGTGCCGATGCCGCCGAACCACAACAGATCGACCGGGGATTTCAACAAGGCGTGCATCAGCTCGTTCGGCGTCACCGATTTCGCCGTCAGGCCGGTCATCTGCTTGAGTTCCGGCGACAATTCGATCGCCTTGGCCTTGCGGTCGAAGATGCCGCCACCCTTGGAGATCAGCTTCCCATCGTAGTCCTGCCAGGACGACCGGCCCGCATCGAACAGGCGCTGACGCTCCTGCCAGCTCTTGGCGACGTCGGGACGCGGATCGATGAAGATATCCCGATGATCGAAGGCGGCGATCAGGCGAATATGTTTCGACAGCAACATGCCGTTGCCGAACACGTCGCCCGACATGTCGCCGACGCCGATGACGCTGAATTCCTCGCTCTGGATGTCACAGCCCAGTTCGCGGAAATGCCGCTTCACCGACTCCCAGGCGCCGCGCGCGGTGATCCCCATGCCCTTGTGGTCGTAACCCTTGGCGCCGCCCGAGGCGAAGGCATCGCCCAGCCAGAAGCCGTATTCGATGGCGACGCCGTTGGCGATGTCGGAGAAGGTGGCGGTGCCCTTGTCGGCCGCGACGACCAGATAGGGGTCGTCGTCGTCGTAACGTTCGACCGCCGCCGGCGGCACCACGCCCTGACCGCGCAGGTTGTCGGTCAGGTCCAGCAGGCCGCGGATGAAAGTGGTGTAGCAGGCGACGACTTCCGTCATCACCGCCTCGCGGTCGCCACCGACCGGCAGACGCTTGGGCACGAAGCCGCCCTTGGAACCGACCGGCACGATGACCGCGTTCTTGACCATCTGCGCCTTCATCAGGCCGAGCACTTCGGTGCGGAAATCCTCGCGCCGGTCCGACCAGCGCAGGCCGCCGCGCGCCACCATGCCGCCGCGCAGGTGCACACCCTCGACCCGCGGCGAATAGACGAAAATCTCGCGGAACGGCCTGGGCAGCGGCAACTCGTCCACCGCCTGGCTGTCGAACTTGATCGACAGATAGGGTTTCGGCCCGCCGCCGTCGGCGGCCTGGAAATAGTTGGTCCGAAGCGCCGATTGCACCAGGTTCAGGAAACGCCGCAGGATGCGGTCCTCGTCCAGGCTCTCCACCGCTTCCAGGCCGGCGGTGACGCCCTTGGCCAGGTCGTCCATCCGGCGTTTGCGCCGCGTCTTGTCGTCGGGGTCGAAGCGGACCATGAACAGGTTGGAAATCAACCGGGTGATGGCGGGGTTGTTGGCCAGGGTATCTCCCATATAGTCCTGGCTGAAAGCGATGCCGGTCTGCCGCAGGTATTTGCACAGGGCCCGCAACACCACCACCTCGCGCCAGGCCAGGCCCGCCTTCAAAACCAGCCGGTTGAAACAGTCGTTCTCCATCTCGCCGTGCCAGACCTTGGCGAAGGCTTCCTCGAAGGTACCCTTCAATTCGGTCAGGTCGATCGCCTCGCCGCCCGGTTCGGCCAACAGGAAGTCGTGGATCCAGACCCGCTGGTCGTCGCCCAGGCGCACCAGATAGGGCTCCTCGCCGATCACCTTCAGGCCCATGTTCTCCATCATCGGCAGGCAGTCGGACAGCGGTACGGCGGCGCCGGGATGGAAGATCTTGAAACGCACCATATGGTCCGGGTCCTCGATGGTGCGATAGAAATTCAGGGCGAGATCACCCTTCTCCGCCAGCGTCTCGATGCTTTCGACATCGTGCAGGGCCAGTTCGGCATTGAAGTTCTCGGTGTAGTTGGTGGGAAAGGCGCTGCTGTAGCGGGCCGCCAGGCGATTGCCGCCCTCCTCGCCCCAATGTTCGACCAGGGCATCGTAGAAGTCGTCCTGCCAGGATCGCGCCTCGGCCTTCAGACGTTGTTCCAGGGCGGTGAAATCCACCTCGTCGGGTGGTCCGCCTTCGTTGATGCCGATGATGTAATGCAATCTGGCCAGCGGGCTGGAGGAAACCTCGGTGTAGTAGTTGGAAAGACGCCCGTTGACGGCGGCACACAGGATTTGTGCGAACTTCTCCCGCAACTCTGTACTCAGGGTTTCGCGTGGCATGTAGACCAGGATCGAGTAGAAGCGGTCGAATTTGTCCCGCCGGGCGAACACGCGGAATCGCGGGCGTTCCTGCAGGGCCAGGATGCCGGTGGAAATCCGAGCCAGGGTCTCCACGTCGATCTGCAGCAACTCGTCCCTGGGATAGCTCTCGAGAATATGGGTCAGGGCCTTGCCGTCATGGCTTTGCAGTTCCAGCCCGGCCCGTGCCACCACCTGCAGAACCTTGCGGCGCAGCAGCGGGATGTCACGTGGGGTGCGGTTGTAGGCGGACGACGTGAACAGGCCGACGAAGCGCCGCTCGCCGATCATCTTGTTCTTGCCGTCGTAGCGTTTGACGCCGATGTAGTCCATATGCACCGGCCGGTGCACGGTGCCCCGGACACCGGTCTTGGTGATCATCGCCAGTTCCGGCCGGCGGATGAATTGCATGGCGATCGGCGCGACGTCGACCAATCCCTGGGTACTTTGGTCGGTCAGCACATAGCGGCTCTCGTCGCGCAGGATGCCGAACGAGGCGCCCGGCACCACCGTCAAGTGGTCGTCGCCGTCCTTGCGGCTGTAACGGAAATCCCGGCAGCCCAGGAATGTGAAATGGTCGTCCCGCATCCATTCCAAAAAGGCGCGGGTCTCCACCACCTCGTCCTTGTCGAAAGGCAATTTGCCCTTCTTGAGCTGATCGATCGCCTCATCCAGGCGCGACACCATGACCGGCCAGTCCTCGACCGCCGAGCGAACGTCATCGAGCACCGCGCCCAGGTCGGCCGCGATCCGCTTCAGGACCGCCGGGTCGCCTTGCTCGTTGATTTCCACATGCATCATCGATTCGGTCAACGCCTCGGCGCCGTTGCCGTTGCCGGCCGTTCCCAGCATCTCCAGCCGATTGCCGTCGCCGTCGCGGCGCAGGGCGAAGACCGGATGGATCGCCAAATGGACCTGATAGCCCCAGCGGTTCAGGTTGCCGGTGACGGAATCCACCAGGAACGGCATGTCGTCGGTGATCAGTTCGACGACGGTGTGCGAGGACTTCCAGCCGTGTTCCTCGGTGCGGGGATTGTAGACCCGCAGTTTCGCTCGACCCGGCTGTCGCCTGGCCGCCAGTTTCCACAGCGACAGCGCCGCCCCGTAAAGGTTCTCGACGGTGAACTCGTTGACATCCTCCGACGGCACGCGGGCATAGAAATGCGTGACGAAGGCATCGATGTCGCCGGCCTCGGCGCGCTTGAAGCGCTTGGTGAGCATCTGCGAGACCTGGCCCAGAAGGGCGTCGCGTTCTTCCTGCAGTCGGCTGTCCAGCATGATTACGTCCCCTTGGACCCGGCCGCCGACCGCTGGCAAGAGTTGTCAACGGGCGATAGCCGTAAAAACAAGTCGAACCGCTGCCGAGCACTCTGGCCCATCGATCGGGGGCCGTCAAATCCCGGCAGACAATTAATTGGCACAGGACCTTAACTTTGCAAGTGTTACTTTTTTCTTGTAATGGTCGCTGATTGTTTCCTTGAACGGACCATTTCCCCCGATGCTTTCCGCGCTTCGATTTGCCCTTCCGTGGTGGTTTTTCCTGTGTCTGGTCGCGCCGGCACAGGCCGGCAAGGAAAAGCCGCTATTCGAACTGGGCCTGCTCGGTGGCGTTGGCTACCTGCCCGACTATCCGGCGGCGGGCGAAAGCCGCGGTAACGGCATCGTGTTGCCCTACCTCGCCTATCGCGGCGAATTCATTCGCTCGGATGACAAGGGGTTCATCCGCGGTCGGCTCATCCATTCGCGGGATCTGGAGCTCGATATCTCGCTGTCCGGTTCCCTGAAGGCGGATTCCGACGACAATGACGACCGCCGCGGCATGCCCGATCTGGACTATCTGGCGGAGTTCGGGCCCAGGCTGCAATGGACCGTGGCGCGGGCCGCCCGCTGGGCCAAGATCGATCTGGAACTGCCGCTCAGGGCGGTGTTCTCGACCGATCTGTCCGATATCGACCATCAGGGGTTCCTGGCCCAGCCGGAGATCGCCTATCAGCACGACAATTTCCTGGACACCGGTGCCCGGGTGAAACTCGGCCTGTCGGCGATCTTCGCCGACGAGGATCTACAGGACTATTTCTACGAGGTGCCGGTCCGCTTCGCCACCGCGCGACGGCGCACCTACGATGCCGACGGCGGCTATCTCGGCAGCCGGCTGCAACTGTCGCTGCGCCGCCCGCTCAACGACCGGATCAGGCTGCTGTTCGGCGCCAACCTGCACTATCACGGTGGCGCCGCCAACGAGGACAGCCCGCTGTACCGCGAGGACCTGACCGCCGCCGCCGGCCTGGGCCTGATCTGGTCATTCTATCAATCGGACCGCATGGTCGAGGAATAGCGGCGCCGGTCAGCCCAGGCGATCGCCCGGCGCGACCGGGTTGCCGCGCAGGAATGCCTCGGCCGACATCGCCGCCTTGCCGGCGCGCTGCAAACGCACGAGCCGCAGCGCCCCGTCGCCACAGGCCACCAGTAGGCCGTCATCGAGGATTTCACCGGCCGCGCCCTGCCCCGCCTCGGGCCGGGCCAGCAATACCTTGACCCGTTGGCCGGCGAGTTCGCACCAGGCACCGGGAAACGGCGACAGGCCCCGGATCAGGCAATCCAGCTCGGCCGCCGGCCGCGAGAAATCGATGCGCGCCTCGGACTTGTCGATCTTGCCGGCGTAAGTGGCGCCGTCCTCGGCCTGCGGCACCGCCGCCAGGGTGCCCGCCGCGACGCCCCGCAGCGCCTCCACCATCAACGGCGCCCCCAGTTCCGCCAATTCGTCATGCAGTTCGCCGGCCGTGGTCGTCGGCCCGATCGCCGCTTCCCGCCGCAACAGCACCGGGCCGGTGTCCAGGCCCTGGTCCATGCGCATGGCACAGACGCCGGTGACGCGGTCGCCGGCCATGATCGCCCGCTGGATCGGCGCCGCCCCCCGCCAGCGCGGCAGCAACGAGGCATGCAGGTTGAAACAGCCCATCGGCATCGCCGTCAGGATCGCCGGCGGCAGGATCAGGCCATAGGCCACCACGACCGCCGCCGCCGCCCCGCTGTCGCGGAACCGCGCCTGGATTTCCGGGTCCTTGAGGCTCACGGGCGTGCGCACCTCGAGCCCGGAGGCCTCGGCCAGTTGCTGGACCGGGCTGGGCCGATTGCGCTTGCCCCGGCCGGCCGGCCGGGGCGGCTGGCTGTAGACCGCCGCCACGTCGTAGGCCGCCGCCAACAGGGCGCGCAACGTCGGCACCGCGAATTCCGGCGTGCCCATGAAGATGATGCGAGGTTGGCTCATCGCCGCGATGCTCGGCCCGGATCAGGCGATTTCCTCTTGCCGCCGCGCCTTGCTCAGCTTGCGCAGGATCATGCCGCGCTTGACCGAGGAAAGATGATCGACGAACAGCACCCCCGTCAGGTGATCCATCTCGTGCTGGATGCAGCGGGAGAGCAGGCCATCGGCCTCCAGACTTTGCGGCTCGCCGTGATAGTCGAGATGTTCGACGGTGATGCCCTCGGGCCGCTCGATATCGGCGAACTGCTCGGGCAGGGACAGGCAGCCCTCGTTGTACAGGGCGATTTCCTCGGAAAACCGGACGATCCGGGGATTGACCAAATACAGCGGCTGGTTCGGCTCGTCATCGCGGGAGATATCGATGGTGATGACGCATTTCGGCACCCCGACCTGTACCGCCGACAGGCCAATGCCGGGCGCCCGGTACATGGTTTCCAGCATCCCATCCATCAATTCCCGGGTGGCGCCATCGACCGTTTCCACCAGTTCGGATTTCACCTTCAGGCGTGGATCGGGGGCCGTGATGATCGACAAACTCGCCATGATTCGCGCGTGACCTTGGCTGTGGACGCTGCCGCACTAGGTAATACGCCCCCGTAGGCCGGTCAAGTTGGCGGCCGCGGCGCGGAAAAGCCACCAACGGTGTATACAGCATAACCTGTCCCATTCGTCCTTCGAGACGAGCCTACGGCTCTCCTCAGGACGAGGATAGTTGCGCAATTTCAACAAGTTATCCTTATGCTGAGGAGGGCGCGGAGCGCCCGTCTCGAAGCATGTCTATGGCTCAAGCTTTCTGCAATTTGGTAGTACACTGACGACAGGACGATTCGGCAGACGGTGGCACGACCGCATGGAAGACCTCGGCGGCATTTTCGCTCTCCTGGCGCTGCTCATCGCGGCCGGCGCCATCGCCTTCGTGATTTGGGAGCGCCGTGGCCGCACCCGGCCGGACGACCGCCTGCAACATCTGGCCGAGGCCGCCGCCAACCTGGCCGCCGCCCAGGCCGACCTTGGCGGCCGGGTGAGCCAGCTTTCCGAACAGTCGGCCGCCGAACGGGCGGAGTTGCAACGGACCTTGCAGGAGCGCCTGGACGGCGTCTCGAAGCGCCTGGGCGACAGCCTGGAGAAATCGGCGACCAAAACGGCGGCCTCGCTGGGCGAGTTGGGCAAGCATCTGAACGTGATCGATCAGGCCCAGAAGAACATCGCCGATCTGGCCGGTCAGGTGGTCGGCCTGCAGGATATCCTGGACAACAAGCAGGCCCGCGGCGCCTTCGGCGAGGTGCAGTTGCGGGATCTGGTCAGCAGCATGCTGCCGCCGTCGGCCTATGCCGATCAGGCCACCCTGGGCAACGGCCGGCGGGTGGATTGCCTGATCCGCCTGCCGCAGCCGCCGGGGCCGATCTGCATCGACGCCAAGTTCCCGCTGGAGAGCTATCACGCCTTGCGCAACGCCGCCGATGAGGCCCAAATGAAGCAGGCCCAGCGCGATTTCCGGACCGCCATCCAGAAACACGTCAAGGATATCCAGGAGCGCTATATCCTACCGGGCGAGACCGCCGACTCGGCGCTGATGTTCCTGCCCTCGGAAGCGGTCTATGCCGAACTGCACGCCAATTTCCCCGATTCCGTCGAACAGTCCTACCGGGCCCGGGTCTGGATCGTCTCGCCGACCACCCTGATGGCCACCCTGAACACGGTTCGGGCGGTGCTGAAGGACGCCCGCATGCGCGAACAGGCCGGCGTGATCCAGGCCGAGGTGCTGAAGCTGCTGGATGATGTACAGCGCCTGGACAAGCGGGTCGACAACCTGCGCCGGCATTTCACCCAGGCAGAAAACGACTTGCGGGAGATCACCACCTCGTCCGGCAAGGTGGTGCGCCGGGCCGAGCGCATCGAGGAGGTGCAACTCGACGCCGAGGAGGCCGAGGCCGACCTGACCGAGGTCGAGGCGGCGGCGCCGGCCGCCGAGGTGGTCGGCCTGCCGAAACGCGGCGCCTGAACGGCCGGCACGTCAAATTCGGCAGAATCCTTGCCCTGGGCAAAACCTAGGACATCGACGGCCTGACCCCGAAAGTGGCCTTGATCGCCTGGTTTCGGACGCAGATTCGTCGGGTGGCGGGCCGGTAAGAACGTAAACAAAGTGTTAAAAAAAGCATCATTTATATCGTTTCGATATATTGTACATCTTTATACAAAACCCATATCTGCGCCAGATGCCTTGATTTCCTCGACCCGCCCCATTCGGGGAAATTCGGCGAAGACGAGGGAGGAGCCGCGAGGGACGCGGCCAAGCGACAGGATGCAGGAATTTAATCGCCCGGAACCGAAAGCCGCAGTGACCTGGTTGGTGGTTTGGCTATTGGCGCTGATGGCAATGGCGTTGGTGCCCGGCAATCAGCAATGGCTGGCGGCCTCGGAAGACACGCCGGAAATTCGCTACAGCCACAGCATGAGCAACGGCGTCTTTCACGACGCCGATAGCGGGCTGTCGGTGGTCATCCGCTTCTTGCGGCCGCTGGCGACCGATTAGACTGGCCGGCGGGAACCGAGGGCGGTGGCCAGGGTGCCATCGTCGAGATAGTCCAGCTCGCCGCCCACCGGCACCCCATGGGCCAGGCCCGATACCATCACGCCACAATCCTGAAGACGTTCGGCCAGGTAATGAGCCGTGGTCTGGCCGTCGACGGTGGCGTTGGTCGCCAGGATCACTTCCTTGACCTTCGGATCGGCGGCACGGGCGATCAGGCCGCCGATATTCAGATCCTCCGGCCCGATACCGTCCAGCGCCGACAGGGTGCCGCCGAGGACGTGATAGCGGCCGCGGAAGATCGCCGCCCGTTCCAGCGCCCAAAGATCACCAACCCCTTCGACGACGCAGATCGCCCCATCATCACGGCGGCCGTCCCGGCATATGGAACAGGGTTCGACGCTGTCCAGGTTGCCGCAGGTGCCGCAGGGCGCCACGCTGTCGGCGGCCTGGCGCATGGCCTCGGCCAGCGGCCGCAGCAGCGCTTCCTTGCGGCCGATCAGATGCAGCGCCGCCCGCCGGGCCGAGCGCGGCCCCAGGCCCGGCAACTTGGCCAGAAGCTGGATTAGCTGATCGATTTGCGGGCCGGTCATCGAACGGATCGCCCAGGCGCCTAGAACGGCAGTTTCATGCCCGGCGGCAGGTTCAAGCCGCCGGTCAGCTTGCCCATCTCCTCCTGGGTGTGCTGTTCCACCCTGACCTTGGCGTCGTTATGGGCGGCGACGATCAGGTCCTCCAGCACCTCGCCGCCGCCGGCGCTCAACAGGCTGGGATCGATCTTCAGGCCGCGCATCTCGCCCTTGCCGTTGAGGGTGACCTCGACCATGCCGGCGCCGGATTGACCGGTGATTTCCGTCCCTTCCAGGCGGGTCTGCATCTCCTGCATCTTGGTTTGCAGTTCCTGCGCCTGCTTCATCATCTGGGACAAGTTCTTCATCAACCAGGTTCTCCGTCATCGGCGGGCCCATCGGCCCCGTCCAGAGTCCGCACATCGGTGACCTTGGCGCCGGGAAAGGTTTCCATCACCGCCTGCACCAGCGGGTGGCTCTCGGCCTCGGCCAGCGCCGCCGTCCGGTCCCGGCGCTGCTGTTCGGCCAGCGGCGGCGCGCCCTCGGCCTGGCCGTCGATCACCACCGCCCAGGCTTGCCCGGTCCACTCCTCCAGCTTGCCGCGCAGGGTGGCGGCCAGGTCCGGTGGCGCGTTGGACAGCGGCCGCAGGGTAATCTGCCCCGGCTTGAAGGCCACCAGGCGGACGTCCTCCATCAAATGATGATAAAGCCGCGCCGCGCGCGTCGCCTCGGCCCGCTCCACCACTTCGGCGAAGCTGTCGATCGGCGCCGCCTCGGCCGTCGGCGCATCGATGGGCGCGGCTTCCTCCGGTTCGGGCATCGGCGACGGTGCCGCCTCGGCCAGGCCGGCCGCCGGTCCGCCCCGCGCTTCGGCGCCGGTCCGGGAGGATGATGGTGGTGGTGCCGGGGCCGATGCGGCCGAGGCCGCGGCGGCTCCGCCCTCGACGGCTTGACGCACGGCATCGATGGGCGGCGGCAGATCGGTGCTGTAGGCCAGCCGGATCAGCACCATCTCGGCGGCCGCCAGGGCCGACGGCGCGGTTCGCACCTCGCCCAGCCCCTTCAACAGCATCTGCCAGGTCCGGGCCAACACCGGCATCGACAGATCGCCGGCCAGCTTCCCGCCGCGCTGCCGTTCCATCTCGCTCAAGGCCGGATCGTCGGCCGCCCCGGGCGCCACCTTCAGGCGCGTCAAGAGATGGGTCAATTCCAACAGGTCCCGCAGGATCACCGCCGGATCGGCGCCCAGGTCGTATTGCTCGCGCAGTTGCCCCAGGGTCTCGGCCACGTCGCCCCGCATCAGCGCCTCGAACAGGTCGAACACGCGCAGTCGATCCGCCAGGCCGAGCATGGCGCGGACCTGCTCCGCCGTCACCTTGCCGCCGCCATGGGCGATGGCCTGATCCAGCAGCGACAGGCCGTCGCGTACCGAACCTTCCGCCGCCGCGGCGATCATGTTCAAGGCTTCGGCATCGGCACTGGCGCCCTCGGCATCGACGATGCCGGCGAAGTGCTCGACCAGCAGTTCAGCCCCGACCCGGCGCAGATCGAAGCGCTGGCAACGCGACAGCACCGTCACCGGCAGCTTGCGAATCTCGGTGGTGGCGAAGATGAATTTCACGTGCTCGGGCGGCTCCTCCAGGGTCTTCAACAGGGCGTTGAAGGCCTGCAGGGACAGCATGTGCACTTCGTCGATGATGTAGACCTTGAAGCGGGCCGTGGCCGGCAGATAGCGCACGCCGTCCAGCAACTCGCGCATGTTGTCGACGCCGGTGCGGCTGGCCGCGTCCATCTCCAGCACGTCGACATGTCGCGATTCGGCGATCGCCAGGCAATGCTCGCAGACGCCGCAGGGCTCGGCCGTCGGTCCGCCGCTGCCGCCGGGGCCGATGCAGTTCAGCGAGCGGGCGATGATCCGCGCCGTGGTGGTCTTGCCGACGCCGCGCACCCCGGTGAGGATGAAGGCGTGGGCGATGCGGTCCTCGCGGATGGCGTTGGTCACCGTCCGCACCAGGGCGTCCTGGCCGACCAGCTGGCTGAAATCCTGGGGCCGGTATTTGCGCGCCAGCACCCGATAGGCGGCTTCGTCCTGACTGGCCGGCGCCATCTCGCTGCTGTCGGTGATCGATTCGTTCATGGCCCTGTCGGGTAGGCTAGCATGCTGGGAGAGCCATGCACATGGCGAGGCGGGAGGACGGCCGGCGACCCGGGCCAATCTCGTTACGGCTGCTTCCTCTCGGACCTGACCGGGTTGGCGAGCGGTCCGTCCGCGACCGCCCTCCCGCCGGCAATATCGGCCTTTGCCGACCGCCATGCAAGGGCGATGCGTCGATGTCGGGCACCTGTTTGCCCAGGGCGTGGGCATGTGTCACCCTCCGCGCCAGCGATAGGGACGATAGTGGCAATCGTGGGGCGTCATGGAGTTCATCAACACCTTCGCCGGCAGCCCGTTGGACCGGGCCGGCAACGAGCGGCGGGACCCGGCATGGCTTGGCCAGCAGGCCATGGATCCGGCCAGCCGCTTCCTGCCGATGTGGCAACTCCGCGGCCTGATGCTGATGGGCGAACCACTCAGCATCGCCTGGCGCGAGCGCGCCGAGGTAGCGCCGTTTCTGGATGCCGGCGCCAACATGCTCCTGCTCGGCCGCCAGGACGGCCGCGCCCTGTTCGCCGTCGACGTCTCGGCCGCCGGGCCGAAAAAGGCCGATGCACCGTTCAAGGAAGTCGGCAAATGGATCGACGTGCGCAGCGCCGCCACCGGCTGCGAGCAGGGCGAGGCGGCGATCCTGGCGCAGGCGCGGGCGATGCTGGATTGGCACGCCCGGCACGGCTTCTGCGCCGTCTGCGGCCGGCCCTCGACGATGGGCGACGGCGGCTATTCCCGCAAGTGCGACAATGGCGACTGCGGTGCGATGCATTTCCCGCGCACCGATCCGGTGACCATCATGCTGGTGCTGGACGGCGAGCGCTGCCTGCTGGGCCGGCAGAAGATCTTCGCGCCGAAAAGCTATTCCGCCCTGGCCGGCTTCATGGAGCCCGGCGAAACCATCGAGGAGGCGGTGCGCCGCGAGGTCTGGGAGGAGGTCGGCATCCGGGTCGGCGCGGTCCGCTATGTCTTCTCGCAGCCCTGGCCGTTCCCCTCGTCGCTGATGATCGGCTGCCACGGCGACGCGCTGAGCACCGAGATCAACATCGACGCCGAGGAGCTGGAGGAGGCCCGCTGGTTCCAGCGCGATGAGATCGCCGAGATGGTCAATAGCTGGCACGACCAGCAGAAACTGCGCATGCCCGCGCCCCTGGCCATCGCCCACCAGTTGGCCCAGGCCTGGCTGCGCGGCGACTAACCTAAGCAGACCTGACAACCTTCTGCAAAGTTCCAATTCATACTAAACGGGCATGAACAGGAAGATTCATAAAAGTCATTTTGGCGCGATCGCAAATGGAAACTATCCAATTCTGAGAGTAGTTGTTTTTCACCAGAATATACCTCAACGCTGCCCCACGCTGCCAATAGATATAGCGTTCATTTTTTGAATAATACTAACATGTATTCTGGAATTTTTCGTCGCAAATCCTAAATTCAATTCACTTAAGTTATTATGCCGAGAAATCCATTTATAAATACTGGCTGCTCGTTTGCGTATAGGCGTGGGAATAGAATGGTATTATTAGATTTCCATAGGCAATTCTAAGAAATTTTGATAGCTTACTATGTGCTTTTACATTTTCTTAGGGTTTATTTTCTTTGGAATAGTTAGGATCATTTTAATACTTCGACAATTTCCGTCGGCATATTCAACCTATTGCTACTATCTGCTCAAAATGCCGCCGATCAATGGCAAGAACTTTCGCATATTATCGACATCGGTTGTAAGCTGGCTAATCGGTATCGATGTATTTGAACATTTTTTTCAAACACGATGGTGAAATAGCATGATCACCAAGTTGACGTTACACCGCTTCAAACAGTTCAAGGACCAAGAATTCATATTACGGCCGAATGGCATCAGCCTGATAGCGGGCGGTAACAACTCAGGTAGCCGACCAATTCGTCGCCCAGCGCCTCGTTGTGGGCCTCGAAGCGGCGGAAGCGGCCGGCCAGATTGCGCGAGGCCAGGATGTGGTCGAGCATCTGCCGCCGGCCGTGATGGATGACCGAATGGCGGCGGTCCGCCGACAATGACAGTTCCAGGGGCACCAGGCCGTGCCCGGCCAGATCGCCGCTGCCGGTATCTTCCTCGGCGCCGACGACGATCCGCAACGGCATCTCGTCCAGGCCGGCGTTGAAGTCGCCGGCGACGCAAACCAGCGCCCCATCGTCCCGCTCGAAACAGCTCTCGATGGCCAGGCGGGTCTCCAGCGCCTGGCCGCTGCGCTTCATCGCCGCCAGGTAGTAGCCCTCGGCCCAGCCGGCGACCGATTTCCAGGCGAACGGCTGGCTCTTCTGACCGGGAATGAAGGCCGCCAGCGGCGCCCGGAAATGCACATTGAACAGATCGAGGCCGCGTCCGTCCCCGACGTCCAGGCGGGCATACAGGATCGGCCGGTCCCAGACCACCGGCTGCGCCTCGCTGGTCGGCGGGTCCGCCGTCAGGGTGCGGAAGCGCGGCGCCTCCACCAGATCGTGGAGGTATTGGCGTGCTTCCAGGATGGGGAATCGGGAGAGAATGACCAGGTTGTGGACATCCATCGGCCCGTGATGGACGCCTTCGCTGACCGACCGCTGGAAGTCCCGGTAGGGGGTGCCGTCCAGCAAGGCGGCGAGCGCCGTCAGGCGGCGCGATTTGTGCCCCGCGACATGCTGTCCATTGACCTCCTGCAGACACAGGATATCGGCGCGCAACCGCTCGATCTGCGGCCGAAGAATGGCGATCCGCGTCGCCAGATCAGGCTCCCGACCCGGCTTGTCGTCGAGGTTCTCCAGGTTGAAGCTGGCGATGCGCAGAACCGTGCTCATACCGTTTACTGGCCGGACGAGGTTGGGGAAAAGGGCAAGCCCAAGCCTATCAAAGGCGGCGACGGCGGGGAATTCTTCATCCGGTCTTGGCCGGGCTTGACGGTCAAGTGATGGGATGACATTGCACGCATGGTTCATTCCATGCAACGGCAGCCGGAAGAGAAGCATGCCGCGCCGACTCCTGCCCCGCCGGATCCTGGCGGCCATCGCGTTTCTCGCCGCCCCGCTGGCGACCGCCGGGCGCTGCGCCGCCGATACGCCGGCGGTGGTGGCCAGCATCGCACCGTTGCATTCGCTGGTCGCCGGCGTGATGGCCGGGGTTGGCGCGCCGGCCCTGCTGATCCGACCCGGCGCCTCGCCCCATGCCTATGCCTTCAAGCCCTCGGAGGCCCGCGCCCTGCGGCACGCCAAGGTGGTTTTCTGGATCGGCGAAGGCCTGGAGACCTTCCTGGCCCGGCCGCTGCGCAGCCTGTCGGGCGAGGCGGTGGTGGTGGAGATGACCCGGGTGCCGGGGGTCGTCCTGCACCGGGCCCGCGCCGGCGGCATCTGGGAGGGCCGGGCGGACGACCGCGACCACGACCATGAGGGGCACAATCCCCACCTCTGGCTCGACCCGGTGAATGCCAAGGCCTGGGTCGAGGCCATCGCCCGCGAGCTGACGGCGGCCGATCCGGCCAACGGCGCCGCCTACGCCGCCAATGCCAGGGCCATGCGGCAGCGTCTCGACGCCCTGATCGAGGAACTGGAGGCCGTGCTGGCGCCGGTGCGGCAGCGCCCCTACGTGGTGTTTCACGACGCCTACCACTATTTCGAGGCCCGTTTCCGCCTCAACGCGGTCGGCTCGGTCGCCGTCTCGCCGGACCGCCCGCCCGGCGCCCGCCGGCTGATCGAGATCCGCGATGGGCTGCGCGCGAGGCAGGCGGCCTGTCTGTTCGCCGAGCCGCAGTTCCCGCCCCGCCTGGCCCGCACGGCGATCGAGGGTACCGGCGCCCGCCTCGGCACCCTGGACCCGCTCGGCGCCGCCATCCCCAACGGCCCGGAGATGTATTTCCAATTGCTGCGGTCATTGGCCGCCGACCTTGGGGCCTGCCTCGGAGGCTCCACCAGCCGCTGACCGCCCGGTGGCTAGCATGCTAGTTTTCCCTGGTTTGCGCATCCGGTGGCCGGATCACGGCCATCGCCAAGACAGGGGGCTCCGATGACGCGACTTGCCGCCGATCTCGCCGACGAGATCCGCATCCACCAAACCGTGCAGATCACCGCCGCGACGCCGTTTCTTGTCCTGGGCAACGTGAGCGCGCTGCTGGTCATGGCCTCGGCGGTGAGAATGACCATCTTTTCGAGCTACGCGATCATACCGCTCTGTGCCCTGTTCGTTTTGCTGGTGCCGATGGTCTTGAGCTATCGAAAACTCCGGCACCGGCCGCGGCCGGAACGGACCTCGGAACGACGCATTCGCAATGTCGAGATCCACTCCCTTCTTCTGGGAATGTGCTGGATGGCAACCCTGGTCCTGTTGTTTCCCGTCATCGATTCCCACCAGCACATCTGGCTGGTGGTGGCAACGCTTTTCCTGGCGCTCGGCAGTGCGCCCTCGGTCTCCTCCATCCCACGGGCCGCCGCCGCCTTCAGCCTGCCGATGATGTTCACATCCTGGTTCTACAGCCTTTGGTCGGGCCATTACGACCCGATCCTGATCATCATCTATCACTTCGGCTCGATCATGGCCTTCGCCAAGTTGCTGCTAGACAATTGGCGGCTGTTCAAGGCCAACGTCGTGCTGTCCATGGAGCACACCGAGAACCTCGATGAACGCCTGCGCGCGGAACAGGTACTCCGGCAGAACGAGGCGGAGGCGGCAGCCAATGACCGGGAGCGGCAGGAAGAGGTGACCAGGGCGCAGCGCCGCCTGATCGACGCCATTCCGTTTCCATTGGTGCTGACCACGAAAACCGGCGTCTTGCCGATCGGCAAACAGGCCGCGCGCCTGTTCAATATCGAATCCGAGGAAATGGCCGAGCATATCCTGGGGGATTTTTTCGTCGACCCGTCACAGCGCGAGGTCATGCTCGAAAAACTCGAAGCCGACGGCCAGATCGACGACTTCGAGGTTCAGTTGAAGGGCAAGGATGGCAAGGAAATCTGGACGGTGATCTCGACCCGCCCACTGGACTACGAGGGCGAGGCCTGCTGGCTGAACTCGATCGTCGTGATCGACGAGCGCAAACAGACCGAGCAAGAATTGAGCAATGGCCGTGAATTGTTGCAGGCCCTGGCCGACAATATTCCCGAGTTCATGAGTTTCAAGGACCTGGACGGCGGCTTTCAGTTCGTCAACAACCGCTTCGAGGAATGGACCGGATTGCAGCGCGCCGACATCATCGGCAAGACCGTTCACGACATCTACCCGGCCGAGCAGGCGGTAACCTTCGCCGCCCTGGACCGCGAATGCCTGGACAGCCGAACGACGATCGCCCGAGAAGTCCTGCTCGACTATCCGGACGGCCAAGCGCGCACGGTCATCAGCACCCGTTTCCCGGTCCTGACCTCGGCGGGCGGACTGCTTGGCCTGGGCACCGTCAACTACGACCTCACCGAGCGCAAGGCAATGGAGGAAGCCTTGCGGGAGAGCGAGCGGCGGCTGATCGAGATTCTCGACCTCAGCCCGATCGCCGTGTCGATCGTCGATGCCGACAACGAACGGCTCTACGGCAATTCCCGGCTGGCCGAGATGCTCGACCTCGACCGCGACGCCATGGTCGGTGGCGACCGGGTCCGCGCCTTCGCGCCGGAAGACATCGCGCGGCTCTACGCACAATACGAAAAGGATGGCGTCGTCAACGACTTCGACATCGAGGGGCGGCGGCCCGAAGGTTCGAGTTTTTGGGCCACCCGCTCGATGGCGCCGATCCACTTCGAAGGCAAGCCGGCCACGGTCCATTGGGCCTACGACATCACCGAGCGCAAGCGGGCCGAACGGGAGGCCCTGGAAAAGACCAGGATACTCGAGCTCACGCTGAAGAGCATGGGCCAGGGTCTCACCATGTATGACGCCGATTGGAAGCTGGTCTCCCATAACCGGCAATATGCCGAGCATTTCGGTCTGCCCGATGACATCTTCGACGGCGAAAGAACCTTCGACGACGTGGTCGGTGCCACCATGCGCCAGGACTACGGCGAGCAGTGGCGGGAGCGGCTGGAGGTGGTTCGGGATCCGAGCCGCATGACCGATGTCTGGTGCCGCGAATTCACCCGCCCCGACGGCCGAAGCCTGGATCTGCTGAGCAATCCCATCCCGACCGGCGGTTTCGTCGTCACCAGTACCGATATATCCGAGCGCAAGCAGGCCGAGCAGGAGTTGGCGCAGAAGGAAATCCAACTCCGGGTCGCCCTGGACAACATGCCGGGCGGCATGATGCTTGGCGATCGGGACCTGACCTATGTGCTGGTCAATCCGCAGTACAGCGAGCTGTACGAATTCCCCGAAGGCCTCGTCAAAGCCGGCGGGTCGTTTCGCGACGAGTTGCGCTTTCAGGCCGACCGCGGCGACTTCGGCCCCGGCGACCAGGACGAACTGATGGAGCAGGCGGTCGCCACCTACCGGACCAGCGAAAACGTGAATTACGAGCGCACGATCGCCGGCAGCGGACGGACGCTTCAGGTTTACGTGGCGCCGACACCCGATGGCGGCAGCGTCACCATCGCCACCGACATCACCGAGCGCAAGCGGACCGAGGAGGCCCTGGCGGAGAAGGAGGCGCAACTCCGTATCGTGCTGGAGAACATGCCGGGCGGCATCCGCTACGTCGACAAGGACAAGAAGTACGTGTTCTTCAACGCCCGATACAGCGAGCTCTACGATTTTCCCGACGGCCTGCTCAAGGTCGGCGAAACCAACCGCGTCGAAAACCTCTATCAGGCCGAGCGCGGCGATTTCGGCTCCGGCGCGCCGGACAAGCTGACCGATGAATGGCTGACGGCCTTGCCGGTGGATACCGAGCCGACAAGCTGGGAACGCGAGACCGTTCAGGGCAAGACCCTGCAGGTCAACACCGCGCCGACGCCCGGCGGTGGCGTCGTCAACATCGTCACCGACATTACCGACCGCAAACGCGCCGAGGCGGCGGTCCAGGAAGCCAGGGAGCGGGCGGAACGCCTGGCGCAGTCGCGCGCCGACCTGATCGCCACGGTCAGTCACGAGGTGCGCACGCCGATGAACGGCGTGCTCGGCATGGCCCAGCACCTGTGGGAACTGGACCTGGACGCGGAAAGCCGGGAATGCGTCGACATCATCGTCGATTCGGGCAATTCGCTGCTGCGCATCGTCGACGATTTGCTGGACATCGCGAAACTCGATGCCGACGCCCTCGACCTGGAGCGCCTGCCGTTCCGCGCCGGCGAGGTGGTGGCGGACTCGATCCGGCTGATGCAGAAGCGGGCCGATGAAAAGCACCTCGAACTGGTCGGCAATGTCGCAGCCGACATACCCCCCGTGACCGTGGGCGATTCGCTGCGCCTGCGGCAGGTGCTGCTCAACCTGATCAGCAACGCCATCAAGTTCACGGATACGGGTTCGGTGACGGTCGATGTCGCGGTCCGGGCGGCCGACGACGGCGGCGCGGTCCTGGAATTCGCCGTCACCGACACCGGCAAGGGGATCACACCGGACGCCCAGGAGAAGCTGTTTTCGGCCTACACTCAGGAATCCGTCGAAATGGCGCGGAAATATGGCGGCACCGGGCTGGGCCTGGCGATCTGCCGGCGTCTGGTCGCCCTGATGGGGGGGGAGATCACCCTGGAAAGCGAACCGCGGAAGGGCAGCACGTTTCGTTTCACGGCCGATTTCGGCATCGGCGGCGAGGACGATATCGCCAACCTTCCCGACGAGATGCGACGCGACGTCGTGCCGTCCATAGCCGCCTTCGACACCAGCCATCGGTTGGCCGTCCTGCAGGTCGAGGACAATGTGACCAACCGGGAGGTGACACGGCGCATCCTCAGCCGTGCCGGCCACCAGGTGGTGGACGTCGCCGATGGCCTGGAGGCGCTGGAGGCCGTGGCCGAGCAGCATTTCGATATCATTCTGATGGATCGGCACATGCCGAACATGAACGGCCTGGAGGCCACCCGCCGTATCAGGCAAATGCCGCCGCCGCTTTCGGCCATCCCGATCCTGGGCATCACCGCCAGCGCCATCGAAGCGGAACTGTCGGCCTGCCTGGCGGCCGGCATGAACGAGGTGCTGACCAAGCCGGTGAACCGCGCCGTGCTGTTGAGCACGTTGAGCCGCCTGACCGGCGGCGCCGTTAAGGCGCCCGCCGGCTGGGCCGGCAAATCGGTTCTGGTCGCCGACGATGTTGAGATCAACCGCGCCTTGGCGCAAAAGCAGTTGGAACGATTGGGATTTACCTGCCAGTTCGCCGAGGACGGCGAGGAAGCCCTGGCCATGGCCCAGAATGGCGCCTTCGACGCCGTCCTGCTCGACAGTTACATGCCGCGGCTGGACGGCCTGGGCGTGATCACGAAGCTTCGCCAGGCGGAGCAGGCCAGCGGCCGGCATACGCCGGTGATCGCCACGACGGGCGAGACCGCGCCCGGCGCCCGACAGCGCTACCTGCAGGCGGGCATGGACGATTACCTGGTCAAGCCGGTGGATATCCACGAATTGGCAGCCGTCCTGGCGCGTCTGATACCGGCCGAAACGGATGACGCCGTCGTGGACGACACTGGGCGGCGCAACGAGATCCCCGACGCGGTGCTGGACCTGACCCCGATGCGGGAGGCCTTCGGCGCCATCGACGAGGGCGCTTTGTTCATGTTCGAGCGTTACCGGGCGGCGGCGGCTGACTATATCGAACAACTGCTGGCGGCCCTGGACGAGGTGGACGCCGACGCCGGCATCAAGATCGCCCACTCGGCGGCCGGCGCTTCGAAAAACGCCGGCGCCAGGGAGCTTGGCGCCCTACTCAGCGCCATCGAGGTCGATCTGACGGCAGGCGATCTTGACCGCGCCCGGGAACGGTGCATCGACCTCGCGGCGGCCTGGGAGCGGCTGGCGGCGGCCCTGGACCAACTGGCGGTGGACTAATTTAGAGCGTATCCGGGATATTCTGGGCCATTTGACCGCCTACCAAAGCCCCGTGGGTAGGCGCGGTTCGCGGGTCGATGTGGGGCATCGTCCAAGAACCGCAACGCCGCCACGGGACTTTGGTAGGCGACCTGCGGTGGCGCGATGAAGCCATTCGGATGCGTTGCGCCGCTTGTCCGTAGTCCCACTACGCCCGGCGCGACGCGCCTACCCGAATGGCTTCCTCCCGCCATCAAATGACCCACAATATCCCGGGTACGCTCTAAGGTGACTCGGCGGCGTCGGTGGCGGCCTTGATCCTGTCGGCTACGATGCGGCGAATGGCGCGTTCGAACACCACCTTCGACGGCGGTTTGACGAAGAAGCTGTCGATTTTCAGCACCCGGGCATGGCGCACGTTCTTTTCCGTGTCGTGGCTGGTCAGCACGATGATCGGAACATCCTGGCAATTCTCCACCGCGCCCAAACGGACCCGGCGAATGAGCTCGTAACCGTCCATTTCCGGCATGGACACGTCGGTGATGATCAGATCGACGGCGCTGCCGCGGGCCGCCAGCTTCTCCAGTGCCTCGGCGCCGTTGTCCGCCGTCTCGATATCGCCCAGGCCGATCCACTTCAACAGTTGGACGATGAAGTCCTGGGAGAATTGTTCGTCTTCTACGACCAGTACGCTGGCCAATTCGAGGGGATTTTCCATCGACCGAGCTCCGATTGGACCACCGCGCGCACCGCCAATGATAGGCGATATGCCGCCGGTTCGGCCATCGCCAATTGTTCGACCGTGGAAGCCCGCTAGGCCGCCGCCTGTTGCGCCTGTTCCTTGGTGGTCTCGAAGCGCAGGTCCGGCCAGTCGCGGCCGATGTCGTCCAGGTGCCAGGCGTTGCGGGCCAGGAACACCAGATCGCCCTCGTGATCGTCGGCCAGGACGGCGCGCTCCTTGTCGGCGAAGCGCTTCAACAGTTGCCCGTCGTCGGCCCGCACCCAGCGGGCGGTGTGCAGGGCGGCCGGTTCGAAATGCACCGGCAGGTCGTATTCCGCCTCGATCCGGTCGGCCAGGACGTCGAACTGCAGGGCGCCGACCACGCCGACGATCCAGTTGGCGCCCAGGCGCGGCTTGAAGACGCTGGCCGCCCCTTCCTCGGCCAGTTGCTGCAGGGCCCGGCCCAGATGCTTGGCCTTCATGGGATCGTCCGGCGCCACCCGTTGCAGCAATTCCGGGGCGAAACTGGGGATGCCCGTGAAGGTTAGATCCTCGCCCTCGCTGAGGGCGTCGCCGATATGCAAATTGCCGTGGTTGGGCAGACCGATGATGTCGCCGGCGTAGGCCTGCTCCGCCAGGCCCCGATCCTGGGCCAGGAACAGCACCGGGTTGTGCATGTTCAACTGCTTGCCGCTGCGCACGTGCTTCAGCTTCATGCCGCGGCGGAAATGGCCCGAACAGACCCGCATGAAGGCCATGCGGTCGCGGTGCTTGGGATCCATGTTGGCCTGGATCTTGAAGACGAAGCCGGTGACCTTGGCTTCCTCCGGCTCTACCTGACGGGAGGCAGCGGGGCGGCAGCCGGGCGGCGGCGCCAGGCGGCCGAGGCCGTGCAGCAACTCCCGCACGCCGAAATTGTTGATGGCGCTGCCGAAATAGACCGGTGTCAGATGCCCCTCGCGATAGGCCTGGCCGTCGAAGGCGCTGCACAGGCCCTGGGCCATCTCGACCTCCTCGCGCAGGGTGTCGGCGGCGCCGTCGGCGAGCAGGCGATCCAGTTTGCCATCGTCCAGGCCGGAACAGACCTCGCCCTCGCCGACCACGTTCTTGTCGGCCCGGTCCATCAGCACCAGCCGGTCATCGAACAGATCGTAGCAGCCCTGAAAGCGGCGCCCCATGCCGATCGGCCAACTGGCCGGCGCCACGTCGAGGGCCAGGCTCTGCTCGATTTCGTCCAGCAGATCGAAGGGATCGCGGCCCTCGCGGTCCAGCTTGTTGATGAAGGTCACGATGGGCACGTCACGCAAACGGCAAACCTCGAACAGCTTGCGGGTCTGTTCCTGGATGCCGCGGGCGGCGTCCAGCACCATCACCGCCGAATCCACCGCCGTCAGGGTACGATAGGTATCTTCCGAGAAATCCTGATGGCCCGGGGTGTCCAGCAGATTGAAGGTGCAGTCGTCGTAATCGAAGGTCATCACCGAGGTGGCGACAGAGATGCCGCGCTCGCGCTCCACCTTCATCCAATCGGAGTGGGCCCGGCGCGCCTCGCCCTTGGCCTTGACCGCGCCGGCCAGTTGGATGGCGCCGCCGAACAGCAGCAGCTTCTCCGTCAGCGTGGTCTTGCCCGCGTCGGGATGGGAAATGATGGCGAAGGTGCGGCGGCGCGCCACCTCGGCGGCGATGTCGGTCATGGTGCCGTGTCAAAAGGCTCGATCAGGAGAATGCCGCCGGGTCATACCAGCAATTCGTCGCCAGTCAAGTTTTCCGCCGGCCGATTCCAGAGAAACTGGAAATACTCTATGGTGCCGGCCCGCGATACGGCATGGAGCGCAAAACGTTGGACTTGGCGAAGCCGCACATCGACGTCGGCCTGTACACCAACCGGCGCGAGGAGCAACTGGCCTTCTGGCAGGGCCCGGTCGGGCTGGAATTCGACCATCTCGGCAAGCTGGGCGGCGGCGTGCATCAACTGCGCCACCACATGAACGGCTCGATCATGAAGGTCAACCACGCCCGTGATCCGTTGCCCGAGCTGCCGCCGTCGGGATATCGGCGGCTGTTGATCGCCAGGGACGGGCTGCGGGCGGTCGAGGAATTGACCGACCCCGACGGCAATGCGGTGGCCCTGGTGCCGCCGGGGCATCGCGGCGTCCAGGGCATCGGCCTGGAATTGTCGGTGCGCGATCTGGCCGCCGCCCGCGATTTCTGGCTGCGGGCCATGCAGTTCGAGGACGCCGGCGACGACGCCGTGCGCTGCGGCGATTCCCTGCTGTTCCTGGCCGAGGATGGGAGCCGCGCGGCGGTACCCGATGCCATGGCCGCGACCGGCTATCGCTACACCACGGTGCAGATTTTCAAATGCGATGCCGAACATGCCGGCGTGCTGGCCCGCGGCGGCCGGGAAGGCCGGCCGCCCGGGACCGTCGGCACGACGGTGCGCTATTCATTCGTCCGCGACCCCGACGGCAACTGGATCGAGGTCTCGCAGCGGGCGCAACTGACCGGCAGCCTCGATTGAGGTCTGATGAAAAATGGGAGCATGGGAAGAACATGAGTGAAGACATCTGGGACGTCTATCTGTCCGGGGAAATCCACAGCGACTGGCGCGAGCGGATCATCGCCGGGGCCGAGGCGGCCGGCCTGCCGATTAGCTTCTCCGCGCCGGTCACCGACCATGGCGCCTCCGACGATTGCGGCGTCGCCATCCTGGGCCGGGAGGACGACCCCTTCTGGCACGACCACAAAGGCGCCAAGGTCAACGCCATCCGCACCCGCACCCTGATCGAGCGGGCCGACGTGGTGGTGGTCCGGTTCGGCGACAAGTACCGGCAATGGAACGCCGCCTTCGACGCCGGCTATGCCGCCGCCCAGGGCACCCCGGTGATCACCCTGCACGATCCGTCCCTGCGGCACGCCCTGAAGGAAGTGGACGGGGCCGCCCTGGCGGTGGCGGAAACCCCGGAGCAGGTGGTGCAAATCCTCGCCTACGCCATCAACGGCCGGCTGTCCGGCGCCGCCTAGACCGGCGCGCCCCAGCCTACTTTGGGAAACTACCGTGCCGGCCCTCGCCGGCGGCGAAACGGGCGGCGCCAGCGCCCGCTTCCAGCCGTTTGGCGGCCAGGGACAGATCCTTCTCGATGCGGATCGCGTCCTCCAGCGGCCGGCCGTTCTGCATATAGGCGGACTGGCGGTCCGAGCGCAGGGCGACCTGCGGGAATTCGGCGATGCGCGCGGCCAGTTCCTCGGCCACCTGGCGGGCCTGGCCTTTCGGCGCCAGGCGACTGGCCAGGCCCCATTGCAGGGCCTCCTCCGATCCCACCGCCCGGCCGGTGATCAGCATATCCAACGCCCGTGCCATGCCGATCAGGCGCGGCAGGCGGACGGTGGTGCCATCGCTCATCGGCACCCCCCAGCGGCGGGAAAACACGCCGAACACCGCCGTTTCGTCCACCACCCGGATATCGCACCACAGCGCCACGCCGAGACCGCCGGCGCAGGCATGGCCCTCGACCGCGGCGATCACCGGCTTTTCCAGGGTGGGGTGGGTCGGCCCGTCGGCATCGCCGGCCCAGGCCAGGTAGTTGTCGTCGGTCGCGACTTCCTTCAGGTCGGCGCCGGCGCAAAAGGCGCCCTCGGCCCCGGTCAGCACCGCCACCCGTTGGCCCTCGTCGGCGGCGAAGTCCCGGAACGCCTCGGCCAGGCCGCGCGCCGCCTGGTTGTCCAGGGCGTTGCGCACCTCCGGTCGGTTGATGATCACCGTGGTCACCGGGCCGCTGCTTTCGCTCAGGATCTTGCCGTCCGCGTAGCTCGCCATTGCCGTCACTCCTCTGTTCGCCAGCGCAGCGCCAGCACGATACAGCCGACCGCCGCCGCCAGATATATCAGGAAAGCGCCGGCGATCGCCTCGATGGACACGCCCAGATCAATCAGCCAGCCCAGCACCGCCGGCGACAGGGCGCTGCCGACCACCGACAGCGACATCACCATGGCGCGGATCGCGCCCAGGTGCAGGACGCCGTAGAACTCCGGCCAGGCGGCGCCGATCAGGGTCTGGCCACCGCCGCTGCTGATCCCCATCAACATGGTATAGGCGATCGCCACCAGGGCATGGTCGAAGGGAATGATGCACAGGCAGGCAGCGGCCAGGGGCAGCAGGTAGAACGCCAGCAGGCGGCGGGCGCCATAACGGTCGATCAGCGGCCCGAACACCAGGTTGGCGCAGATGCTGCCCACCGTGTAGCCGATGAAGGCGGTCGCCATCCAGGCCAGGCTCCAGCCCTTCGCCGCCGCCACCAGGGCCTGGTGAAAGAACAGCCCGGTGACAATGAACGAGGGCGCGGTGATGGCGAAACTCAACAGGTAGAAGCGCGGATCCCGCAGCACCTCGGCCCGGGTCCATTGCCGCCGCCGGACCGGTCCGCCGGGGGTCTCCTGGCCGTCCGTCGCCGACCGCTCCATGAACATCCGGTGGCGGCTGGCATGTCCGCGTAACAGCCACAACACCAGCGGCACCAGGAAGACCGCCAGGGCGGCGGCGATCGCGGCCCAGGCCAGGCGCCAACCGAGGGCGCCGCTAAGGGCCACGCCCAGGGCCGGGAACACCGCCACGCCAAGGGGAAAACCCAGCATGGCGACGCTGATGGCCCGGCCGCGCTCGGCTTCATAGTAGCGGCCCATGCTGGTCATCGCCGTGTGGCTCATCAGGCCCTGGCCGGTCAGCCTGAGCGCGAAAATCGCCGGCGCCAGCACCCAGGCCGCCGGCACCAGGGCCATGAAGGCACAGGCCGCCGTCAACGCCAGACAGACGCCGGCGCTCAACAGACGCAGGTCCAGGCGGTCGATCATCCGACCGGC
Organism: Alphaproteobacteria bacterium; assembly: GCA_030746635.1. GTDB lineage: Bacteria > Pseudomonadota > Alphaproteobacteria > JASLMH01. The sequence goes on along the minus strand of JASLMH010000043.1, from coordinate 4,135 downwards.
CCAGATCAGGCAGATCGCGCTGGCCGTGGTGCCGATGGCGTAGTAGCCGCCGAAGGCGCCGTGGCTAAGCCCGAACTCAGCCCGGATATCGGGGCCGAAGACGGCGATGAAATAGGTCTGGCCGAAGCTGGAAAAGAAGGCGACCAGCAAGCCAAAGGAGAGGAAGCGCCGGTTGGCGAGGGCGAAGGCGAGATAGTTCATGCGAACGGCAGGTGGGCAATCCGATCCGAGGGGCGCTAGCCGGCGCCGGCGCAGCCGACGCAGGTCGGCACGGCCGGGTCCAGGTCCAGGCGCGCCGGCGCGATGGCCTCGCCGCAACGGAGGCAGTAGCCGTATTCGTCCTCGTCGATGCGCCCTAGCGCGGCCTCGATCCGTTGCAACTCGCCCATGCGGCGGCGTTCGGCCTCCTGGGCCATGGCCTGGTCCTGCATGGCGTCCATGCGGGAGAGCCGCCCGACCTTCTGCTGGTCCAACTCGACCGGCCGCCGGCTGTCGCGCGCGCCATCCGACAGCGCGCGCAATTCATCCCGCCGCGCCCGCAGCCGCTCGGCCATGGCGCCGATATCGATCCCGCCGTCCGTACCCATGGCCGCTTCATAGCAGCCCGCCAGGGCACTGCCCAGCGCTGCCCGGCCCGGCGGGCGGGCGACTAGCGCAAGTCCAGGCCCAACAGCTCTTCCAATTCGGCCAGGGCCTGATCGGCCGAGGTCACCTTGATGGTGACCATGCCCAGGCCGCGCGCCGGCTTCAGGTTGACGCCGAGGTCGTCGAGGAACACCGCCTGGGCTGGTTCGATGCCCAGCATCTCGCAGGCGATCTGGTAGAACCGGGGCTCCGGCTTGCGAATGCCGACCTGGCTGGACTCGACCACCTGGTCGAACAGCGTCATCACCTCGGCGATCCGCGCCGCCTTGTCCGCATCGCGCGACATGCCGGGGCCCTGGCCGGTCCGCATGTTGTTGGTCAGGCAGGCGGTCAGGTGATCCTGCTTGACGATGCGCAGGGCCGCGACCATCTCGGGCCGCAGATCGCCGGACAGCAGCGGCAGCACCTCCCCACCGTCGACCGGATGCCCGGCGGCGGCGGCCTCGGCGCGGAACAGCTCGCCGAACTCCTCGACCGTGACCTCGCTGCGCTCCATCTTGGCCCAGGCGTTGCGGTCGGGATTGGTGGCATTGATGCCGCGAATGAAGTCCTGCGGCAGGCCCCGTTCCGCCTCATAGCGGTTGAAGGCCTCGAATGGAGAGGTGGTGAAGACGCCGCCGAAATCCCACAGCACCGCGCGATAGTTACCGTTTGCCGTCATCGATTACTCAGTCCTCTGGCTGAAATTTCAAGGCCGCCGAATTCAGGCAATAGCGCTGACCGGTCGGCGGCGGACCATCCGGGAAGACATGGCCCAGATGGCCGTCGCAGCGGGCGCACATAACCTCGGTGCGACGCATGAAGAACGACCGATCCTCCTCCTCGGCGATATGCCCGTCCTCCAGCGGCGCCCAGAAGCTGGGCCAGCCGGTGCCGGATTCGAACTTGGTCTGGGACGAAAACAGCGGCAGGCCGCAACAGATGCAGTGATAGGTGCCGACCGCCTTGCTGTCGTGATAGCGGCCGGTAAAGGCCCGTTCGGTACCCTTGCCGCGGGCCACCTGGTAGGCCTCATCGCCCAACTGCGTCCGCCATTCGGCGTCGGATTTCACCACCTTGTCCATTCCCCATTCCCCTATTTCTTCTTCAGCGCCCTGCCGATCTGCTTGATCTGGTGTTTAACGTCGATCGCCACTTTCGAGGTGATTTCCAGATCCCGATCCTCGAATACGTCGCCATCGGGATGTTCGGCCCGCCAGGCCTCCACCGCCGCGTCCCGTTCCAGCAGGAGCTTTTCGATCTGCGGCCGGAACAGGGGCACCATGGCGCTGACCCATCGGTTGCTCGCCCAGGACGGGTAGGCGTGGTCGATCAGGAAGCGATCGAGCAGTTCGATCACGTCCGCGGCCCGATACCAGTTCTCGCCGGTGACCCAGCGGTTGGTGGTGAACAGGTGGGTGGGATAGCCCTTCTGTTCCATCGAGATGGCGATCAGATGGCAGATCACCTCGTCGCCGGTCGGCCAGTCCGTATCGCCGCTATTCGGCACCGGCTTGATCCGTTTCGGGATGCCGTCCCGCCGCACGAAGAGATGGAAATGGCCGTGCTCGCCCTGCTCGATCCGGTGGGCGTGATAGTAATATTGCGCGTGGGTCTCGTGGTCGTAGACGTCGCCGTCCGGGTAGTGGTCCCATTCGTAGAACGTGCCCTGGTCCTTCAGCACCTCGCCGACCACGTTGGCCGAGGTCTTCTCCAGCACCCGATAGCACTCCTGGACTTCCTCGCCCGCCGCCAGCATGGCTTGCAGCCGCTCCCGCGGCAGGCCGTCGAACAGACTCACCTGGTCGATCCCTCCATGGGTGGTGTCGCCTGGATGCTGTTTAGCATTATTCGCGGACCAGTCGGAAGCCGATCAGGATGTGCTTCAGATGGGCCGGCCGGCCATGGCGGGCCGCGGGCCGGCAAATGCCGCAACCGCGATCGTCCCAGGAACCGCCCTTGACCAGGAAGCGGTCCCTGCCCGAGGCCGGCGTCGCCGTCCATTCGAACACCTGACCGGCCGGCTCGAGCAGGCCGAAGGGACTTGTCCCGGCGGCAAAGCTCCCCGACGGCATGGTATCGAACGGTCCGGCGTCATGGCTGTTCAGGCGGGCCGGGTCATAGTCGTCGCCCCAGGGATACCGCCGGCCGTCCGTTCCGCGCGCCGCCTTCTCCCATTCCAGTTCGCTGGGCAGGCGCCAGCGCCGGCCGGTCTCGGCGCTCAGCCAGGCCGCGTAGGTCAGGGCGTCTCGATGCGATACCAGTACCACCGGATGGCGCTCCCGCCCCGGCGGCGGCCGGCCATGCCGCCAGGCATGGCGGCGGGTGCGGTGATAGGGGTGGATCAGGCGATAGCCCCGCCAGGTTTTGGCGTCGACCTCGGGTACGAGATGGCCGGTGGCGGCGACGAAGGCGGCGTATTCGGCGTTGCTGATCGGCGCCTTGGTGATGTGGTAGAGCGGCAGTTCGATTTGGCCGCGCGGCCGCTCGTCGTCGTACCAGCCCCATTGCCGGGTCCGGTCATGGCCGTAGGCGGCCTCGTCCAGACGATAGGCGGCCTCCCGCTCGGCGCCATCCGAGCCGGCAATGAACGGCCCGGCGGCGATGGCCACGGTGGCCGGGACCGCTGGCCCCCCGCCGGCCGACCCGGCCGACGCCCACAGCAGCATCCCCAGTAGTGGCAACAGATGGCGCGGCATATCCACTTCCTCGGACCTTCGCCGACCGCCCCGCCGGAGCGGCATGACCGGGATATAGGGTAGACCGGATGCCGGTTCGCCGGCGGTCACCTTATTTTGAGGCGGCGACGCCGCGCCGAGGGGATACCGACACCAGCGTCACGGGCAATGCCGTCGACCGGGATGTGGCTGGCGGCGGTGCTGCCAACCGTCGCGCGGTTTCAAGACGGTGCAACCGGCGGGTCTGCCGCACGGCGCGCCGGCGAGGGCTAAATCGCTGGTCTTTCTCACAATATGTTGAGCCGTTGTGATTCGAATAGATCGACCCAGGCGTGCACGTTTGTTTCCGTAAGGACACTGAACTGGCAAGCAAACAACCATAACCGGAGGCTGGGTCGTGAGCTCCCCCAAAACCAACAATCTCTCGTCTTCCGTGCTGCACGTCATCGTCGGCGCGGGTATCGCCGCGGGCGGCGCCATCGCCCTGGCCGACTTCTCGTACGCCGGCACCCAGGGGGCGCGGCAGAGTGGCAACCCGTCCGCCGTCGGCAAGCCTTCGCAGCGCCCGCCCGGTCCGGCCAATCCGGCGCCGATCCGGCTGGCCGCCTGCAATCCCTGCGCCAGCAAGAAACGCGGCTGCGGCGGCTGCAACCCCTGCGCGGCGAAAAAGAAAGGCTGCGGCGCCTGCAATCCCTGCGCCGCCAAGAAAGCCTGTGGCGCCTGCAACCCGTGTGCGGCCAACAAGAAGGGCTGCGGGGCCTGTAACCCCTGCGCCGCCAAGAAGGCCTGCAACCCGTGCAACCCCTGCGCCGCCAAGAAAAGTGCCTGCGGTG
>JASLMH010000042.1 GCA_030746635.1 Alphaproteobacteria bacterium | reverse complement strand
TCGCAGCTGCCTCCTGGGCCTCTTCTCGGAGAGACTCGCGGCAGACCAGTGGGCCATCCCTCTCGGCGAGTGGAGCGTTGAGATGGTCTCCTGTTTCCTGAAAAGACTGCCTTCGGCACAGCTGGACAACTGGAGGCCTATAGCTATGCTGGCTGCCCTGCGGAAGCTGTATGTGGCATGCGAGATCGCAATGGCCGTTGAAACGGCACGGCCCTTCTTCTCCAACCTGCTGCCCGAGGGCCATCTTCGCGACTATCTGGCGGTCCGCGCCGGCGTGAAGCCGGATCGGGAGTTCTTCCTGCTCCATGCCCTTGGCGCCGATCTGCCGGGAGCGGTGACCACCTTGCCGATCGATGCCGATGCCGGCGACGACGAGCAACATGGTCATGGCGATGGGGAACACAGGGAATCACCTGCGCTGCGCTTCTCACTCGCCGGCGTGCAGCTGAAATTTTCCGCCGTCCTTGAGGCCACCGGCGGCCTCACCGTGCCGGCGAACGGCATCGGCGGGTCGTGGATCGTGAAACTACCGTCAATGCGTTTTCCGGCGGTGGCCGAGAATGAGTTCGTGGCGATGGAGCTCGCCGGGCGAGTCGGCATCCCGGTACCGCGGCTGAAACTTCTCCCCGTGCAGGAGATCGCCGGATTGCCGGCGGAGATCACCGACCTGAAAGGCAAGGCCTTGGCCGTCGAGCGCTTCGACCGACTGCCCGACGGCCGACGTGTCCACATCGAGGATTTCGCCCAGGTCTTCGGCCTATTCCCGGGACGCAAGTACGAACGGCGCAGCTACGCCAACATCGCCGCCGTCCTCTGGGTGGAGGCGGGGGAAGTTGCCGTCAACGACTTCATGCGCCGGCTCGTCTTCTCGGTTCTGATCGGCAACGCCGACATGCACCTGAAGAACTGGTCGCTGATCTATCCGGACGGCAGAACGCCGGCCCTGTCGCCGGCCTATGATCTCTTGGCGACGCTGCCCTATCTGCCGAGCGATCGCCTGGCGCTCGGGTTCGGCGGCGGCAAGGACATCAGCGGCATATCCCAGGAACAAATCCGCCGCCTGGCCGACACGGCGGGGTTGGCGGTCAGCCCGCTTTGGCGCATCGTCGAGGAAACCATCGAGCGAACCATCGAGGCCTGGCGCGGCCACGACGCAAAAGAGGTTCTTCCCATCGACATCCGCACGGCGATCGATGGCCAGATCAGAAAGGTTGCCAGCCGCACCCTTTCAGGCCCGACCTAGCCGTCGAAACAAACCGCCAATTTCGCCATACCCCTGATATCTTGCGGCCATGACCCCGACCGTCGAAACGACCGTCATGGCGGGGCCGGCGCGCCGCTATGTCGTTTTGGCGACCGTTTCGGCGGCGACGATGCTGTACGCCATGGCGATCACCATCGCCAACGTGGTGCTGCCGCAGATGCGCGGCGCCCTGTCGGCGACGCCGGATCAGATCGCCTGGGTGGTCACCTTCAACCTGGTGGCGACAGCCATCGTCACGCCGATCTCGGGCTGGCTGGCCAACCGCTTCGGCCGGCGCAACGTGATGCTGATCGGCACCTTCGGTTTCACGGTCTCCTCGGTGCTGTGCGGGGCCTCGGGATCGCTCGAAACGGTGGTGCTGTTCCGGATCTGCCAGGGCGCCTTCGGGGCGCCGCTGGTGCCGATTTCGCAGGCCATCATCCTGGATACCTTCCCGCAGCGGCAACACGCCCTGGCCACGGCGCTATGGGGTGTCGGCGTCGTCACCGGGCCGATCATCGGGCCGACGGTGGGCGGCTATATCGCCGAGGAATACAGTTGGCGCTGGGTGTTCTTCATGATGGTGCCGTTCGGGGTGATAACCCTGGCCTGTATCTGGGCCTTCATCCAGCGACGGGGCGAGCGGCCCCGGCCGGTCCTCGACTGGATCGGCTTCCTGGCCCTGGCGGCGGCGCTGGGCGCCTTCCAATTGATGTTCGATCGCGGCCAGCGGAACTCCTGGTTCGAGTCGCCGGAAACCATCCTCGAAGCCACCATCGGCCTGCTGGCCCTGTACCTGTTCCTGGTGCATATCGCCACGGCCCGCCGGCCGTTCTTCAATCCACGGCTGTTTCTCAACCACAACTACTCCCTGGGCCTGATCCTGGCCTTCCTGTTCGGCATGTTGAGTTTCGCCCCACTGGTGCTGTTTCCGCCGCTGCTGCAGGATCTGCGCGGCTTCCCCGACTCCACGGTTGGCCTGCTACTCGCCACCCGCGGCGCCGGCAACATGCTGTCGTTCCTGCTGGTGGTCCGCCTGGCGCAATGGAACCCGCGCCTGACCCTGACCTTGGGTTTTCTGTGCCAGGTCCTGTCGGGTTGGGCGATCTCGCATTTCGACATCAATCTGACCATTTTCGGCATCGTCTGGACCTCGGCCCTGCAGGGCATCGGCATCGGCCTGATCTGGGTGCCGCTGACCCTGGTCATGTTCTCGACCGTCCGCCCCGATCAGTTGGACGAGGCCTCGGCGGTGTTCCACATGCTGCGGAACTTCGCCTCCAGCCTGTTCATTTCGATCTGCGTCGCCGTGGTGATCCGCAGCACCTTCATCAATGTCGCCGAATTGAGCGCCGTGTTGACGGATTTCAACAAGCTGTTGCTGTTCCCCTGGGTGACCGGCGGTGCCGGCTTCGAAAGCGCCAGGGAGTTGGCCTCCGCCAATGCCGAGGTGCAGCGACAGGCGGCGATGATCGGCTACCTGAACGCCTTCCGCCTGTTCACCATCGTTTCGATCATCCCGATTCCGCTGATCTGGCTGGCCCGGATGCCGAAACGGGACGGGGCATAGATACGTTATACCAAGATGCAACAACCATGACTCGCCCCATTGATCCTTCGAGACGAGCCTACGGCTCTCCTCAGGATGAGGAAAACGCAAGTATTTTCAACAAGTTAACCTCATGCTGAGGAGGGCGCGAAGCGCCCGTCTCGAAGCATGTCCATAGGTCAATCTTTCTATAAATTGGCTCTAGCCTTCACGGATTCGTTGCCCGAGCCAGTCTTGCGCCTCCATCACGGAGGCGACTTGCGCGCCGCCGGGTGGTGGCGGCCGGGCGATCATCAGCACCGGCAGCGACAACTCGCGGGCGGCCAGGATCTTGCCATGGGTGGCCTCGCCACCGCTGTTCTTGCTGACCAGGCAATCGATGCGGTGTTCGCGCATCAGGGCCAACTCGGCCTGCCGTGTGAACGGCCCTCTATCCTGGATGAAGGTGGCATCTGCAAAGCCGGTCGGCGGCCGGACCTCGATCAGGCGAACCAGGAACCAGATGCCGGCACGGGAGGCGAAGACCTCCAGATCGCGCCGCCCCAGGGTCAGGAAAGCGCGGTGACCTAGGTCCGGCAGGCGCGCGGCGGCGGCGGCGGCGTCCGGGACTTCGATCCAGCGATCATTGGGCTCGGCCCGCCAGGCCGGCCGCACCAGGCTCAACCGCTCGATACCGGCCCGGCGGCAGGCCTGGTCGGCGTTGTGCGAAATGACGGCGGCATAGGGGTGGGTGGCGTCGACCAGGAGGTCGATGGCGCCCTGGTGCAAATAGTCGAGCAGGCCATCGACGCCGCCGAAGCCGCCGACCCGCAACCCTCCCGCCGGCCGCCGCGGCCGGCTGGTGCGGCCGGCCAGCGAGCTGACGACCTCGATCTTCGGATTCGCAGCGGCCCGGCGCGCCAACTCCACCGCCTCGGCCGTGCCGCCCAGGATCAATAGCCTAGGCACCGGACCGGCCGACCAGTTCGCCCTGGCGGTCGAAGATCAGTACTTCGACGGCCACCGCCTCACCCACGACCTCGGCCGCCGCCACTCGGGCCCGGTCGGCCACCATGTCGGCGAGCGGCAATCCGGCCGCCCGGGCCAGTTCGAGGACCTGCTGTGCGGTATTGGCCGCCCGCGCCGCCGCCAGCAGTTCGCCGTCGCCGCCGAGTTCGGCCAGACGATCGGCCAGCCAGGTGAAATCCACCGAGCTGCGCCCCGAATGCAGGTCCAAATGCCCCTGCCCCAGCTTGCCGATCTTGGCGAAGCCGCCGGCGATGCTGAGCCGGGCTACCGAATGGGCACGCAGGTATTTCAACACGCCGCCCGCGAAATCCCCCATGTCGAGCAGCGCCATCGCCGGCAGCCCATACAGTTCGGCCACCGCCGCCTCCGAGGTCTTGCCCGTGGCGGCGGCCAGATGCACCAGGCCGGCGGCCCGGGCGACGTCGATCCCCTGATGGATCGAGGCGATCCAGGCCGCACAGGAATAGGGCACGACGACCCCGCTGGTGCCCAGAACCGACAGCCCGCCGACGATTCCGAGGCGGTCGTTCAGGGTCCGCCGCGCCAGTTCCTCCCCTTCCGGGATCGCGATCTCGACCTCGAGATCGCCGGCCTCGCCATGTTCGGCGGCGACCTCGGCGACGGCCTGCTGGATCATCCGCCGCGGCGCCGGGTTGATGGCCGGCTCCCCCACCGCCAGCGGCAGTCCCGGCAGGGTCACCGTGCCGACGCCGGGGCCGGCCCGGAAGACCACGCCGCTGCCCGGTTCGCCCCGTCGCACGCTGGCCAGCACCAGGGCGCAATGGGTGACGTCGGGGTCGTCGCCGGCGTCCTTGATCACCCCGGCGGTGGCCCGATCCGCCGCCAGCGACTGCCGCGCCAGGGCGAAGGCGGGCCGCCGGCCACCGGGCAAATCGATACGCACCGGATCTGGGAAATCCCCGGTCAGCAGCGCCGTATAGGCGGCCCGGGTGGCCGCCGTGGCGCAGGCCCCGGTGGTCCAGCCACGCCGTAACGAACCGCTGGGTTTCCGCTGCATCGGCTTTTATAGGCAGATGCCACGCCATTCGCTAGGCGGTGTCGAACGAAGGGTGTAAAACCCGCAGCATGATCGAGGATACAGCCGATTTGCCAAATCTGGAGCCGGGCTGGGTCTGGCTGGTGGGGGCCGGGCCTGGCGACCCCGGGCTGTTGACCCGCTATGCGGTGCGGGCCCTGGGGCAGGCCGACGTGGTGGTCTACGACGCCCTGGTCGGCCAAGGCGTGCTCGATCTGGCACGGCCGGAGGCGGAACTGGAATACGCCGGCAAGCGCGGCGGCAAACCCTCGCCGAAACAGCCCGACATCTCCCGCCGGCTGATCGCCCTGGCGGGCGAGGGGCGGCGGGTGCTGCGCCTGAAGGGCGGCGATCCGTTCATCTTCGGCCGCGGCGCCGAGGAGGGCCTGGCCCTGGTCGAGGCCGGCGTGCCCTTCCGGGTGGTGCCGGGGATCTCGGCCGGCATCGGCGGCTTGGCCTATGCCGGCATCCCGGTGACCCATCGCGGCATCAATTCGGCCGTGACCTTCATGACCGGCCATGACGCCAGCGGCGACGTTCCGCACGACGTCGATTGGCCGGCCATCGCCAAGGCATCGCCGACCATCGTGCTGTACATGGCGGTGAAGCACCTGGGCGAGATCGCCGCGAAGCTGCAAGCCGCCGGACGACCTTCGGGGGAACCGGTGGCGCTGATCTCGCGCGCCACCACCGAAGGGCAGCAGGTGGTGGAGACCACCCTGGGTAGTTGCGCCGAGGCGGTGGCGCGAGAGGGCCTGCAACCGCCGGCGATGGTGGTGATCGGCGAAAACGTCAGGCTGCGGGCCCGGTTGGACTGGCTGGGCCGCATCGGCGAACAGGACTAGCCCGCCTTGCCCGAGGATCAAAGTGTCCCCGTTCTGTTGCTCGCGGCGCCGGCCTCGGGCAGCGGCAAGACCACGCTGACCCTGGCCCTGCTGCGCCATTTCCGCGACCGGGGCCTGGCGATCTCCTCTTTCAAGGTCGGGCCGGACTATATCGACCCGGCCTTCCACGCCGCCGCCAGCGGCCGGCCCTGCCACAACCTGGATGCCTGGTCGATGCGGCCGGAGACCATGGCCGAAATCCTGGCCGAGGTGGCCGAGGGCGCCGATCTGGTGCTGGGCGAGGGCGTCATGGGCCTGTTCGACGGCGCCAACGACGGCAGCGGCTCGACGGCGGACCTGGCCGTGGCCTTGGGCATTCCGGTGATCCTGGTGGTCGACGTCCGCGCCCAGGCCGGTTCGGCCGCCGCCGTGGTGCACGGCTTCACCTCCTATCGCCAGGATCTCAGCGTCGCCGGCGTGGTCTTCAACCGGGTCGGCGGGCCCGGCCATATCAAGGCCCTGGAGCGGGCCTGCCGCAATCTACCGGTGCCGATCCTGGGCTATCTGCCGTCCCTGCCGGAGTTGGCACTGCCGGATCGGCATCTGGGCCTGGTGCAGGCGGCCGAGCATGCCGATCTGGAGGCGTTCCTGGACCGGGCCGCCGGGGAAGTGGCCAAACACCTGGATCTCGACCGCCTGCAAACCTTGCGCGGCGGCCTGGCCCGACCCGAAGCAACCGACCGCCGGCCGCTGCCGCCGTTGGGCCAGCGCATCGCGGTGGCGCGGGACGCCGCCTTCGCCTTCTGCTATCCGCACCTTCTGGCCGACTGGCGGGCCGCCGGGGCCGAAATCCTGCCGTTTTCGCCCCTGGCCGACCAGCCGCCGGACGCTGCCGCCGACGCGGTCTATCTGCCCGGCGGCTATCCCGAATTGCAGGCCGGCCGGCTGGCCGGCAACCGCCACTTCATCGACGGCCTGCGGGCCGCGGCGGCACGGCAGGCGGCGATCCACGGCGAGTGCGGCGGTTACATGGTGTTGGGCGAAGGCCTGATCGACGGTGCCGGCGAGAGGCATGCCATGGCCGCCCTGTTGCCGCTCGAGACCTCGTTCGCCGAGCGGCGGCTGCACCTCGGCTATCGGCACATGAAACTACTGGCGGACGGCCCCCTGGGGCCGGCCGGCCGGGAATTTCGCGGCCACGAATTCCATTACGCCAAGGTGCTGCGCGAGGCCCCGGGCAATGAATTGTTCGAGGTCGGCGATGCCCTGGGGGAGCGGCTGGGCCGCGTCGGTCTACGGCAAGGCCGTATCGCCGGCTCGTTCCAGCACCTGATCGATCTAGTCTGATCGAGCCGGCCGGGTGCCCGAACGATGCCGGAGCAGGCGGCCAACGCCAAGGCCCACCGCCACGGCGGCGAACGCCAGGGCTAAGGTCAAGGCGAGATGATCATATCCCGCGAGCAGGTGCTGGGCGCCGTGCACCGTGCCGTGACCGCCGTCGCCGCCATGGGCCAGGACCGGCGCGGCGGTGAACAGGTTCGCCCCGACCAGTGTCGCGATTCCGCTAATACGCTTCTTCATGCGATGCTCATTTCCTCTACTTCTTTCGGCGACAGTCGCCGGAACAGATAGGCCGCCACGCCACCGATGGTCAGCCAGAACAAAAGATTGCTCACCAGTGATGCGCTGACGAACGAGGCGGCGATCGTCGCCGGCACCGCCGCCGAGGGATCCCGGGGATGCGGTGCGCCGATGACGTGGGGCAGGACGATTATGGCGACGGCGGCCAACTTCCAAACCGTTGGCGGGACGTAAACCAGGATGCCGATGCCGGCAAGGGTGGCGGCCATGGTTCCGACCCACCAGATCTGCCGCGGGCCGACTTCGGCCGCCGGCATGCCCGGCAATTCCGGCGGCAGGCCGAACGCCGGCGCCAGGTTGAAGGCGGCGAAGCCGGCCAGCCCCCAAAGAAATCCCTCGCGCCAGTCGCGGCCGCCCTTGATGGAATAGGCCGCGGTCAGCAACAGGGCGAAGCCGATGCCGGCCAGGATGTTGAACAACAGGGTGAAGGCAAACCGCTCGACGCCGTCGGCCGGCTGCCAAGCCTCGTCTTCATGCCGATGCGCCGCGGCCTTGTCGTCCTGGCCCGGCGCCGCGCCGTGGGCATGGCCGCCGGCCTCTTCATAGACCTCGGCCTGATGGATCAGCGGCAGCACCTTCAGGGCCTGTACCCCGGTGACCAGCAAGCCGGCGACGACGCCGGCGATCAGGGCCACCAGAAGAATGGTTCGAAACATCGGCGTTCTCGATACGACGGCGGGCCGCCGTCGGAGCCCCTAGTGGCAGGGGAAGGCTATGCCGTGGCGGGAATCATGGGCGGCGTTGTGGACCGACATCGGTTGCGCCAGACCAACGACGAACAGGATGGCAAAGCCCATGACCGCCGCCGTGATGGCCGGTAGGTACTTGGCCGCGATGGCCGGAAACAGCGCTTGTGACGTGGTGACCGCGATACGTGGCATGTTCATGCCCCCTGTTTGACACTAACCGAAAACGTTTGCGGCCATTCAAGCACCGGCGGTCAGACCGGCGCGGCCAATGCCGGCAGAGTATAATTTGGCCACCCGGCCGCCGCAAGCCGTGGCGCGATACCGGATTGGGAAAATTGCTCTACTCCCGCCGAGCATTCGGCCGCCGGTGGGCGACATAGAGGCCCAGCGCCAGCGCCGCCAGGCCAAGCAGGAACAATGGTGGCACCGCCTCGCCCAGCAGCATGGCGCCACCGGCGGTGGCGGTGATCGGCCCCAGGGCCAGGAACACCGTCACTTCGGTCGGCGTCGCGTGCTGCAAGGCCCAAAGCCACAGGTAGTAGCCCAGGCCGCTGCTGACACCGATGAACAGCACGGCCAGCCAGCCGCCAAGGGTAAACGCGGGCCAGGCCGCGAAGAACCCCTCGAACCCCGCCAGGATGGCCAGAAAAGCGACCGAGGCCAGCATGGCGAAGGCGCCGATCTGCAAGGCCGGGTATTTTTCCAGATAGGGGCGGTAGAAGACGCTGCAGACCGCGCCGCACAAAGCGCTGCCGAACACCGCCAGAACCCCGAGCCAGCCCGTCGCTGCGCCGTCCATGGGTTGGATCTTGCCGCCCACGGCGCAGGTCACGCCGGCGATGGTCAAAAGCACGCCGATCGATTTCGCCGGGGTGAGCGATTCCAGACGCAGGGCGGCGGCGAACAACATGGTCAACAACGGCAGCGTGGCGAAGATCAACGCCCCGAGACCCGAGCCGATGAACTGCAAGCCGAAGTTCAGCAGCGCGATCAGGATGCCGAATTGGGTGATGCCGAGCAGCGCCACGGGCAGCATATCAGCCCGGTCGAACCGCAGCCGGCCGGCGACCAGCACCGGCGGCAACAGGCACAGAAAGCCCACCAGGTAACGCAACAGCGCCAGCGAGGCCGGATCGGTCTGAGTGATGACGAAGCGTGTCGCCACCATGCCGGTGCCGACCAGGATGCCGGCGCCGGCGGCGGCGGCCGGCGCCAGCAGATCACGCAGGATCATCGCCCCGGCTCCGATCCCGGTTGCCCGCTCCGGCCGCCGATCGTAGGTCCAATTCCCAGGTTTCGCCGACCAGGTCATGGCCGAAACTGTGATGCGCTTCCTCGGCAATCAGGCGGAAGCCGGCCGCCTGGTACAGCCGGCGGGCCGACAGCAGCACGCTGTTGGTCCACAAGGTCATCTTCCGATAGCCGGCGCGGCGGGCGAAGCGCAGGCATTCGTCGATCAATCGGCCGCCGATGCCATGGCCCCGGGCCTTGGGCTCAACCAGCAACAGGCGCAGTTGGGCAATGGTGGGGGAGTGTTTGACCACGAACACCGAGCCGACGACATCGCCGTCCAGTTCGGCGATCCAGCAACGCTCCAGCTTGCCATCGTAGTGCTTCAGGAAGTCGCCGACGATCCCGGCGACCAGCGCCTCGAACTGCTCGTCCCAGCCGAACTCCTCGGCATAGAGCAGGCCATGGCGACTGGCCACCCAACCCATGTCGCCCGGCTCGTGCTGCCGGAGCAGCAGCGGCGTCGGCCGATCCGGTGCGCCGCCCAAGAGCCGCCGGATGACGTTCATGGCATGCAGCAGACGATCCTGATCCTCGGCCGCCAAGCTATCCAGCATGGCGGCGATTTCGGTGCGCGAGCGGGCATTGAGCATGGCGAAAGCCTCCCGACCCCGGTCGCTCAAGCGCAGCACGGTTTGGCGACCGTCTTCGGGCGAGGGAGTTCGGTCGATCAGACCCTTGGTGGCAAAGCCGCGCAGGATGCGGCTGAGATAGCCGCGGTCGAGATTGAGTTCGTCGCCGAGTTGGCTGGCCGTGGCCGTGTCACGATGGGCCAGTTCATAGATGATCCTGGCCTGGGTGAGCGAGAACGGACTCTGCAACAGGCCCTCGCGCAGGACGCCGATCTGCTTGGTGTAGAAGCGATTGAAGCGGCGAACGGCCTCGATCCGACGGGGCAGATCGCCTTCCGTTAGGTCCATGGGATGCATTCTCGGGCGGGATAGTTGCCAATGTCAACTATCTTGCTGCCATAAGCAAGTTACCGCACACATCAATATGCACGGGCGATCCCGCGGGAGATGGGCCATGGCGCCCGAATAGCGAAGGCTTCAGTAGCCGCGGGCGACCTCTACGACGTCGACCAGGCGTTGCCGTCGGCGGGCTCGGCGCACCTGTTCCGCCAGGATCAAGGCGCCGGTGACGGGTTCGGACAGGCTGGCCACGTGCGGCGTGATGCGGATCTTCGGGTGCTTCCAAAGCGGATGATCGGCCGGCAAGGGCTCCTCCCGGCAGGCATCCAGGGTGGCGCCGGCGAGCCGCTCGCTATCGAGGGCGGCGACGAGATGTTCTTCATCGACGATTTCGCCGCGCGAGCAGTTGATCAGATAAGCGCCGCGCGGCATGACGTTGAACGCCACCTTGTCCAGCAGGTTTTCGGTATCGATGGTCAAGGGCAGCAGGACCACCAATATCCCCGCCCGTTCCAGCACCTCGTCCAGGCGATCGTTGCCGTGCAGGCAATGGACGCCACGGATTTCCTTTGGCCCGCGGCTCCAACCCAACAAGTTGAAACCGAATTCGCCCAGCCGCTCGGCGCAACGACGGCCCAAATGCCCCAAGCCCAAAAGGCCGATGAACCGATCCCTGGCATCGACATGCGGCCGCCGGCGCCAGCGGCCAAAGCGCTGTTGTTCGGCGTACCGGTCATGACCGAGGTGGTAGTACAGCACGTTGCCGCAGACATACTCGGCCATGCGATCGGCCATCAACGGATCGACCAGGCGGGCGATTTGTACGTTCGCCGGCAGTTCCGGATCGGTCAGCAGACCGTCGACCCCGGCGCCCAGCGAGGAGATGCCCAATAGCCCGGGAAACGCACCCAACTCGCCGTGCGGAATTTGCCAGACCAGCGCGAAGTCGATCTCCTCGGCATCGCCGACATTGGGCCAGACGCGGATTTCGTCGCGCGGCATCGCCGAGCGCAACGCCGCCAGCCACTCGTCGGCATTCTCCCACGGACAGTGAAATAAGATGGCCACCCAATTACCCTCATCCCTCGACCTCCTATGATGCTAGTATTCGCGCCCCGCGACAACCGCCAACCGTGCCCGTGCCGTCGCCAGCCAGCAGGAGAAGCCATGTCCCGAATGATCACCGCCGCCGCCGCGCAACTGGGCCCGGTGGAGCGCGAGGAAGGCCGCGCCAGCGTGGTTGGGCGCCTGATCGAGATGCTGCGGGCGGCGCACGCCCGGGGTGCCCGTCTGGTGGTGTTCCCCGAATTGGCCCTGACCACCTTCTTCCCCCGCTGGCACATCACCGACAAGGAAGAGCTGGACGGCTTCTACGAGAAGGAGATGCCGTCGAACGAGACCCAGCCGCTGTTCGACGTGGCGCGGGATTTGGGCGTCGGCTTCAACCTGGGCTATGCCGAGCAGTTCATCGACGAAGCCGGCAACCGGCGCCGCTTCAACACTTCGATCCTGGTCGACCGGCAGGGCGAGATCGTCGGCAAGTACCGCAAGGTGCATCTGCCGGGACACTACGAATACGAGCCCGAGCGGCCCTGGCAGCACCTGGAAAAGGGCTATTTCGAGGTCGGCGACCTGGGCTTCCCGGTGTTCCGGACCATGGGCGGGGTGATGGGCATGTGCATCTGCAACGACCGCCGCTGGCCCGAGACCTGGCGGGTCATGGGCCTGAAGGGCGTCGAACTGGTGACCCTGGGCTACAACACGCCGGTGGGCAATTCGGTGGCGGTGGAATCGCCGCATCTGCGGATGTTCCACAACCACATGTCGATGCAGGCGGGCGCCTACCAGAACGGCACCTGGGTGGTCGGCACCGCCAAGTGCGGCATGGAGGGCGGCGTCGACATGATGGCGGGATCCTGCATCGTCGCGCCGACCGGCGAGATCGCCGCCCTGGCCACCACCAACGAGGACGAAGTGATCGTCGCCGACTGCGATTTGGAGCGCGGCCGCTATATTCGCGAAACGGTGTTCGACTTCGCCCAGCATCGCCGCATCGAGCATTACGGCATCATCGCCGAACAGACCGCCGCCGAGGCGCCGCCCGAATAGGGGCGCCGGCTCCACGTGGGAGGCAGGGATGGCCGAACGGATCGTCGTCATCAACCCGAACAGCACCGAGGAAGTGACCGCCGGCATCGACGCCGCCATGGCGCCGTTGCGTTTCGCCGACGGCCCGGCGATCGACTGCCTGACCCTGGCCGAAGGACCGCCGGGCATCGAGAGCCAGCGGCACGTGGACGGCGTGGTCGGCCCCCTGTGCGCCCTGATCGAACGCGAGGACAACGCCGCCGATGCCTTCGTGATCGCCTGTTTCTCCGACCCCGGCCTGCATTCGGCGCGGGAGACCACGGACCGGCCGGTGCTGGGTATCTCGGAAGGCGCGGTGACGACGGCGCTGACCCTGGGCGAACGTTTCGGCATCATCGCCATATTGCCGGCCTCGATCACCCGGCACCGCCGCTATGTCCGGCAGATGGGACTGGAAGGCCGGCTGGCCGGCGACCGGCCGATCGGCGTCGGCGTCACCGATCTGAACCGGGTAGACGAGGTCGAGGGACGCATGGCCACGGTCGGCCGGCAGTTGATCGACGAAGACGGCGCCGACGTGCTGATCATGGGCTGCGCCGGCATGGCCCGTTACCGCCAGCGGCTGGAGGACCAGTTGGGCGTGCCGGTGATCGATCCCAGCCAGGCCGCCGTGGCCCAGGCCATCGCGGCGGTGCGCCTGGGCTATCGCAACGGCTCCGGCCGCACCTAGGAAGCAATATTCGACGGAGGACATCGAATGATTTTGGTTGGCCGCTACCTCTCCCCATTCGTGCGGCGCACCGCCGTGGTGATGAAACTGCTGGATTTGCCTTACGAACAGCGCGAATTGTCGACCGCCGACCAGGCCGACGAGATCGCCAAGTTCAATCCGGTCGGCCGCGTACCTGCCCTGGTGCTGGACGATGGCGAGGTGCTGGTCGACAGCGCGGCGATCATCGACCACCTCTTGGAGACCGCCGATCCGGAGCACCGCCTGCTGCCGGCCGGCGGCCCCGACCGCCGAGAGGTGCTGCGCCTGGTCGCCACCGGCCTCGGCGTCTGCGAAAAGGGCGTGGCCTCCTCCTACGAGCGGAACCGCCGGCCCGAGGACAAGATCTATCAGGACTGGGTCGACCGCGTGGACGGGCAGTCGGCCGGCGGCCTGGCGGCGCTGGACCAGGCGGCCAGCGGCCGTGACTGGCTGTGCGGCGACGGCATCACCCTGGCCGACATTACCGCCGCCGTCGCCCATGATTTCATCGGCATCGCCGTGCCCTATCTGATGCAGGGTGAAGGCTATCCGGCCCTGGCGGCCCTGTCGGCCCGCTGCGCCGAACTGCCGGCCTTCGCCGAAACCCGTTTTCGCCGCTGAGCCCGTCCGGCCCGGGCATGCCCTGGAGACGTCGGATGATCCTTCGCCTCGCTCTGGCTCTCACCGCCGGCCTATCGTTGGCCACCGAGGCAGCGGCGCAACCGACCGCGACGTTCATCGGCGCCAGCACCGCCGACCTCGACAATCCGCACGATCTGAAACTGTCGCCGGACGGCAAATACCTGTTCGTCTCGGACGTCGGCAACGATCGCATCGCCATCCTCGATCCGCACAGCCTGGCCTTCGTCGCCAGCTTCGGCGCCGATCATCAGGACGGCAGCCATGACGTCGACTTCGATCGCCAGGGCCGAGCCTACGTCGCCGATACTCACAACGGCCGGGTGACGATCTACGAAATGGCCGGCACCAAGGCCAGGCTGGTCGGCGAACTGACGAAGCGCATTCGCGGCCCGGAGGGCGTGCTGGTTCACCCCAACGGCCGCGTCTACGTGGCCGGTGCCTGGTCGGGCAACGTCGTCGCCTACGCCGACGGCGAGGTGGTTGGGGAATTGAAGGGGTTGTCGGCGCCGCACGATCTCGAAGTGGCACCCGGCGGCGACGTCTGGCTGTCCGATGCCGGCAACGACCGCATGCTGCTGCTGTCGCCCGAATTGGCGATCAAGCGGGAACTGAAAGGTCCGCCCTACGACTTCGACGGCGTCCGCTACCAGGATGTTCTGTCGGACGGCACGCTGATCGCGGCGGACAAGAACAACCACCAGGTCAAGATCATCGCGGCCGACGGCCGGCTGCTGTTGGTGCTCGGCTCGGGCCGGGCCGGCAAGGGGCCCGGCAGGTTCCGCACGCCGGAAGGCATCGAGGTCGACGGCGACATCCTGTGGATCTCCGACTCCGGCAACGACCGGGTGGTCAAATACAGGTTCGTGACCAAGTAGCTAGAGCATGTCGGGGGTCCGGACGAACGAAAGGCGGCCCCTGGCGGAGCCACCCTTGCTCGCCGGCGGCGTTGACGACCGCCGGCCAACAGGAAGCGGGTCTACTTCTTGCGGCGACGCGCCGCGATCAGGCCGACGATACCGGTGCCCAGGACAAACATGCTGCCCGGCTCCGGCGTCTCGATCACCTTCAGCGACGTGATGCCGAAATCCCACGATTGCAGGTTGACGATGTCGGCGAGCAATTCAGTGGGTAATGCCTGTGCCGTTCCGGCTGCGGTGACGACGGCGGCGATGGTGGCAATTGCGGTCAATGCTTGGGTTTGAAGTTTCATCATCTGTCCCCTGTACTTATCCACTAACGTATCGGTTGGCCTAGCCAGGATCGGCGGTCTCGTCTCCTGCCATACACAATGCAAGGACCGTGCCAACTTTTTCGATTCCTGCTTTTTCAATACCTTAGCCGGTAGATGGCCCCCGCCGGCGGGGGTAAACTGTAAAGAATTCCGACACCTGCCGTGATTCTAACGGGACCGGGGCCGATGGTCGCCGTCCACCGGTTCCGGGCGCCAAGCTGGCACCGCTTGACGCTCGGGTGCGCTCTGATAAGTTGGGCTCAGCCATTAGCGATGCGTAATCAAGGGCCGCGAACGGCGGACCCGGCGAAGGGAAGGACGAATGGTAGGTATCAAGGCTTACGGCGGTTATGTGCCCAGGCGCAGGCTGCCGCGTAGCGTCATTGTCGAAAACAACGGCTGGTTCAATTCCGCCCTGAAAGGGTACAGCAAGGGCGAGCGCTCCATGTGCAATTGGGACGAAGACGCCCTGACCATGGCGGTCGAGGCATCCCGCGATTGCCTGGATAAGACCCGGCCCGACGACATCAAGGCGATTTATCTGGCCTCGACCACGATGCCGTTCACGGATCGGCAGAATTCAGGTGTACTGGGCACGGCCCTGAACCTGGGCCAGAACATGATGACCATGGACATCACGTCGTCCCAACGAGCCGCGACGTCCGGTCTGATCAATGCCTTGAGCGTGGTGCAGGGCACCGGCGGCAGCGCCCTATTCGCCGCCGGCGAGCATCGGCGCAGCCAGACCGCCAACAACAACGAGTTGATGTACGGCGATGGCGGCGCCGCCCTGTTGCTGGGCAACGAGGATGTGGTGGCCGAGTATGTCGGTGCCGGACAGGTCGCCGTCGACTTCGTCGACCATTATCGCGGCCAGAATGCGGACTTCGACTACAATTGGGAAGAACGCTGGATTCGCGATGAAGGGTTCATGAAGATCGTGCCGGAGGCGGTGCAGGCGGCCCTGGACAACACCGGCCTGGCGGCCGGCGAGATCGATCATTTCGCGATGCCCGGCACGATTCGCAATATCGCCGGCATGGTCGCCAAGCGTTGCGGCTTCGCGGCGGAAGCGGCCCGCGACAACCTGCACAGCGTGATGGGCGAGGCAGGCACGGCGCACAGTCTGGTGATGCTGGTGGATTGCCTGCAAGACGCCACGCCGGGGCAAGTGATCATGGTGATCGGTTGGGGTCAGGGTTGCGATGCCCTGGTCTTCCGCACCACGGATAAGCTTCCGACCATGGCGAACCGTCAGGGCATCAAGGGCCATCTGGCCCACCGCAAGGAAGAAACCAACTACAACAAGTTCCTGGCCTTCAACGGCCTGGTGCAGCAGGACGGCGGCCTGCGTTCGGAAACCGACAAGCAGACGGCGCTGACCACCTTGTACAGGAACCGGGAAATGGTCATCGGCTTCGTTGGCGGCAAGTGCGAGCAATGTGGTACGGTGCAATATCCGAAAGCGCGGATTTGCGTGAACCCGAATTGCGGCGCCATCAACACCCAGGAAGACCACAAGATGGCCGAAACCAGCGCCACCATCCAATCCTGGACCGCCGACAATCTGACCTACGCGCCGGACCCGCCGCATCATTTCGGCATGGTCACGTTCGGAGAGGGTGGCCGCATGATGGCCGACTTCACGGATGTCGACGAGGGCGGCGTCGCGGTCGGCGACGAATTCCGCATGGTATTCCGCATCAAGGCGGCGGACGAACGACGCGGTTTCAACAAATATTTCTGGAAAGCAGCGCCCAAGGTTCAGGCGTCATAAGGAGAAAGAAAGATGGCCTCAGGTATTAGGGATAAAGTCGCAATTCTCGGCATGGGTTGCTCGAAATTCGGGGAACGCTGGGACTGCGATGCCGAAGATTTGATCGTCGAAGCCTATCAGGAAGCTTTGGCCGATGCCGGGATCGAGACCAGCCAGATCGATGCCGCCTGGTTCGCCACCGCGATCGAGGAAGTGCATGTGGGCAAATCCGGCGTGCCGCTTTCGGTGGCGCTTCGCCTGCCCAATATCCCGGTCACCCGGGTCGAAAACTTCTGCGCCTCGGGCACCGAAGCGTTTCGCGGCGCGGTCTATGCGGTCGCCTCCGGCGCCGCCGATATCGCCCTCGCCCTGGGTGTCGAGAAGCTGAAGGACACCGGCTATGGCGGCCTGCCCCAGCGCGGCGCCGGCCCGCTGAACGACATGGTCCGGGCCAATGGCTCGGCGCCGGGCGGCTTCGCCCAACTGGCCACGGCCTATTCGCAAAAGCATGGCGTCGACATGGACACCGTGAAAAAGGCCATCGGCTCCATTTCCGTGAAGAGCCACGCCAACGGCGCGAAGAATCCCAAGGCCCATCTGCGCAAGGAAATCCCGCTGGAAACGGTGTTGAACGCGCCGATGATCGCGGCGCCCCTGGGCCTGTTCGATTGCTGTGGCGTCTCGGATGGTTCCGCCGCCGCCATCGTGACCACGCCGGAGATCGCCAAATCCCTGGGCAAGTCGGAACGGATCACCGTCAAGGCTTTGCAGCTGGCCGTCTCGAACGGCCAGGAATCGGGTCACAACTCCTGGGACGGCAGTTATTTCCTGACCACCCGCAAGGCCTCCGAGCGGGCCTACAAGGAGGCCGGGATCGAAAAGCCGCGGGAGCAGATCTCGATGTTCGAGTGCCATGACTGCTTCTCGATCACCGAGATGGTGACCATGGAAGATCTGTACATCTCCAACGAAGGCGAAGCCTGGCGCGATGTCCTGGACGGCTTCTACAACGCCGACGGCCAGGTACCCTGCCAGATCGACGGCGGCCTGAAATGCTTTGGCCATCCGATCGGCGCTTCCGGCCTGCGCATGCTCTACGAGATGTACGGCCAATTGTTGGGTCGGGCCGGCGAACGCCAGTTGCAGGATCCGACCTTCGGGATGACCCATAACCTGGGCGGTCAGCCGCATCAGAACGTATCCTCCGTGGCCATCATCGGCCGCGAAGGCGCCTAGTGCATCCAGGCAGTAGCCTGAGCCATGGAAGGGGGCGCCTAGGCACCCCCTTTTTCTTGGCGGACGCAAAATTCCAAATTCGCCGCTTTACGTTTACGTAAACGTCAAATAGCTTTGTCGAGGCAGAGCGGCCGGCCAAGATGAAACCGGCGAAGGCGCGGCGGCGTGCCGACGGACAGAGATTGGGCGAATGCCTCGGAGCGCACATAAACCCGCCCTGGTGGACCGCATCGGCCAGCGGTTCTTCTACGGCTGGCTGATCCTGGCCATCGCCGGGCTGGGCATCTTCGCCAGCGGCCCGGGTCAGTCCCATACCTTCAGTGTCTTCGTCGGGCCGATCGCGGCCGACCTCGGCATCACCTCGACCTCGATCGCCTCGGCCTATGCCTTGGCCACGCTGGTCGCCGCCCTGGGCCTGCCCTGGATGGGCCGCCTGGTCGATCGCCACGGCCCCCGGCGCATGCTGTTGGTGGTGTCGCTGCTGCTGGGGCTGGCCTGCCTGGCCTTCGGCGCCGCCGCCAACGTGCTGTGGCTGGCCTTGGGCTTCGCCGCCCTGCGCTTTTTCGGCCAGGGCTCGTTGATGCTGAACTGCGCCAACACGGTCTCGCACTGGTTCGACCGCCGCCGTGGCTTCGCCCTGAGCCTGATGGCGCTCGGTTTCTCGGCCTCGATGGCGGTGCATCCGCCGCTGGCCCAGTGGCTGATCGACCTGGTTGGCTGGCGGCAGGCCTGGCTGTGGCTGGGTATTTCAACCTGGGTGCTGCTGCTGCCGCCGGTGCTGTTCCTGATGGTCGATCGGCCGGAGGACGTCGGCCTGCGGGCCGACGGTGTCGGCCCCGGCGACGAAACGGTGCAGGCCGGAAGTCAGAGCGCCGACAGCGGCCTGGAGCTCAACCAGGCGTTACGCACCTCCACCTTCTGGATCGTCTGCGCCGGCTTGTTCGGGCTGTCCATGCTGGTCACCTCGCTGCATTTCTTCCAGGTCTCGATCCTGACCAGTCAGGGCCTGAGCCAGGCCGTGGCGGCGCGCGCCTTCCCGATTTCCGCCATCGTCATGGTGCTGACCATCCCCCTGGTCGGCCGCGCGCTCGACCGCTTCCGCACCGAATGGGTGTTCGCCGGCGGTCTCTTGGTGATGGTCGCGGCCCTGCTCTCGGCGGCCCATGCCCACGATCTGCCGACGGCGCTGATCTATGCGGCGATTTTCGGCCTGAACAACGCCTGCACCATGACCTTCTTCGCCTACATGTGGCCGCGCTATTTCGGCCGCAAGCATCTGGGCAGCATCCAGGGCACCGGGCAGATGATCGGCGTGATCGGCGCCTCGATCGGGCCGTTGCCGCTGGGCATCGCCTTCGACCTGATCGGCAGCTACCAGGAGATCCTGGTACTACTGGCGATCTATCCCCTGATCTGCGCCGTCGCCGCCCTGTTCCTGCGCACGCCCCATCGACTGACGAGCGGCGAGTAGCGGTAGCGGACCCCCTATTCGGCGGCCGCCTCCTTCGGCGGCGGCGGCAGGGTATCCTGATAGCTCGCCCGCTGGGTCATGGCGCCGCCGGCCCGTCGGATGTTGGCGCAATCGGCCAACAGCTCTCCACCTTCCGGCATCCGGCTGAGATAGGTCATGATCGGCGCCAGGAACAAATCGGCCGAGCTGACCTGGTCGCCGGCCAGGAAGTCGTGCTCGGCCAGACCGTCGTCGATGATCGACAGGTAATTGGCAATCTGCTCGAGGGCCGGATCGATCACGGCACGATCGGGCTGGCCGTCGGCCCCCTTGGGGAAGATGTACTGCAGGACGTAGCGGCGGATCATGGCATCGTAGAAATAGTCGTTGACGGCGCTGATCCATTAATTCGTTCGCGCCCGCCCGACCGGGTCCGCCGGCTGCAACGGCGGTCCGTCGAACGCCTGGTCGATATAGCCGACGATGGCCAGGGTTTCGTACAGCACCAGATCACCGTGCCGCAGCACCGGGATCTTGCCGAACGGGTGCAAGGCCCTGATCTCGTCACTGCCCGGCGCCATGTCCCGCAGCTCGTGACCGATGCCCTTTTCGATGGCGGCCATGCGGGCGGTCCGCACGTAGGTGCTCAACGGGCTGCCGCAAATGGTGATCGTGCTCATCAGCCTACCCCTCTTCGGTGATCTGTTGCAGGCAGACCATTGAACTGATCCAGCCGCGGTTGTGGGCCTCACGCGCCTCGTCGTTGGCGAAGCCTTCATGGGTCAGGGTCAGTCGGGTGCGGGCGCCTAGGTCGGCCAGCTCGATGGTGACCTGGGTTTCGGGCGATGGCGCCTCGCCACCCAGCCATTGCCAGGTGAAGACCAGCTTCTCGGGCGGCGAGACCTCCTTGTAGCGGCCGCCCAATTGGTGCACCGAGCCGTCGCTGCCGTGGATGTCGAGGCGATAGTCGCCGCCGACCCGTGCGTCGACCTGGGCATCGGGACTGTTGGCGCCCTCCGGCCCCCACCAGACCCGCAGCATTTCCGGGTTGGTGAAGGCCTCGAACACCTTCTCGCGGGGCGCCTCCAACATGCGCACGATCACCAGGCCGTCGATTGGTGCCGTTATCGCCGATTCACTCATTTTTTCGTCTCCTCGTCGGTATCGCCGTCCCGCAGGTAGCTGGCCAAGGCATCCAACTGCTCCTCCCAGAAACGGGCATGGTGTTCGATCCAGTCGGCCGCCTCGCGCAACGCCTCGGGCCGCAGGGCGCAGCGACGGAATTGCGCTTGCTTGCGCCGCTCGATCAGGCCGGCGCGTTCGAGCACCTTCAGATGCCGGGAGACCGCCGGCAGCGATATCTCGAACGGTTCCGCCAGATCGTTGACGGTGGCCTCGCCCTTGGCCAGATGGGCGAGGATCGCCCGGCGGGTCGGATCGGCCAGAGCGGCGAAGGTGGTGGACAGATGGTCTTTCATGATTAACCGTAGCTTTAATTAACTAAGTCGTTAATTACAGGGCTAGAACGTTCCAGTCAACAAGAAAAGGGGGCGCCGAACCAAGGCCGGCGCCCCGAAGGATCCCAATGCAAACGGTCGGATCAGGCGGCGGCCCTGACCGCCTCGGCGGCGCTGTCCAGCGCCTGGGCCAGATCGGCGACGATGTCGTCGATATGCTCCAGGCCCACCGATAGCCGCACATAGCCCGGCGAAACGCCGCTGGCCAACTGCTCGGCCGGCGTCAATTGCGAGTGCGTGGTGGTGGCCGGATGGATCGCCAGGCTGCGGGCGTCACCGATGTTGGCGACGTGATAGAACAGCCCCAGGGCGTCGATGAACCGCCGGCCGGCCTCGACCCCGCCGCGCAACTCCAGACCGACCAGACCGCCGAAGCCGCCGGACAGGTAGGCATCGGCACGGCGCCGCGGCTCGCCGGCCTGCAGGCTGGGATGGATCACCTTGGCCACCGCCTCGTGACGGTTCAGATAATCCGCCACCGCCTGGGCGTTGCGGCTGTGCTCGCGGATCCTAAGCGGCAGGGTCTCCAGGCCCTGAATGACCTGGAAGGCGTTGAACGGGCTGAGCGCCGGACCCAGGTCCCGCAACAGGGTGACCCGCGCCTTCAGGGCAAAGGCGACCGGTCCCAGGGGCTCGGCCGCCTCGCTCCAGACCGCGCCGTGGTAGCTCGCATCTGGGCTGTTCAGCAGCGGCTGCCGTTCCGGGAAGGCCCGCCAGTCGAAGTTGCCGCCGTCGACGATCAGGCCGCCGATCGAGGTGCCGTGGCCGCCGATGTATTTGGTGGTGGAATAGACCACCACGGCGGCGCCGTGATCGAACGGCCGGCAGAGGATCGGCACGGCGGTGTTGTCGACGATCAGCGGGATGCCCCGGGCGCGGCCGATCCCGGCCACCTCGGCGATCGGAAAGGTGGTCAATTTCGGGTTCGGCAGGGTCTCGGCATAGTAGGCGCGGGTCCGATCGTCGGTGGCGCGGAGGAAGTTCTCCGGCTCCGCCGGATCGACGAAACGCACCTCGATCCCCTGCTGCTTCAGGGTATTGGCGAACAGGTTCCAGGTGCCGCCGTAGAGGTCGGTGGAACTGACGACGTTGTCGCCGGCCCGGGCCAGGTTCTGGATGGCCAGGGCGGAGGCCGCCTGGCCGGAAGATACCGCCAGCGCCGCCGCACCACCCTCCAGAGCCGCGATGCGCCGTTCCAGCACATCGCAGGTCGGGTTGGTGATCCGGGTGTAGATATTGCCCAACTCCTTCAGGGCGAACAGGTCCGAGGCATGCTCGGGGCTGTCGAACTGATAGGAGGTGGTCTGGTAGATCGGCACCGCCACCGAGCCGGTGGCCGGATCGGCACGATAGCCGGCATGCAGGGCGATGGTCTCCGGGTTTTGGCTTGCGAAGCTCATGGTCGCCTCCCCTTCAGGCCGCCGCCGCGGCGGCGCTGTTGGTGGTGGCCAGGTCCAGGTGGACCGGGGTCGGGTTGCGGATGATGTCCAGGACCGGGCAATGGGCATCCACCGCCGCCTTCAGCCGGGCCAGCTCCGCCGCCGGCGCCGGGCTGTCCAGGGTGACGCTGACCACGATGTCGCCATAGCCCGGCCGCACGCCGGCATCGACGGCGAAGAAGCCGCGCAGGTCGATATCGCCCTCGACCTTGGCCGAGACACCGTTGAGGGGGATGCCCAGGCCGTCGGCGTGGAGGCGGTAGGTGATCTCCTGACAGGCGGCCAGGGCGGCCAGGACGTATTCCACCGGGTTGGGCGCGCTGTCCCCACCGCCCAGGACGGCCGGCTCGTCCACCCCTACCTGGAACTGCCGCACCGCCACCTGGCTGCGCAGGCCGGCGGTCTGGCGTGACTCCGCTTCGAAGGTGGCCACCGCGGTTTCTGGGTTTTCCGACAGCGCGGACCGGGTATCGCGATACAAGGTCTTGAATTGGAACGACATTTTCATCTCCCTTGATGTCGTTGCCAGCCCGGCTGCCAAGAAAAAACCGCCACAGCGTTGGCTGGGCGGTTGGCACCGACCGGTTTAGCTGCATTTGTTAGCGCGCCCGCAAGCTGGCTCAAATCGGCGCGTAAGAGGTTGTCTAAACGGTGCAAAATCAGCTGTCAAGGTAAAATATCCATATAAGGATATTTTGATATCTCAACCAGCCGGGTCTGATTGCGGGGTGTGCGACCGGGCATTTGGCCCGGCGCGGCCAAGCAGCTATGTTGCCCCTTCCCGTCAACGGAATTCCCTGGACCTGCGAGTGCCCGATTATCCCTACACCGACGATCTGCGCCGCCGCTTCGGCGATCGCCTGGCCGCCTTCGCGCGGCAGCAGCGGGACGGCGACGGCCTGAAGCGGGCCGCCGTGACCATTACCCTGATCGACGACGGCGGCGGCCGGACCGCCTTCGTACTGACCCGGCGGACGCCGCGGCTATCCTCGCACGCCGGCCAGAAGGCGCTGCCCGGCGGCCGCATTGACGCCGGCGAAACGGCCGTTCAGGCCGGCCTGCGCGAGCTGGCGGAGGAGATCAATCTGCACCTCGGCGAGGATGCGGTGCTGGGGCTGCTGGACGACTACCCGACCCGCTCGGGCTATCTGATCACGCCGGTGGTGATCTGGGCCGGCGCCAATGCCGAGATGTCGCCGAACCCGGACGAGGTCGTCCGCATCATGCCGATCCCGCTGGCCGATCTGGTCCGTCCGGACTCACCCGAGTTCATTACCATCCCGGAAAGCGAGCGGCCGGTGATCCGCCTGCTGTTCGGCGACGATCAGATCCACGCCCCGACGGCGGCGGTACTGTATCAATTCCGCGAGGTGGCCATGGCCGGCCGGGAGATCCGGGTCGATCACCTGGAACAGCCGGTGTTCGCCTGGCGCTAAGAAACCAACGGAGGAAACCATGCTGGATAGAGTGGACCGCATACAGCTTGCCGTCACGGACCGCGCGGCGGCGGCGGCCAATTGGGGCCGGCTGTTCGGCGCCGAGGTGGCGCGCGAGGAGGACAGCGCCTATCTGTCCGCCAAGCGGACGATCCTGGCCTTTGGCGAAAGCGAGGTCGAACTGTGTCAGCCCGACGGCGCCGGCCGCGCCGCCGACTTCATCGCCCGGCGCGGCGAAGGCCTGATGACCGCCGGGCTGTCCACCTCCGACCTGGCGGGACTGCAACGCCATTGGCGCGGCCTGGGCGTCGACCCGGAGGTCGACGGCGAACAATGCTACCTGGCGGCCGAGGATCACTTCGGCATGCCGTTCGTGATCTCGCCCTCGCTGATGCGTCTGCGCACCGGCGTTGCCAGCTTCCTCTACGAGGTGACCAATACCCTGGTCAGCGACTGGCGGGCCGCGGCAGCCCATTTCACCGGCCTGTTCGGCCTCGACGCCAGCCGCTTCGCCGATTTGGAAAGCGGCCGCTTTGGCTATATCGGCACCCTGACCCTGTTCAATCCGCCGGATCGGCTGGACCGGATCGAGCTGTCGCAGGTGACCAAGCCGGACACCGCCATGGGCCGCTGGGCCGGCAAGCACGGCGACAGTCTGTACATGTGCTATTGCGAAACCCACGACCTGGGCGAGATGATCGCCCGGCTGGACGCCAACGGCGCCCGCTGGACGCCGCGCGGCGACAGCCAGGACGACGAACGCGACGGCCTGTGGGTGCACCCCAGCGCCACCAACGGTCTGTTGCTTGGCGTCTCCCGCACCACGCTGGCCTGGGACTGGTCCGGCCGGCCGGAATTGATCCATCCCACCGCCGCCCGGGGCGGCCGTACCTGACCCGGAGGGTTTCCGCCATGGCACAACCCGTCCGGCCGCGCCGCAGCGTGCTGTACATGCCGGGCTCCAACGCCCGGGCCCTGGAAAAGGCCAAGTCGCTACCCGCCGACGCGCTGATCCTGGATTTGGAGGACGCGGTGGCGCCGGACGCCAAGGTGGCAGCCCGGGACCAGGTGGTCGGCGCCGTCGAGCAGGGCAGCTATGGCCCGCGCGAGGTGGTGATTCGGGTCAACGGCTCGGGCACGCCGTGGCATGCCGACGACCTGGCGGCGGCGGCGGCCAGCCGGGCCGAGGCGGTGCTCCTCCCGAAGGTGGAGGGCGCCGGCCAGGTGCGGGCGGCGGCCGCCGCCCTGCCCGAAGGCATGGACCTTTGGTGCATGATCGAAACCCCCCTGGCCATCCTGCACGCCGAGGAGATCGCCGCCGCCTCGCCCGCAGTCCGCTGCCTGGTGATGGGCACCTCGGACCTGGCCACCGATTTGAACGCCCTGCACACGCCCCGGCGGGAGCCGTTCCTAACCAGCCTGTCGCTCTGCCTCTTGGCGGCCAGGGCCTACGGTCTGGCCGCCCTGGACGGCGTCTATCTGGATCTGGAGAACGATGACGGGTTCGAGGCCGCCTGCCACCAGGGCCGGGATCTGGGTTTCGACGGCAAGACCCTGATCCACCCCCGGCAGGTCGAGCCGGCCAACCGGGTTTTCGCGCCCAGCAACCAGGACATCACCGAGGCCGACATCATCGTAACCGCCTTCGAACAGGCCCAGGCCGAGGGCAAGGGCGTGGTGGTGGTCAACGGCCAGTTGGTCGAGAACCTGCACGTGGCGGCGGCGCGGCGCCTGCTGGCCCTGGCCGACGCCATCACGGCCCGCCAGGAAGGAGCCTGAGCATGAGCCGTATCGTCCTCGTCACCGGCGGCGCCAGCGGCATCGGCCTGGCCCTGGCCAGGCGCTTCGCCGCCGCCGGCGATCGCGTGGTCCTGGCCGATATCCAGGACCAGGCCGGCGAGGCAGCCGCCACCGAGCTTGGCGGCGAAGCCAGCTATCGGCACCTAGACGTCGCCGACGAAGGGGCGGTCGAGCCGGCGATGGCCGACATCGAAACCGACATCGGGCCAATTGAGGTGTTGGTGAATTCGGCCGGCCTGCTGCAAAACCGCGCCGCCATCGCCACCATGCCCCTGGACGAACACGACCGGATCTGGGCCGTCAACTATCGCGGCAGCTACCTGATGTGCCGGGCCTGCGGGCCGCGGATGGCAGCCCGCGGCGGCGGCGCCATCCTGAACATCGCCTCGGTCAACAGCTTTACGCCCCTACCCCTGCCCGCCTATACGCCGACCAAGGCGGCGATCGACACCCTGACCAAGGTCCTGGCCGGCGAGTTCGGGCCGTCCGGCGTGCGGGTCAACGCGGTGGCGCCAGGCTTCACCCTGACGCCGGCGATGCAATCGCGGATCGACAGCGGCGACCGCGACCCGGCCGGCATGGAGGCGCTCAGCACCCTGGGCCGGCTGGTACGGCCGGAGGAGGTGGCGGAGGCCGGCTATTTCCTGTGCTCCGAGGCCGCCTCGGCGATCACCGGCGTCAACCTGCTGGTCGATTGCGGCTACATGGCGGCGATCAGCTACAACAGCTATCCGAGTTAACCTCTCGCTCAGCCTCCGGCCTCATCACCGTTCACCTGCGTCATCATCGTCGCCAGCGCGAGATCCGCGTCGTTCGACCCTGCCGCCAGCGCGGCGATGACGCCGGCGCGGTCGGCGGCCGGGCGGTTCTGGCTCAACTTGCCCTTGCCCTCGCAGCGGTCGATCTCGATCTCGAAGGCGACGATGCCGGCCAGCATGCCCCGTTCGAACTTTTCCGGCACGTCCAGGCGCCAGGGCTCGTCCCTGCCGGCCTCGAAAGCGTTCACCAGGCGCCGTTGCCGGGCCTTCTTGTCGGTCTCGTCCTCTATCAGGCGCGGCCGGCCGTAGACGTGCACCGTGGCGTAGTTCCAGGTCGGCACGGCCGGTTGGGTCCGGTACCAGGACGGCGAGACATAGCCATGCGGGCCGCTGAAGATGGTCAGCACCTGCTGCCCCGGCCGGAAATGGCGCCATTGCGGATTGGCCTTGGCCATGTGGCCTTCCAGGCTGTCGCCGTGCCACAGGATCGGCAGATGGCTGGCGAAGGGCAGGCCGTCGTCGTCGCTGGTGACCAGCACCGCGAAGGCGTTGTCGGCCGCCAACCGGCGCTGCCAGGCCGCGTCATCGATAGCGAACTTTTCCGGTATGTACATGACCGTCTCCCCATAAATCGCTTGGGCCGCCGGTAGCGACCGGCGGCCCCAAGATAGTCACGTCTACGACGGCCGCCGGGGCCGAGGCTACATCCGGCGGGCCACCATCATCTTCTTGATCTCGGCGATCGCCTTGGCCGGGTTCAGGCTCTTCGGACAGGTCTTGGTGCAGTTCATGATGGTGTGGCAGCGATACAGCCGGAAGGGATCCTCCAGGCTGTCCAGCCGTTCGCCCTGGCTCTCGTCGCGGCTGTCGATCAGCCAGCGGTAGGCCTGCAACAGGGTCGCCGGGCCCAGGTAACGGTCGCTGTTCCACCAATAACTCGGGCAGGAGGTCGAGCAGCAGGCGCACAGGATGCATTCGTACAGGCCGTCAATCAGCTTGCGCTCTTCGTAGCTCTGCAGCCGCTCGCCATCGGGCGGGGCCGGCGACTGAGCCTCCAGCCAGGGCTTGATCGAGGCGTACTGGGCATAGAAATTGCTCATGTCGCCGATCAGATCCTTGACCACGTCCAGGTGCGGCAGCGGATAGATCTTGACGTCGCCGGAGACGTCCTCGGTCGCCTTGGTGCAGGCCAGGGTATTGGTGCCGTCGATGTTCATGGCGCAGGAGCCGCAGACCCCCTCGCGGCAGGAACGGCGGAAGGTCAGGGTCGGGTCCAGCTCGTTCTTGATCTTGATCAGGGCGTCCAGGATCATCGGCCCTGCCGTGTCCAGGTCGACCTCGTAGGTGTCGACACGGGGATTCTCGCCGCTGTCGGGATCGTAGCGATAGACCTTGAAGCGGCGAATATTGGTCGCCCCGTCCGGTGCCTTGTGGGTCTTGCCGGGCTTGTATTTCGAATTCGCGGGCAGGTTAAACTCGACCATCTCGGTTACCTCAATAGACCCGCGCCTTGGGCGGGAAATATTGCACGTCGTCGCTCAGGGTGTAGGCATGCACCGGCCGGTAGTCGATCTTCACCGCGCCACTATCGTCCAGCCAGGTCAGGGTGTGCTTCATCCAGTTGTCGTCGTCACGATCGGGATAGTCCTCGCGGGCATGGCCGCCGCGGCTTTCGGTGCGGTTCGCCGCCGCATACATGGTGACCAGGGACTGCCGGATCAGGTTGTCCAGCTCCAGGCTCTCGACCAGGTCGGAGTTCCAGACCATCGAGCGGTCGCTGACGCCGATGTCGCCCATCATCCGCCAGACTTCGTCGATCAACTGCTTGCCTTCCTCCAGCACCTCGCCGGTGCGGAAGACGGCGCAGTTGGTCTGCATGGTGCGTTGCATGCGATCGCGGATCGCCGCCGTCGGCGTGCCGCCCGAGGCATGGCGCAGCTTGTCGAAATGCGCCACCGCCTTGTCTTCGCCGTGCGTCGGCAGTTCCGGATGCGGGGCGCCCGCCTCCACCACCTCGGCCGCGCGCAACCCGGCCGCCCGGCCGAACACCACCAGGTCGATCAACGAATTGGAGCCCAGGCGATTGGCGCCGTGCACCGAGACACAGGCCGCCTCGCCCACCGACATCAGGCCGGGCACGATGGCGTCGGGGTCGCCATCCCTGAGCGTCACCACCTCGCCGTGAAAGTTGGTCTGGATGCCGCCCATGTTGTAGTGCACCGTCGGCAGCACCGGCACGGCTTCCTTGGTGACGTCGACGCCGGCGAAGATGCGGGCGGATTCGGCGATGCCCGGCAACCGTTCCTCGATGATCGCCGGATCGAGGTGATCCAGGTGCAAAAGGATGTGGTCACTGTCGGGACCGACGCCGCGGCCCTCGCGGATTTCGATGGTCATCGAGCGGCTGACCACGTCGCGGCTGGCCAGGTCCTTGGCCGAGGGGGCGTAGCGTTCCATGAACCGCTCGCCCTCGCTGTTGACCAGGAAACCGCCCTCGCCACGCACGCCCTCGGTGATCAGGCAGCCGGCGCCATAGATGCCGGTGGGGTGGAACTGCACGAACTCCATGTCCTGCAGCGGCAGGCCGGCGCGCAGCAACATCCCATTGCCGTCGCCGGTGCAGGTATGGGCCGAGGTGCAGGAGAAATAGCAGCGCCCGTAGCCGCCCGTGGCCAGGATCACCAGATGGGCCCGGAAACGATGCAGGGTACCGGTTTCCAGATCCCAGGCCAGCACGCCCCGGCAGGCGCCGTCCTCGTCCAGCAGCAGATCGAGGGCGAAGTATTCGATGAAGAACTCGCTGTCGTAGCGCAGCGACTGTTGGTACAGGGTGTGCAGGATGGCGTGGCCGGTGCGGTCGGCGGCGGCGCAGGTGCGCTGGGCCGTGCCCTCGCCATAGTTGGTGGTCATGCCGCCGAAGGCACGCTGATAGATCTTGCCTTCCTCGGTGCGCGAGAACGGCAGGCCCATATGCTCCAGTTCCAGCACCGCCCGGGGCGCCTCGCGGCACATGTATTCGATGGCGTCCTGGTCGCCCAGCCAGTCGGCGCCCTTGACGGTGTCGTACATGTGCCAGCGCCAATCGTCCTCGCCCATGTTGCCAAGGGCCGCCGCGATGCCGCCCTGGGCCGCCACAGTGTGGCTGCGGGTCGGGAACACCTTGGAGATACAGGCGGTCTTCAATCCGGCCTGGGCCGCACCCATGGTGGCCCGCAGGCCGGAGCCGCCGGCGCCGACCACCACCACGTCATAGGCATGTTCCTCGATCGCATAGGCTTGCGACATCGCGTCAACTCCCAAGCAACAGTTTCAGCACCGCCAGCGTCGCCGCCAGGGCAAAAAAGATACAGACGAAGTTGTTCAGCATCAGGCAGGTGATCTTGCGCCATTCGGTGTGCACGTAGTCCTCGATCACCACCTGCAGGCCAAGCTTGGTGTGCCAGAAACCGGCCAGCATGAAGGACAGCATCAGGATCGCCACCAGCGGCGATTGGAACCACCGCATCACCTCGTCCTGGCCGGCCCCGGCCAGCGAGGCGATCGAGGCCGCCAGCCAGACGCTCAACGGCACCAGGGCGATGGCGGTCAGCCGTTGCAGCCACCACTGGTGGGTGCCGTCCTTGGCCGAACCCAGGCCGCGCACCCGGCCCAACGGCGTTCTGAGACCTTGATCGCTCATCACATCACCTCATCGCATAGCCGAGCCCGAAGGTCGCCAAAGTCAGCATCACCGAGGCGACCAGCACCAGCCAGCCGCTCCTGGTCATGGCATCCAGTTCGAAGCCGTAGCCGGCGTCCCAGATCAGATGCCGGATGCCGTTGCACAGGTGGTAGAACAGCGCCAGGGTGAAGCCGAACAGCAGCACCCGGCCGATCTCCGAGCCGAAGATGGCCTGTACGTACTGGAAATATTCCGGACCGGCGGCGGCGGCGATCAGCCACCAGGTCAGCAGGAACAGGCCCAGCACCAGGCCGACGCCGGACATCCGGTGCAGTATGGAAAGCGCCATGGTCATCTGCCAGCGGTAGACCTGCAGATGCGGTGAAAGGGGGCGGTTGTCGGAAGCCATCGCGGATCCTTCCCGAAACTGCCGTCCAGGGCGGGTTCGCGGCGGCCCGCGGACGGCGAAAACAGCCACGGCACGGCCAAGCGACCGGCCGCGGCGCGACGCCGGTCATACTAGTCGCTGCCCGACCGCTGTCAAACCACCAGACGCGTCCGCCCGCGAGTATACCGACGGCGCGCTTCGTGCTTGACTGTCGGCATTGAACGGCAGCCAGGAACGGGGCAAATCATGCGGTTGCGAGACGAAATCGCCGTCGTCACCGGCGGCGGCAGCGGCATCGGCCAGGCGATCGCGAAACGCTTCGCCGCCGAGGGCGCCGCCGTGCTGATCGCCGATCTGGCCGGCGGGGCGGCCGAGGCGACGGTCGAGGCCATCACCGCCACCGGCGGCCGGGCCATCGCCCAGGCGGTCGACGTCGCCGACGACGAACAGGTAGGCGCAATGGCGAAATTGGCCGCCGACCGCCTCGGTCCGCCGACCATCCTGGTCAACAGCGCCGGCATCGGCGAACAGACGCCGTTCCTGGAACAATCGGCGGCGGAGTTCGAGCGCATTTTGGCGATCAACCTGACGGGGGGCTACCGCTGCATCAAGGCGCTGGTGCCGGCGATGCTGGCGGCCGGTCACGGGCGGATCATCAACATATCATCGGTCGCCGGCCTGCAGGGCGTCTCCGGCCGGGTCGGCTACTGCGCCTCGAAGCACGGCGTGGTCGGCCTGACCCGCAGCCTGGCGATCGAACTGGCGCCCCACGGCATCACCGTCAATGCGCTTTGTCCCGGGCCGGTCGACACACCGATGGTGCAGCAGGTCCACACCCGGGCGACACGCCAGGCCTACACCCGCAACATCCCCCTGGCGCGCTACGGCACGGTGGCGGAAATCGCCAACGCCGCCCTGTTCCTGGCCTCGGCCGAGGGAAGCTACATCAACGGCCACGCCTTGCCGGTGGACGGCGGCTTCTCCAGCACGGCGGCGATTTTCGAGGTCGGATAGGGGCAGACAAATTCATGCGGTCCAAAACCGGTGTTAACGAGGTCTTTCAATAGGATATCTGCCCAGGTCTGGGCGTTGGTCCCATTGCGCGTGCAACCATCAACGTCCTCAATTCGGATCGAGCCGACCATTCATGGTGGGACCACAACTACAGAGGACTTGCTTTTTTTCATCAAGCCAATGGGTCCGGCAATTCCACTTATCGAACTCTTGAAGCTGCGCCTGCCGCTGGACGAGCGCTCAGTTTTGTCCGCTTTGCTCTGTTACCGGTCACCGTGGGTCCGTCGCCTGACGCTACAAAATGGCCCAAACCGGAAGTTCGGGTCAGAGTTGATTGTCCGTCATCAAAACATTCGGGACTGTTGAGCCTATTTCTTAACGGAGGATCTGGCTCATCTTGGTTTGATG
>JASLMH010000041.1 GCA_030746635.1 Alphaproteobacteria bacterium | reverse complement strand
GGAACAGACCGAGACGCCGACCTTGGCCGGATCGGTCTGGAACACCGGCAACTCGGTACCCGCCTCCACCTTGTCGGATTCGCGGATGCCGCCCTGGATGTCGGGCCGGTTCGGCGCATCGAACAGATGGGTCTTCCAGTATTTGCCGACAATCTCTCCCTGCGGATCGATCAAGGGAGAGGAGTTGTAGAAGTTGTTGCCCTGCTGCTCGTACATCGAGCCGACCACGTACATGCCGTACTCCCGGGCCTTGTCGGCCACCAGGTCTGTGGTCGGCCCCGGCACGGTCTCGGCGATCTCCAGATACGCCTTGTCGGAGGAGAAGCCCAGGCCGGTCCAGACCTCGGGCAGCACCACCAGTTCCGAACCCCGGCGCCCGGCGACGTCCAGGAAGCCGAGCATCTTCTCCACCGTCGCCTGCTTCTCGCCATCCTCGGCGGTGATCTGGATGGCCGACACGGTCATCGGTCGTTGCGGCGCCATGGCTCCACTCCCTTGTGTGCTGAACCGGCGGCCAGCCTACGCCGCCGCCGCCACGGCGACAAGCCGGCCGCTCTTTGCGATGGAAGTCATTGTTTCGGCACAATCGGGTTGTCATGATGACGGATGTTGGTTTTCGCGCAGATCACCGATTTCCACATCTCCGCGCCCGACGGCCGGGCCGAGCGGATGTACCGCACCGCAGATCATTTGCGGGTCGCGGCGGCGCACCTGAACCAACTCGAGCCCCGGCCCGCCTTCGTCTTGTGCACCGGCGATCTGGTCGATGCCGGTGGACCGGCGGAGTATGCCGAATTGGTGCCGATCCTGGCCGGCCTGGAGATGCCGTACTACCTGATCCCCGGCAATCACGACGATCGCGGGGCGCTGCGCGACGCCTTCCCCGACCACGCCTATCTGGCCGGCCACGACGGCTTCATCCAGTACACCCTGGAAGACGGGCCGTTGCGGCTGATCGGCCTGGACAGCCAGATCGCCGGCCAACCCCGCGGCACCCTGTGCCGGACCGGGCTGGATTGGCTGGCGGCCCGCCTGGCCGAACAGCCCGAGCGGCCGACCGCGATCTTCATGCACCACCCGCCGTTCCGCACCGGCATCGCCAAAATGGACGACATGGGCCTCGACGATCCGGACGCCCTGGCCGAGGTGCTCGCCCCCCATGGCCACATCGAGGCGATCATGTGCGGCCACATCCACCGGCCGATCATGCGCCGCTTCGCCGGCACCATCGCCATGACCGGCCCCGGCACGGCGCACCAGATCGCCCTGGACCTGCGGCCGGACGAACGCCTGACCATCATCATGGAACCGCCCGGCTGCATGCTGCACGCCTGGTCCGGCGGCGCCGACGGCCTGGTCAGCCACGTCAGCTACACAGGCGGCGCCTACGACCAGACCACGGTGTTCAAGGACGGCGACTGGCAGACCGACGCCCCGACGCCGAAACCGACGATTCCGTTGTAGGTCGGGCCGATCAACGTAGAGATCGTCGACTACCACTAAGGAAAGGAATAACCATGCTGCGGCATGCCGCCCATCCAGGTGAGGTCCTGAAGGAAGAATTGGATGAACTGGGCATCACGCCGACGGAGTTGGCGCGTCAGATCGATGTGCCCGCGAACAGGTTGAGCCAGATCATCAACGGCAAACGCTCGGTCACGGGTGATACCGCGCTACGGCTTGGCCACTGGTTCAACAACAATCCGCAATTCTGGATGAACCTGCAGGCCCAGTTCGAACTCGCCAGCGCTGAACGAACCGCAGGCGATAGCATTCAGGACCTGCCAACCCGTACCAAAATGCAACAAGCTTGACCTGCCCCATTCGTCCTTCGAGACGAGCCTGCGGCTCTCCTCAGGACGAGGATAGTGGCGCATTTTCAACAGGTTATCCTCGTGCTGAGGAGGGCGCGGAGCGCCTGTCTCGAAGCATAACGCAGGCGGCAATGGTCGCTTAATCCGCCACATCCAGCCCCATCTGCCAGAAATCCGCCTCCAGGCGGGTGGCTTGCTGGAAGGTGCGGGCCAGGCCCTCGAAGCGGCCGGGCGTGATGCGTGTTTCGGCCAGGCGGTCGAGCTGCTGGACGGCGCCGAGGGCGACCTCCTGGTATTCGGCGCCAGCGTACATCTCGATCCAGCCGGCATAGGGGTTGCCGTCCTTCACCGTGGCCGGATCGGCGGCCAGGGCGGCGCCGATCTCGCCGTAGCCGATGACGCAGGGGGCCAGGGCGGCGTACAGATCCAGGATGTCGCCGGCCATGCCCCTTTCCAGCACATAGCGGGTATAGGCCATGGTGGCGCGGGCCTCGGGCAGGACCGCCATGGCCGCTTCGTCCAGGCCCCAGCCCCGGCAATAGTCCACGTGCAGGCCCATCTCGACGTTCAGGATGCCGGCCACGGTATCGGCCGCCGCCCGCATGTCGGCCAAGTCGTCGGCCTTGTAGATGGCTAGGCCGTAGGCCCGGGCGAAATGGATCAGGAACAGATAGTCCTGGCCCAGGTAATGGCGGAACGAGGCCTCGGCCAGGGTCCCGGCGGCCAGCTGGCGGATGAAATCGTGCCCGGTATAGGCCCGCCAGTCGTCGGCACAGGCCGCCCGCAGGCGGGCGTACAGGGTATCCGCACCGCCCAGCGGCGGCCTCCCATCGGCTGTCTGGGTCATGTCCGGGCCGGTTGCTGTTGCGTCAGACCGTGGATGCCGCCGCCGCGCCGGGCCAGGATGCCGATGTCGATCTGGGCCACCAGGTGGTCGGGAAAGGCGGCACCGATCAGGCGCGCCGCCTCGTCGTCGCGGGGATCGTCGAAGGCCGGCACGATGACGGCGCCGTTGGCGATATAGAAATCCAGGTACGACAGGGCCAGCGGCCGGCCGCCGTCCGTTTGGCGCGGCGCCGGCAACGGCACCTCGATCACTTCCAGCGGCCGGCCCAGGGCATCGGTCTCGGCCGCCAGTTGGCCCAGGTTGTCCAACAGATCGGCCTGGCTCGGGTCGTCGGCGTCGGAGGCGACGGCGCACATCACTTTTGCCGGAGCGACAAACCGGGCCACCTTGCCGACATGGCCGTCGGTGGGATCGCCAACCAGGCCACCTGGCAGCCAGATCACCTTGCGGACGCCGAAATACAGCGCCAGGCGCTCGGCCACCTGGCGGCGGTCCAGGGTCGGATTGCGGTTCGGGTTCAACACCACGGATTCGGTGGTCAACAAGGTGCCCGAACCGTCGACATGGACGGCGCCGCCCTCCAGGGTCATCGGCACCTGGTAACAGGGCAGATCCATGGCCTCCAGCAGCTCGCCGCCGAGGCGGGCGTCGCGGTCATGGTCGTGGTTCTTGTTGCCCCAGCCGTTGAAATCGAAGGCCGCCGCGGCCAGCCCGCCGTCGCCGTCGACCAGGAAGGTCGGCACGATGTCGCGGCTCCAGCAATCGTCCAGTTCGATGGCCAGGGTTTCGACCCGGCCGGCCAGTTGCAGGGTCGCCATCGGCAGCAGCGACGGCGGCGTCAGCATGGTCACCGGCTCGTACTCGTTCAACACCCGGGCAACCCCGGCGACGGCCATGCAGGCCATCTCGAAGCCCTCGCCCCAGGCCGCGCCCTGGCCGGGCCAGGCCATCCAGCAGCCGTCGTGGGCAGTCCATTCCGCCGGCATGAAGAAGCCGTCGGTGGCCGGTGTCCGGCTCACGGCGCCGCCGCCCCGGGCCGGTCCGAGGCCAGGGCGTAAAGCGGCCGCTCCCCAGGCAGGTCGCGCAATCGGTGGCTGCCGACCGGGCGCAGGACCTCGCCGCAGCCGATCATCGCCTGGCGGAAGCTGTCCGAGATCAAGAGGCTTTCGCCCAGTTCGCGGCACAGCGCCTCGATCCGGGCGGCTTCGTTGACGGCGCCGCCGATCACCGTGAAATCCAATCGTGTCTCGGCGCCGACGTTGCCGTACGCCACATCGCCCACGTGCAGGGCCAGATCCAGGTCCAGTACCGGTTGGCCATTCGCTTGCCGCTCCCCGTTGAGGTCGGCCATGGCGGCGAACGCGGCCCGGGCCGCCGCCAGGCTTTGCAGGCAGGCGACCTGGCATTCATCGGCCCGCTCGCCGTCGATCTCGAACACCGCCAGCACGCCGTCGCCGAGGAACTTCAGCACTTCGCCGCCGCGCTCCAGCACCGGGCCGGCGATAGCCTCCAGATAGCCGTCCAGCATGCTCAACAGTTCGCCGCTGGGCAGCCGGTCGGCCAGGGCGGTGAAGCCGCGCAGGTCGGCGAAATAGATCACCGCCCGCATGCTGTTGACCGTGCCGCGCTGGATGTCGCCGTCCAGCACCCGCTTGCCGGCATCGCGGCCGAGATAGGTCTGGGCCACGTTGGTTGCGGTTTCCTGGGTCGAGGCCGAACGCACGGCCAGGGCGAACACCTCCAGCACCCGATCCAACTCGGCGACGTCGTCGTCGTTCATGCCCCCTGGCGGGTCGAACAGGAACGAGGTGACCACGCCATCCTCGCCGGCCTCGCCGTCAGGGCGCAGGAAGGGGAGAATGCGCGCGTAGTAATCGGTGCCACCCTCGGCGCGAAAGGTCTGGTAGATCGGGAATTCCCGCTCGGCCTCGGTCTCCAGGCCCTGGCGCAGACGCAGCTCGCGTTGCTCGTACATGTGATGGAACGGGCTGGACAGAAAGTCCGGGTTGCGGCCGGCGTTGCGCAGATAGCCGCCCTGTTCCACCTCGTCTTCGCGACGCCGCCAAACGAAACTATAGCCGCCGTACAAGGGGTGCAGTGCCTGCACCCCGAGGAAGGCGCGCAAGACGGGCACGCCGGCATCCTGCATCTGTTGGCACAGCCCCTCGATCAAGCGCGCGATGGGGGCGCCGGCCATGCCTTCACGCACCGCCCAACGGGCGATCGCCGGCCAATCCACCTGGCCGGCCGTGGTGCCGGATTGCTGCCCTAGATCATTCATGGTCCCGCCCATAAGAATAGGTATTCCCGCCCGCCGTTGCGAGGTACAAACTGACGATCGGAGATTTCCCACGCCCATCAGTACAAAGCCTGAACCGAGCATGAGCGAACAGCAGATCAAGCCTTATTGGCAGAATTACATCGACGGCGCCTGGGTCGACGGCGGCGGCGGCCGCATCGCGGTGGAAGACCCGGCCAGCGGCGAGACCCTGGCCGAGGTCGCCCGGGCCGACGGCGGCGACGTGGATCGGGCCGTGGCGGCGGCGCGCCGGGCCTTCGAAAGCCGGTATCTGCAGGATCTGCGGCCGGCCGAGCGCGGCCAGTTGATGTTCGAGATCGCCGAGAAGGTCGCCGGGATGGCCGACGAGATCGCCCTGGCGGAGTGCCTGGACAACGGCAAGACCCTGGCCGGCGGCCGCAACGAGGCGATGGCCTGCGCCCGCTATTTCACCTATTACGGCGGCGCGGCGGACAAGCTGGAGGGGCGGATGATCCCGCTCGGCGCCGGCTATGTCGACTACACCGTGCCCGCACCCTTCGGCGTCTCGGCCCAGGTGGTGCCGTGGAACTTCCCCCTGCAGATCGGCGCCCGCTCGGTGGCCTGCGCCATCGCCACCGGTAACGCCGTGGTGGTGAAGTCGCCGGAACTGTCGCCCCTGTCGTTGTGCAAGCTGGCCGAGGCGATCGACCAGGTCGGCCTGCCGAAGGGTTTTTTCAATCTCATCTGCGGCTACGGCCACGACTGCGGCGGCGCCCTGGTGGCGCATGGCGACGTCGACCACATCGTCTTCACCGGCTCCCTCGCCACCGGCCGCAGCATCCTGCGGGCGGCGGCCGAACGGGTGATCCCCAGCGTCATGGAACTGGGCGGCAAGTCGGCCGGCATCGTCTATGCGGATGCCGACCTGGAACAGGCGGCGGCCAGCACGGCGATCGGCATTTTCACCCATGCCGGTCAGGTCTGTTCGGCGCAATCGCGGCTGCTGGTGCATCGAAGGGTGCATGACGAGGTGGTGGACCGGCTGGTCGAGCGGGCCCGGGCGCTGCGCCTCGGCCCCGGCATCGACGGCGCCGACCTGACGCCGCTGATCTCGGCCCCCCAACTGGACAAGGTCGAGGGCTACTGCCTGGCGGCCAGCCAGGCCGGCGCCGACGCCGCCACCGGCGGCCGCCGCGACGACGGCCTGCCGGGCCATTTCATGGCGGCGACGGTGTTCACCGGGGTAACGCCCGACATGGCCATGGCCCGGGAGGAGGTGTTCGGGCCGGTGCTGGCGGTGCTGCCGTTCGAGGACGAGGACGAGGCGATCCGGATCGCCAACGGCACCGACTACGGCCTCTGTGCCGGCGTCTATACCAAGGACCTGGAAAAGGCCCATTGGACCGCCGATCGGCTGAGCGCCGGCCAGGTCTTCGTCAACGAATGGTTCGCCGGCGGCATCGAAACCCCGTTCGGCGGCATGAAACGCTCGGGCTTCGGCCGCGAAAAGGGCCAGGAGGCCCTGTTGAACTACGTCCAGACCAAGAACGTCGCGGTCAAGCTGGGCAGTGGCGCCGGCGGCCGGCCCGGCGGCTAGATATTAAGCAAATCTCGAGACAAGGAGAATCCCATGAGTGGTGAAGTCGAGGCGCGCCTGCGGGCCGCCGGCATCGAACTGCCCGACGCCCCCGCCCCGGCGGCGAACTACGTGCCCTACGTGATCAGCGGCAACCAGGTGTTCGTCTCGGGCCAGGTGCCC
The DNA here is from genome assembly GCA_030746635.1 of Alphaproteobacteria bacterium. Lineage (GTDB taxonomy): Bacteria > Pseudomonadota > Alphaproteobacteria > JASLMH01. The sequence goes on along the minus strand of JASLMH010000041.1, from coordinate 25,103 downwards.
TGGGCCGGCGGCGAGCGCGGCCATATCGGCAGGCTGGGCGAGGATCTGTCGGTCGAGCAGGGCCAGGCCGCCGCCAAGGTGGTTGCCCTCAACATCATCGCCCAGGTCAAAGCGGCCTGCGGCGGTGATCTGGACCGGGTGGCGCGCTGCGTCAAGCTGGGCGGCTTCGTCAACTGCACGCCGGATTTCAAGGAGCACCCGCAGGTCATCAACGGCGCCTCCGACCTGATGGTCGAGGTGTTCGGCGACGCCGGCCGGCATGCCCGCTTCGCGGTCGGCGCCGCCGCCCTGCCCTTCAACGTGGCGGTGGAGATCGACGCCGTCTTCGAACTCAACTGACGCCCGGGATCATATGACCAACGCACCGGATTGGCTGACCGAGCGGCCGATCGCCCATCGCGGCCTGCATGATAGGGCGGCCGGCGTGCCGGAAAACTCCCTGGCCGCCTTCCGTGCCGCCATTCAGGCCGGCTACCCGATCGAACTGGACGTCCGCCAATCGGCCGACGGCCGGGCCGTGGTGTTCCACGATCGCGGCCTGGCGCGAACCACCGGTGTCGACGGCCGGATCGGGGGGACCTCCGCCGCCGAACTGGCCGAATTGCGCCTGCACGACAGCGACGAAGGTATCCCCAGCCTGGCCGAGGTGCTGGATCTGGTCGCCGGCCGGGTGCCGATAATCGTGGAAATCAAGAGCGAGGCCTATTGCCCGCACCGCATCGAACAGCGGGTGCTGGCGGCGCTGCGCGGCTATCGCGGCGACTACGTCGTCTCCTCGTTCAACGGCCGCACCCTGTCCTGGCTGTGGGCGCATGCGCCGGAGGTACCCCGCGGCCTGAACTGCGGCCAGGTCTCGCGCCATATGTCGGGGCTGCCCTGGCGCGAGCGCTGGGCCCTGAGGGACGTGGTCGATATCCACCACGGCCGGCCCGACTTCATCGTCTACGACCGGCGCGATCTGCCGTGTGCGCCGGCCAGGCGGGTGCGGGCGGCCGGACTGCCATTGCTCAGCTTCACCGTTCGGGACGACAATGAAGCCCGGCGCCTGGCGCCCCACGTCGACAACATCATTTTCGAGGGCTTCCGGCCATAGCACGGCAGCAAGGCGGAGATCGAACCGGGAAACATGGGGGACAACGAAGAAGCGGCGGTGACCGCCCGCATCGTGCAGTCGCTGGCGGAGATACCGGCGGCCCATTGGGATGCTTGCGCCGGTGCCGACGACCCCTTCCTCAGCCATGCCTTCCTGTCCTCCCTGGAGGAAGCCGGCTGCGTCCGCCACAACACCGGCTGGGGGCCGGTGCATCTGGTGATCGACGACGACGACGGCAGCTTGCGCGGCTGCGCGCCGCTGTACCTGAAAAGCCATAGCCGGGGCGAATACATCTTCGACTACGGCTGGGCCGAGGCCTACGAGCGGGCCGGCGGGCGCTATTACCCCAAATTATTGTCGGCGGTACCGTTCACGCCGGCGACCGGCAGGCGCCTGCTGGTCCGGCCCGATTTGGATCGCGGCGAGATGCGGCGGCAGCTCGCGGCCGGCCTGATCGGCGCCGCCGAGCACCTGAACATCGCCACCGTCAACGTCAATTTCGTGCCGGAGGATGAGTGGGAGTTGCTGGCCGACGCCGATTTCCTGCGCCGGGCAGATCAGCAGTTCCATTGGTACAACCAGGGTTACGGCACGTTCGACGACTTCCTGGAGGATCTGTCCTCGCGCAAGCGCAAGACCATCCGGCGCGAGCGGCGCGGCGCCGTCGAGGCGGATATCGAGATCGAATGGCTCACCGGCGCCGAGCTGACCGAGGCCCATTGGGACGCCTTCTTCGAATTCTACATGGACACCGGCAGCCGCAAGTGGGGTTCGCCCTATCTGAACCGGCGGTTCTACAGCCTGATCAACCAGCGCATGGCCGACCGGATTTTGTTGATCATGTGCAAGCGGGCCGGCCGCTACATCGCCGGCGCCCTGAACTTCATCGGCGGCGAGGCCCTGTACGGCCGCTATTGGGGCTGCATCGAGGACCATCGCTTCCTGCACTTCGAGACCTGCTATTACCAGGCCATCGACTTCGCCATCCGGCACGGCCTGGGCCGAGTCGAGGCCGGCGCCCAGGGGCCGCACAAGATCGCCCGCGGCTACCGGCCGGTACGGACCCACAGCGCCCACTACATCCGCGATCCCGGCTTCCGCGACGCCGTCGAACGCTATCTCGACCAGGAACGCCGGGAGGTCGGACAGGACATCGACTACCTGGCCGACCGCGGCCCCTTCCGCCGGGGCGAGCGGCCGAGTCTGGATTGAGAGGCAGGCAAGCAAAAGGGAGGCAAAGCATGCAATTCGGATTGAGCGCACCGTTTCGCGGGCCGTTAGCCACGGCCCGGAACATCCGGCTGATCGCCGAAAAGGCGGAGCAGTTGGGCTACGGCTATCTGACGGTGTCGGACCATATCGTCGTGCCGAACGCGATCGCCTCCGCCTACCCCTACAGCGAAACCGGCGAATTCCCCTGGTCGGCCGGCGGCGATAGGGATTGCATGGAACAATTCACCCTGTTGGCCTGGATCGCCGCCGTGACCAGCCGCATCCGCCTGCTCACTTCGGTCGCTGTGATCCCGCACCGCAACCCCCTGTTCATGGCGAAATCCATCGCCACCACCGACCAGCTCTCGGGCGGCCGGGTCACCCTGGGCTGCGGTGCCGGCTGGATGCGCGAGGAGTTCGAGGCCCTGGGCCTGCCCCCCTTCGAGGCCCGCGGCCGGGTGACCAACGAATACCTCGAGGCCATGAAGATCCTGTGGACCGAGGACGATCCCCGCTATGACGGCGAGTTTGTCGAATTCGCCGATATCGGCGCCGAACCGAAACCGCTGCAAAAGCCGCACCCGCCGATCTGGATCGGCGGCGAAAGCGGCCCGGCGATCCGCCGCGCCGTGGCCCTGGGCGATGCCTGGTACCCTTTCGGCAGCAATCCCGCCTTCCGCATGGATCGCCTCGAAACCTATCGCGAGCGGGTGGCGCTGCTGCACCGAACGGCCGAGGCTGCCGGCCGCGACCCGGCCGGCATCGGTCTGGCCTACAACTGCGCCTTCCACAACGAACAGGAACAATCGGGGCTGGAGGGCGGCCGTCAGAGCTTTACCGGCCAGCCGGAACAACGGGCCGACGACATCCGCGCCTTCGCCGAGGTCGGCCTGCAGGTGATGATGGTGAACGTCACCTCGAACGACCTGAACGCCATGCTCGATCGCATGGAGGCCTTCGCCAGGGAGGTGATGCCGTTGGTCGGCAGCTAGCCCGACCCTAATCCAGGCGCTTGCGCATGATCGGACGGGTTTCGGAGCGGCGCGCGACCTCCTCGAAACCGGCGGCGCGGAAGGTGGCGGCGAAACCGGTCCAGGCATAGAGGGGCGGATAGGGCGATTTCCTCGGCTCGACCGGGTAGCCCTCGAGGATCCGGCCGCCGGCTTGCCCGGCGAAATCGCAGGCCGCGTTGAGCAGCGCCAGGGCGACGCCCTGCCGGCGGTGGGCCCTGTCGACCAGGAAACAGGCGACCGACCAGACCTCTTGGTCGTCCACCGGCTTGAGCACCCGCGAATTCTCCAGGCGGGGAAAGGCGGCACGGGGCGCCACCTGGATCCAGCCGATGGGCACACCGTCGGCATGGGCGACCAGACCGGGCACCTCGCCGGCTTCGAAGACGGCCCGCATGGCGAGGCGGTTGCCCTCGCCCATCTGTGCGTCCATCTGCTTCTTCGGCAACCGCCACAACATGCACCAGCAGCCGCCGCAACCGCCCTTCTCGCCCATCACCGCCTGGAAGCCCTCGAAGGTCGCCTCTCGGACATCGATATCGCTGGTCGACGGCATCCCATGACCCTCCATTGCTGGTTTGTTCCGATTTCACCAGGACCATACCAGGATCGCCCGGCGCCGGGCGCGTTGCCGGGAAAAGACGTGTAGGGTTGGCGCTGACCGATGTCGCACGGGAGCGGACGGATGATCATGTCGCGGACGGCGTTCGAAGCCTATACCGAGGCCTTCAGTGGGGCCGATGACAAGAGCGTGCTGTTCGATCGCTACTATCACCCCGAGATCACCTTCCGCCATCCCATCAAGGGCACCTTTTCAGGCCAGGAGGAGTTGGTCGGGTTCTGGAACTCCGGCGCCGGCGAAGGCCATGACGGCGTGCGCGAGCGGCTGCACCTGAAGACCTTCCTGAGCGGCGAAGACAAGGTGGCGGTCGAACTGGATATCGAGTGGCGCTGCTTCAAGGACACGGAGTATCTCGGCCCCAGGAAAAAGGGCGAGGTGTTCTGGGGCCAGTGCGCGGCCTTCTACGAACTCAAGGACGGCCGGTTCTTCGAGGTCCAGCTCTATCTCAATCCGCTGAAATAATAGGAACTAGACTCAGGCCTTGCCGAGCCACCGTTGTGACAGCGCGCGCAGGCCGTCCAGGCCGCCCGGCTCGTCGCGCAGTTTCGCGATCAGGAACAGGCGACAGGAATAATTGGCGATTTCCGCCTCGCCCGTGGAAATCATCCGGTTGGCCGCCGCCATTTCATCGCGGCCGAGGCTTTCGAGCGGCGGCCGGGCGCCGCCCAGAATCCTGGCGCGAAGCTGCCGCAAGGTGGCGTCCGGATCGCGGTATGGAGCAGGTGCATTCGTCATGGTGTCGCCGCCGCCTGGTTCGCCGATTCAGTAGCGTAGGCGCTGGTGGCAGCGGTGGCAATGGCGGCCGTCGGAGACGCCCTTGAGGGTGGTGGAGGTGTCGCAGACCGGGCAGCGCAGATGCAGCAGGGCGCCATACAGCGGCAACAGCAGGAGGACGCCGCCGGCGGTCAGGGGCAGGCCGACCAGCACCAGCGCCAGGCTGGCGAACAGGGTGCCCAGCAGCCAGCGCTTGAAGCGGTCGCGGCGGCGGGCAAATTCGGCGATCACCGGCCACTGCCCCGGCGGCGGCGTGGTCGATGCAGGCGTCTCGGCGACGCCACGGGCGCCCTGGCCCGCGGGCGGCCGGCGCCGGCCATAACCAAACATCAGGGCCAGCATGAACGGCGCCAGAATCTGCGCCAGGAACAACAGGAGCAGCGTGCCATCTCTCGACATCATCACGCCTCGCCAGTGTGGCCCGACATGTTAGCCCGATTTCGGCGTTATGTGAAATTAGAGTTGCCCCTGGCCGTTGCCATCAGGGCTGGCTAATCTAGCCACATGTACGCACGGGCGGAGATAGCAGCATGACGGAACCGGATTGTATCTTCTGCAAGATCCTGGCCGGCGAGGTGCCGTGCTTCAAGCTGTACGAGGACGACCGCACCCTGGCCTTCATGGACATCAATCCGTTCAACGACGGCCATTGCCTGATCATCACCAAGGCCCATTCCACCAATCTGTTCGACGCCGATCCGGCCGATCTGGCGGCGGTGCTGCCGGCGGCGCAGACGGTGGCGCGGGCGGTGGAGGCGGCGCTGGAACCGGAGGGCATCAACCTGATCCAGGCCAACGGCCCGGCCGCCGGGCAAACCGTGTTCCACTACCACGTCCACATCTTCCCGCGTCAGCTCAACGACATGGCGCTGTTGAACTGGGGCCATCGCCCGGGCGACATGGCGCGGGTGGAAGCGACCTACAAAAAGATCCTCGCCGCCATGGCGTGAGCGGGGACGCTCAAACCACCCGCCGTTCCCGCAACTCGGCGACGGCGTCGCCGTCGAAGCCCAGTTCCGCCAGGATCTCTTCGGTATCGGCGCCCAGTTCCGGCGTCGGCCGGCGCATCGCCTCGGGCTGCGGCGTGCGCTCCAGATGCACCGCCTGGCCGACCACGTCGATGGTGCCCAAGGACGGGTGGTGCATCGGCTGGGCGATACCGAGATGGCGGACCTGCGGGTCGGCGAAGGTCTGGTCGATGCTGTTGATCGGCCCGCAGGGCACGCCGGCGGCATTCAGGTCGGCGATCCACTCGGCGGAGGTGCGCCTGGCCAGGATCGCCGCGACCTCGGCATTCAGTTTCTCGCGGTTTTGCGACCGCAGCTTGCCGGTGGCGTAGTCGGGATGTTCGGCCAATTCCTGGGCGCCCGCGACCTCGAGGAAGCGATGCCACAACCGGCCGCCGGCGGCGGCGATGTTGACGGCGCCGTCGGCGGTGGCGAAGGCGCCCATGGGGATGCCGGTGGGATGGTCGTTGCCGGCCTGCCCCGGCACGTCCTGGTCGATCAGCCAGCGCGCCGCCTGGAAATCCAGCATGGCGATCTGCGCCTCCAGCAGCGAGGTGTGCACCCATTGCCCCTGGCCGGAGGTCTGGCGCTCGAACAGCGCCAGCAGAATGCCCTGGGCCAGGAACATGCCGGCCGTCAGATCGGCGATGGGGATGCCGACCCGCACCGGCCCCTGTCCGGGCAAACCGGTGATCGACATCAAGCCGCCCAGGCCCTGGGCGATCTGATCGACGCCGGCCCGCTCGGCATAAGGGCCGTCCTGGCCGAAGCCCGAGATGCTGCCGTAGACGATGCCCGGGTTGACGGCCCGCACGCTGTCGTAGTCGACGCCCAGGCGGTGTTTCACCTCGGCCCGGAAATTCTCGACGATGACGTCGGCTTCGGCCGCCAGGCGCATGAAGATTTCGTGCCCCTCGGGGCTCTTCAAATCCAGTGTCAGGCTGCGCTTGTTGCGGTGCAAGTTGAGGAAATCCGGGTCGTGCCGAACGCCGCCCAGGCCTTCCTGGGCGTCCGGCTCGGCCGGGATCTCGATCTTGATGGCATCGGCGCCCCAATCGGCCAGTTGCCGCACCGCCGTCGGCCCGGCCCGGGCATGGGTCAGGTCCAACACCTTGATATCCGCCAGCGGCAGCCGGCCGTTACTTTTGGAGTCCATGCTCTACCCCTCCGATTGGCCCCTCAGGATAACCCAACAACGACGGCAATTCCGCCATGTCGTGGAACACCGTGGCGCCCGACGCCGCCAGTTGGTCGGCGAAACCGCCGGCGCCGTAGCCAAACACCCGCATGCCGGCGGCGACGGCGCCGCGGGCGCCATGGAAACTGTCCTCGACCACGGCGCAGTCCGCCGGCGCCACCCCCATGCGTTCGGCCGCGAACAGGAACAGGTCGGGATGGGGCTTGCCGCGCGGCACCTGCTCGGCGGAATAGAGCCGGTCGTCGAACAATTCCAACAGGCCGGTCAGCTCCAGGGACAGGGCGATCTTCGCCAGTTCGCTGGACGAGGCCACACAGCGGGGCAGCGGCACCGCCTCGATCGCCGCGCGCACACCCGCCACCGGCTGCAACTCCCGCCGCATCGCCTGGTAGGTGCTTTCCTGCACCAGATCGAAGAAGCCCTCGGGCAGCGGCCGGCCGTACCATTCCTCGGCCAGTCGGAAACAGGCCGGCAGCGGCAGGCCGACCATCTCGTCGACGCAGGTCTGATAGCTGATGGGGAAGCCGGCGTCCTGGAACGCCCGGGACAACACCCGGTTGGCCAACGGCTCGCTGTCGACCAGCACGCCGTCGCAATCCCAGATCACCAATGCCAAGGTCATACGCCGGACCGACCCGCGATAGGAAAGACTTACATGAACAGCTTCTCGCCCGCCATGCCGGTATACAGGCCGGCGACCTGCTCAGCATAGCCGTTGTACATCAGGGTCGGCACCTTGTTGTCGCTGCCCAGCACCCGTTCCTCGGCCTGGCTCCAGCGCGGATGCGCGACCTTCGGGTTCACATTGGCCCAGAAGCCGTACTCCTGCGGCTGGATCTTCTCCCAGAAAGTGACCGGCCGCTGGTCGGTGAACTGGAACCGGACGATCGACTTGACCGATTTGAAACCGTACTTCCATGGCGTCGCCAGGCGTAGCGGCGCGCCGAACTGCTTGGGCAGCGGCTTGCCATAGACGCCGGTGACCAGGAAAGTCAGCTCATTGGCGGCCTCGGCGATGGTCAGACACTCGGTATAGGGCCAGGGATACCAGAACTGCTTCTGGCCGCTGGCCATCTTGGCGTCGTTGAAGGTCTGCATCACCACGTATTTGGCCGAGGACAGGGGTCGGGCAAAATCGAGCAGGGCCCGCATGGGGAAGCCGGTCCAGGGCACCGCCATCGACCAGGCCTCGACACAGCGGAAGCGATACAGCCGCTCCTCCAATTGCATGGCCTGCAACAGGCTGTCGATGCCGACGCTGCGGGGTTGTTCCACCATGCCGTCGAAGGTCACCGTCCAGGGTCGGATCTGCAGCGCCTGGGCCGCCTCGCTGATCCGCTTGTGGGAGCCGAATTCATAGAAATTGTTGTAGGTGCCGGCGTCCGCCTCGTCGGTCAGCTCGCGGTCCAGCCGGAAGCGCAGGTTGCGCGGCGCCGGATAGCGCCCGGCGCTGGGATCACCCGCCGCCGCCCGCGCCCCGGATACCAAGGCACCGCCGGCCAGCAGGGCCGCGCCGCCGGCGATCGAATTGAGAAACCGCCGGCGATTGTAGAACACGGCCTCCGGCGTCGCTTCGCGCTCCGGCATCCGCCAGGCCGGCGGTTTTTTGATCAGCATCGTGAAATCCCCATCCGCGTCTTCGTCCGCAATGCAATGTCGGTCGAAATAGGCGACCGGCAAGCGATGGCAAACTCAAACCCGCGTGATCGCGGCGGCAGTGTTTCAGGTAAAGCGCACCGTGACGCTGCCCAGGGCGCCGAAATCGGCCTCCACCTCATCGCCCCGTTCGGCCGGGTTGACCGCGATCAGGGTGCCGGTGGTCAGCAGTTGGCCGGCCCGCAGGCTACGGCCGGCCGCCGCCTGATGGTTGGCCAGCCAGGCCACCACGTTCAGCGGGTTGTCCAGCACGTTGGCGCTGCTGCCCCGCTCGGCCGGCTGGCCGTTGCGTCGGACCAGCACCGGGTGGTCGGCGAATTCCAGACCGGCCAGGTCGGTGATCTCCTCGCCATGGACCCAGAAGCCCGTGCAGGCGTTGTCGGCGATCAGGTGCGGCGCCCCGGCAGTGGTCCAGTCATCGTAGCGGGAATCCACCACCTCGACCGCCGGCAGCGCCGCCGCCAGGGCCGGCACCACCGACGCGGCGTCATAGGGCGCGCCGGCGGGCGGCAGATCGCGGCCCAGTCGAAAGGCGATCTCCGCCTCGATCATTCGCATGAAACCGTCCCGACAGGATATCTCCGCCAGCGCCGGCCGACAGAAGGCCGACAGCAAAACGCCGGCGAACGGCGCCGTTAGACCCAATTGCGCCTGCGCCCCACGGTTGGTGCAGCCGGCCTTGTAGCCGATCACCTCGCCGCCGTATTCGGCCTGCATCCGTTCGACGAACAGGTTCTGGATACGATAGGCCGCCGCCGCGTCGGCGGGCCGGCAATCGTCGGGCAGCGCCGCCATGCGGCGGCCGTCCCGGCGCGCCGCCAGCAACAGATCGGCGGCCCGACCGGCGGCATCGGCGTCCACCGCCTCAGGCCTCGAAGTTGACGCTGACCCGGCCGAGGAAACCGAAATCGGCGACGGCGCGATCGCCGGCATCGACGGCGTGCGGCGTGGTGCAGGAACCGGCGGTGACGATGTCGCCGGCCCGCAGACCGCCGCCGTTCAGGCACAGATCGTTGGCCAGCCAGGTCAGCGAATGCAGCGGGTTGCCCAGGACGTTGGCGCTGTTGCCCTGCTGCACGGTTTCGCCGTTGACCAGCAGATCGACCGGAAAATCCTCGAAATCGACGATGTCCAGATCGTCGAACTCGGCCCCGGCGATCCAATGGCCGGCCCCGGAATTGTCGGCGATGACCTGCAGTCCGCCGGCCGCGAAACCGCCCGCATAGCGGAAATCCACGACTTCTATCGAGGTCAGGAAGCTGCCGACGGCGGCCCGTACGCCGTCCGGGTCATAGGGCGCGGCGGCGGGGGGCAGGGCCTCGGCCATGCGAAAGGCGAATTCGCACTCCAACACCCGCATGTGACAGGCCTCGGCCGGAATGCTGACGCCGGAGGCGTGCAGGAAGGGGGCGACCAGGACGCCGCGAAACGGCGCCTCCAGGCCCAGGTTCTTCTGCACCGCCTCGACCGTGGCGCCGGCCTTGTAGCCGACCCGCTGACCGCCCGAGAGTTCCTCGATCAGCGGGATCAGCGCATCCTGGATCAGGTAGGCCTCGGCCAGGGTTTGCGGACACGACTCTTCGGGCAGGCCGTCGATCGGCTGGCCGCCACGGCGGGCCGCCGCCAGCATCTCGGCGGCGGCGGCAATATCGGATTGCTGCACGTTCCCTCCCCCAAAAAAAGCGAAACCGTTCCCTGTAATGCGGTCTACGCCGCCTCTTCCTCGCGATGCGCCTCGACCACGTCGTCCGCCAGCCGGCCGGTCAACTCCTGCAAATGGTCGAACTTGGCAATGTAACTGCCGGTGCCCTGGGTGGCCGAGCGCAGCTCGATGATCAGGTCCAGCAGTTCCGATTGCGGCATTTGCGACGAGACCACGTCCCAACCGGTCCAGCCCAGACGGGTGTCGAAACCGAGGATCTGTCCCCGGCGACCGGAAATGATGGCGTTGATCTTCGGCGTATGCTCCGACGGCGTCGAAATATCGACGTGCAGGATCGGTTCCAGCAGCACCGGGCTGCACTGCTTGAGGCCCTCGTTCATGGCGATGCGGGCGGCGGTCTTGAAGGCAATTTCCGATGAATCGACGGCGTGGAACTGACCGTCGTAAAGGGTCACGGAGACATCCACCACCGGGAAGCCAAGCGGCCCCTGGACGAGGAAATCCTTCACGCCGGACTCGACCGCCGGGATGTACTGTCGCGGCACCGAACCGCCGACGATCTTGTCGATGAACTCGAAGCCCGAGCCCCTGGGCAGCGGCTTGATGTCCAGATGGACATCGCCGAACTGGCCATGGCCGCCCGACTGTTTCTTGTGCCGGCCGTGCTGCTGGATCGATTTGCGGATGGCTTCCTTGTAAGGAACCTTCGGCCGTTCCGACCGGACCGCCAGGCTGTATTTCTTGGCCAACCGGTCCATGGCGATCTTCAGGTGGATATCGCCCTGGCCGCGCATCACCAATTGATGGGTATCCTCGTCGTGGCCGGCGAACAGCGAGGGATCCTCGTCCCGCAGCTTGCCCAGGGCGCCCGACAGCTTGACTTCGTCGTCACGGTGCTCGGCGGCAATGGCCAGGGAATAGACGGCCGGCAGGATGTCCGGCTTGGGTAGCGGATCGGCGCCGGAATCCGACAGGGTCTCGCCGGTCACCGCCTCTTCCAGACGGCCCAGGCCAACCACTTCGCCGGGGCCCGCCTCGGTCAGTTTCTCCTGTTCGTGGCCCTTCATCCGGAACACGCCGGACACCCGCTGGCCGCTCAGGGTCATGCCGTCCTTGAGAGTGCCGGCCCAGACCCGGGCGATCGACAGTTTGCCGCCATGCTGGGTGTGATAGGTCTTCAGCACCTGGGCGACGGTGCCGTTGGCGCCGGCGGCGCCGACCCGCTCGGCGGCCCTTTCCTGCCCCGGCACCTCGTGCCGCAGAGCCTTCAACAGCCGGCGCACGCCGTTCTCGTGCTCGGCCGCGCCCAGCATCACCGGCACGATGTGACCCTCCTGGAAATCCCGGGTCAGGTTGGCATAGACCTCGTCCTTTTCGGGCGTGGCGTCTTCCAGCACCTTCTCCATCAGGTCGTCGTCGAAGTCCGCCAGCGCCTCCAGCATGCCGTAGCGGGCCTCGGCGAAGGTGTCCGCCTCGTCGCCGGGCAACTCGATGACCTCCGACGGCGCGTCGGTCTTGTAGTGGTAGACCCGCTCCGAGGCGAGATCGATGTAGCCGTTCACCTCCTCGCCCTCGATCATCGGGATGTGCCGCAGCACCAGCGGTTTACCGGAAACCGGCTGCAATGCCTCCAACAGTTCCTGGACGGTGATGGTCGCCTTGTCGACCTTGTTGACGAACAGCATGTGCGGGATGCCGGCGGCGTCCAGGGCCTGCAACAATGGCGCCAGGGCCTGGGCCTTGTCGCGATCGGGTTCGCAGACCAGCACGGCGGCGTCGACGCCGGCCAGGGCGAACAGGCTTTCCTGCAACAACTCGATCGAACCCGGGCAGTCCAGGAAGGTGAAGTGGCTATCCACGTAGGTGGCCGAGGCGACGTTGAGCTCGGTGCTCATGTTGCGTTCCCGTGCCTCCAGGGCGCTGTCGCCCACGGTATTTCCCTCGGTGACCGAGCCCTTGCGGCCAATCGCGCCGGTGGCGTGCAGGATAGCTTCGAGCAAGGTGGTCTTGCCCGACAGGTAGGGTCCAACCAGCGCGATGCTGCGCGGTCCGGCGGGTATGCTGTTGCTCATGATCGTTACCTTCGGTGCGATGTCCATCCCGGCGCCGCCGTTGGATGGGCGGCTTGTTGCGGCCTGTTTTTTCGGCGTCCTCCGACCCGGCGGCGCCCGCCCGCGCCCCGGCCCGGCAACTCCGTGAAGGTTGCCACAACGGACCGGATGGCGGCGGGGCTCGGCGCGATCCCACGCGGGGGGAAGACCTCCCAAGCCAGTATATTCAACGCCCCCGCCCGCCGTGCAAGCGGATTCGCGATTCGCCGCGCCGTTATTGCCAATTAATCGCCGGGCGCGCCGTCGGCATGGGGCTTCAGGGCGGCATAGGCAACCTGGTGGACCGGCGTCGGCACGCCCAATTCCGCGCCCAGGAGCAGCACGGCACCGGGCAGGCCCTCGATCTCGATACGCTTGCCCTGTTCCAGGTCAACCAGCATCGACGGCTTGCCGGCGCCGAAGCCGCTGATGAACGCCATGCGGCTCTCCACCACGTCGTCTGGCAGCGCCACCCCCTTGGCCCGGGCCACTGCCACGACCTCCTCGACCGCGGCCCGGAACAATGCCGTCACCTCCCGATGGGCGCCCGCCAGGCTGCTGCCCAACCGAGTCAGGCAGCAGACCACGGCCATGGGCGCCAGGCCGGCGAACTTCATCCAGATCGCCGCTTCGATATCGTCGACCACCTGAGCCTGCACGCCGGAGCGCTCGCAGGCGGCCTGAAAAGCCTCCAGGCGCGGGCTGGCGCGACCGTCCAGTTCGCCGAACTGCAACAGGGCCAATTGCGCCTTGTGCTCGATCACCCCCGGTTCGCGGATGTTGGAGGGGATGTAGGCGATGCCGCCGGCGACGTGCTCGGCGCCCAGGATCGCCGCCAGGCGATCCTCGGAGTCGATGCCGTTCAGCAGCGAGATCACCACCGTGTCGGGACCGATCAGCGGCCGGCAGAGTTCGGCCGCCGCTTCCACGTCGTACAGCTTGACGCAGAACAGCACCACGTCGACCGGGCCGATGGCGGCCGGATCGTCGGTCGCCCGAATGCCGTCGACATGGGCATCGCCCAGGGGGCTGATGATATCCAGGCCCTGTTCCAGCATCGCCCGCAAGTGGGCGCCGCGGGCGATGAATTGCACATCCTCGCCGGCGGCGGCCAGGCGGCCACCGAAGTAGCCGCCGATGCCTCCGGCGCCCATCACCGCGATCTTCAGGGCCATTCTCTAGAACCCTCAGGTCAGCGAGGCGCAGAATCTCTGGATGCGCTGGCAGGCTTCCTCCAGCGCCTCGGTCGAGGTGGCGTAGGAAATGCGGAAATGCGGCGACAGGCCGAAGGCCTCGCCATGCACGCAGGCCACGCCCTCGGCCTCCAGCAGTTCCGAGACGAAATCCAAATCACTTTCCAACCGCTTGCCCGACAGCGCCGTCTTGCCGATGCAGCCGGCGCAACTGGGATAGACGTAGAAGGCGCCCTCGGGTGTCAGGCAGTCGATGCCGCTGGCCTGGTTCAGCATCGAGACCACCAGGTCCCGCCGTTCCTTGAAACTGGCGTTGTGCTCGGCGATGAAGTCCTGCGGCCCGTTCAGGGCCTCGACCGAGGCGGCTTGGCCGATCGACGAGGGGTTGGAGGTGCTTTGCGATTGCACCTTGGCCATCGCCTTGATCAGTTCCGCCGGCCCGCCGGCGAAACCGATGCGCCAGCCGGTCATGCAATAGGCCTTGGAAACGCCGTTCACCGTCAGGGTGCGGTCGAACAGGCCGGGCTCCACCTGGGCCGGGGTGCTGAACTGGAAGTCGTCGTAGACCAGGTGTTCGTACATATCGTCGGTCATCACCCAGACGTGGGGGTGGCGCAGCAGCACCTCGGTCAGCGCCCGCAGTTCCCCTTCGCCATAGGCCGCACCCGAGGGGTTGGAGGGGGAGTTGAAGATCAGCCATTTGGTCTTCGGCGTGATCGCCCGCTCCAGATCCTCCGGCCGCATGCGGAAGCCGTCCTCGGCGGTGACGTCGACGATCACCGGCTCGCCGCCGGCCAGCAAGACCATATCCGGGTAGGAGACCCAGTAGGGCGCCGGGATGATCACCTCGTCGCCGGGATTGATGGTGGCGATCAGGGCGTTGTACAGCACCTGCTTGCCCCCGGTACCGACGATGATCTGCTCGGCCGAGTAGTCCAGGCCGTTGTCGCGCTTGAACTTGGCGGCGATCGCCGCCTTCAGGTCGGCGGTGCCGCCGACGTTGGTGTACTTGGTGTCGCCGGCCTCGATGGCGCGGATCGCCGCCTGCTTGATGTTGTCCGGCGTGTCGAAATCCGGCTCGCCGGCACCAAGGCTGATGACGTCGCGTCCGGCCGCCTTCAGATCGCGGGCCTTGTCGCTGACCGCGATGGTCGCGGACGGCTTCACCCGGGCGAGGGAGTCGGCAAGGAATGTCATGGCACCAGGACCTTTCGTGGCTCGGAAAAAAGCGCCGCCGAACCTAGCGGCACAAGATCGGTTAGGCAACGACGAACAGGCCGCTAATTGGCCGACACCGCCGCCGGTGGATCGTCGTCGCGGGCGGCCTCGGCCTCGGCCACCAGCCAGTCGCGGAAGGCCGCCACCTTGCGCCGGCGGTCGGCGGCGGGCGGGTAGACCAGCCAATGGGAGAACGGGATCGGCAGGCCAAGGTCGAACGGCCGCACCAGGCGCCCGGCCGCCAGGTCGTCGGCCAGCAGGGCCCGCCGCCCCAGGGCCACGCCCTGGCCGCCGATCGCCGCCTCCACCACCATGGTCCAGGGCGACAGGGTCATGCCCTGTTCCGGATCGACGCCGTCGACGCCGGCCGCCTGCAGCCACATCCGCCAGTCCGGCGTGACGTCGTCCAGCAAGGGCGTGCCGTCATGGATCAGCCGATGGTGCTTCAGGCAGGCGGCCGAGGTCAGCGCGTGCTCGCCCTGCAACAGGGCCGGGCTGCAGACCGGGAACACCTCCTCCCCCAGCAGCCAGATCGCCTCCAGGCCCGGATAATCGCCGCGGCCGAAACGCACCGCGCAGTCGACCTCGTCGGCATCGAAATCGACCAGGTCCATGCCGGCGGTGATCCGTACCTCGATGTCGGGATGCGCCTTGTGAAAGCCGTCCAGGCGGGGAATCAGCCATTTCGAGGCGAACGACGGCGAGGTCGAGAGGTTCAGGGCGCCGCCCTCCTGGGCCTGGCGCAGCCGCGCCACCGCCCGGTCCAGGCTGTCGAAGCCCTCGCTGACCCCGGGCAGCAGCAGCCGGCCGTGTTCGGTCAGCGCCAGGGCCCGGTTCAGGCGGCGGAACAGCATCAGGCCAAGCTGCCCTTCCAGGCCCTTGATCTGCTGGCTGATCGCCGCCGGCGTCACGTTCAGTTCCGCCGCCGCCCGGGAAATGCTCAGGTGCCGGGCCGCCGCCTCGAACGCGCGCAGGCCGTTCAAAGGCGGCAATCTACGCGCCATGGCCAGTCCATACGTAAGATTTTCTAAATCGAAGCATAGAAACTCTCGTTTGTTCAATCGAAATATGGCGCATAAATTAAGGCAACTCAAGGATACACGATGCCCTGCCGTTGTTGAGAAGATCAAGCAAAACTAAACACGATCGTCGAGCACGGCAAGGCCAGGAACGAGAGGGGATGAGATGTTTCAGTACGACCACGACGCAATTTTCGCCATCAGCCCCGAAGACAACGCCTCGCTGGCCAGGCAGGCGACCGAGCACTGGGATTGGGGCCTGATGCGCAAGCGGGCGGAGGAAGCCCGCTCCCGCGAGGCCAGGCAACTGTTCGGCAAGCTCGGGCAATTTCTCGGCGATCTGGCCCAGAGCCGTCGCCAAATCCGCTAGACCAACCCGATCCGGCCGGTAGCAGGCCCCGTTGCCGGCCGGAAAAGGGGCGCCAAGGATTTTCCCTGGCGCCCCTTTTTCCTTGGTAGTTTCTCCGAATTGACAGGAAGGATCCATCATGAACGCTGGTGAAAGCGCCGTCGTGGTCGGCGTCGGCGCCTCCGACGGCCTGGGCGCGGCGCTGTGCCGGCGCTTCGCGGCCGAGGGCCTGCACGTTTTCGTGGCCGGCCGCACCCGCGAGAAGATCGACCTGGTGGCCGCCGAGCTCACCGCCGCCGGTGGTGCCGCCACGGCGTATCTCTGTGATGCCACCCGGGAAGACCAGGTGGTCGCCCTGTTCGACGCCGCCGATGGCCACGGTGACGGTTTGCGCCTGGCCGCCTTCAACGCCGGCAACAATTCGCGCAAACCGCTGTTGGAGATGTCGGCCAGCCGGTTCGAGAATACCTGGCGGGTCGCCTGTTTCGGCGGTTTCCTGGCCGGCCGGGAGGCGGCCCGGCACCTGGTGCCGCGCGGCCGCGGCAGCATCCTCTTCACCGGCGCCACCGCCTCGTTGCGCGGCAAGCCGCCCTTCACCGCCTTCGCCTCGGCCAAGGCAGGCCTGCGCTCCCTGGCCCAGGCCATGGCCCGGGAGTTCGGCCCCCGGGGTATCCATGTCGGCCACGTGATCATCGACGGCGCCATCCTGGGCGAACTGATCCGCACCAGGGTGCCGGAAGCGATCGAAGCCAAGGGCGAGGACGGGTTGCTGCACCACGACGACATCGCCGCCGCCTATTGGCACCTGCACCAGCAGCCGAAGAGCGCCTGGACCTTCGAGTTGGACCTGCGCCCCTACAAGGAGCCGTTCTGATGGCCGCCATCGAACTCGACCGCCTCGACCACTTCGTCATGCCCTGTGGGGATGTCGAGGCGGTGGCGGCGTTCTACGTCCAGGCCCTGGACATGGAGAAGGTGGTGTTCGGCAAGGGCCGGGTGGCCCTGCATTTCGGCCGGCAGAAGATCAACCTGCAGCCGGCCGGCGGCTATCCGGGCCTGCACGCCCCCAACCACCTGGCAGGCACCCAGGATTTCTGCCTGATCAGCCCGACACCCCTGGAGCAAGTGAAGGCGGAGCTGGAGGCCCGCGGCGTCGAGCTGATCGAGGGCCCGGTGCCCCGCAGCGGCGCGATGGGCGAGATGACCTCCCTCTACTTCCGCGACCCGGAAGGCAACCTGGTGGAAATCAGCAACTACTAGGCAGGCATCAGAACAACGGGGACATGACCTTTTTCCCGGCACGGGAACAAAGTGGACGGCACCCCTGAGGTGAGACCTGTCCGCTGTCGAGCCCTGAAGCCGGCTAGCCGGCGTAGCTGGAGCGCGCCATGACGCCCCATTTACCGTCCCGGTTGGTCACCACCCAGAGCGATTGGTAGGTGCCCAGCACCGAGCCGTCGGCCCGGTAGCGGGTGAACTGCACATCGAAATGCACCTTGCCCGCATCGCCATGCACCATCTTGCGGTGATCCCAATCGGTCCGGGCCCAGCCCCGGGTGTCGTCGCGGACCAGGAAATTGTCGATGCCGTAATCCTCGGCCGTCTCGAACACCTCGACCCGGCCGCCGGGAAAGCGGTAGTGGGGGAAGTGGAAACAGGCGCGCATGGCGGCGCTGTCCCGGGCGTTCAGGGCATCCAGATAGGTATCCAGCACGGCCAGGGCGGCGGCCTCGAAATCCTCCATGGCGCCCGCTCAGTTGCCGTCGGGATCGGGGACGGAGGCGTTCTCGATGGTCTCGGCGACGCCGCGGGCGGGATCGAAGCGCAGGCGCGGCACCAGGTTCAGGTCGGTGCCGGTGACGCGGACGAAACGGGCGCCGCCCGGGTAGTCGATGGCGTGGATGTCGCCGACGTCATAGAGCCCCGCCTTGCCGGGCTCCAGGCGGTAGGCCTCGGTCTGTTCCAGTTGCGCCGCGCCGGCGCCGGCGCCGCCATCGTTGCGGCGGTATTCGGTGATGTCGGTCTGGCCGGTCGCCTGGCCGTAAATCGCCCAGGAGGCGCCGTGGTCATGGGGCATCGAGGTGCGGGCTTCGTCCGTCACGTAGGCCAGGACGCAGAATTCATGGTCCGGGTCCTGGTACAGGGTGCGGGTGCCGACAGCCTGATCGGGACCCAGATGGGCGGCCAGGAAATCGCCGTCCTGCAACAAGCGTTCCAAGTTGGCCCGCACCGCCTCGCGGCCGGCCGCACCGCCGTCGGCGGCCAGGGCCGCGCGGCAATCCTCGCAATACTGTTCCAACGAATACCCCATATCGTCCCCCATGTTCCCCTTGTCAGCTATCGGGGGGAAAGGCCCGGCGCAGGTCGGCGACCTGCTCCGGCGTAAGGTAGCGGGTCGGGCGGCCGTGCAAAAGCAGGAACAGCCGCGCCGTCTCCTCCAACTCCTCGGCCGCGTCCAACGCCGCCGCCAGGGAGGAGCCGGCCACCACTGGGCCGTGGTTGGCCAACAGCATGGCGTGATGACCGGCGGCATAGTCACGGATCGCCTGGGCCAATGCCGGATCGCCCGGCCGGTAGAACGGCACCAGGGGCAGCTTGCCGACCCGCATCACGTAGTAGGCGGTGATCGGCGGCAGCACGTCCGCCGGGTCGACGTCCGCCAGCACCGAGACCGCCACCGAATGGGTCGCATGCAGATGCACCACGGCGCCGCTGCCGGGCCGCTCGTCATACACCGCCAGATGCAGGAAGCTTTCCTTGGTCGGTGCATCGCCGGAGACGAGTTCGCCCTTGTCGTCCAGGCGCGATAGCCGGTCCGGGTCCAGGCTGCCCAGGTTCGAGCCGGTCGGCGTCAGCAGCCAGCCGTCGTCCAGGCGCACCGAGATGTTGCCGGTGGCGCCATGGGTCAGGCCGCGGCCGTGGATCGAGCGGCCGGTGTCGCAGATGGCCTGGCGGATCTGCCCTTCGTTCATGGCGCGCACGCGATCGCCTTGAGGAAGAAATCCTCGGCGCCGAAATTGCCCGATTTCAGGGCCAGGGCCAGGGCCGGCTCGCCCAGGGTGGTGGTCCAGGGCACGCCCGGATCGATCTGCCCACCGATGCGGATGCCGTCGATGCCGAGCGCCTGGACCACGGCGCCGGAGGTCTCGCCGCCCGCCACCACCAACCGCCGCACCCCGGCTTCGACCAGCCCGCTGGCGATGCGGGCCATGGCCCCCTCGACCAGTTCGCCGGCCGCCATCCGGCCCAGATGGTCCTGCGCCGCCCGCACCGCCTCGGGCGGGGCGGACGCGAAGATCAATGGCGGGCCGTCGGCCAGTTGGCCCCTCGCCCAGTCCAGCGCCTCTGCGGCCTGGTCCTCGCCGGCCGCCAGCTTCAGCGGATCGAGTTGGAAGGCCGGGCGGCTCTGCCGCATCCGCGCCACCTGCGCCAGCGTGGCCCGGGAGCAGGAGCCCGAGAGCACCGCCGCCGGGCCGTCGATGTGCGGCAGGCTGTCGGCGACCGACCCGGCGTCCAGTCGGCCGGCCCGTCGGAAGTTTTCCGGCAGGCCCAGTGCCACCCCCGAGCCGCCGGTGATCAGCTTCAGATCCAAGCAGGCTTCGCCGATGGCCAAAAGGTCGTCATCGCTCAAGGCGTCGACGATGGCGTGGCGGCGGCCCTCCGCCCGCAGCGCGGCAAAAGCATCGCGGATCGCCGTAGAGCCCAGTGCCACGGTGGTGTATGGCACCAGGCCCACCGGGTGCCGGGCCTGGGCCGCCAGCACCCGCACCAGGTTGGCGTCGGTCATCGGCGTCAGGGGATGTTCCCGCATGCCCGATTCCGACAGCAAGACATCGCCGACGAACAAGTAGCCATGGCAGATGGTGCGGCCGTTCTCTGGAAAGGCCGGGCAGGCGATGGTGAAGTCGGCGTCCAGGGCCTCGAGCAGCGCCTCGGCCACCGGGCCGATGTTTCCGTCAGGGGTGGAATCGAAGGTCGAGCAGTACTTGAAGAAGAACTGATGGGCGCCGGCCGTCCGCAGCCAATCCAGGCTTTGCCGGGACTGCGCCACCGCCTCGCCGGCCGGGATGGTGCGCGACTTCAGCGCCACCACCACCGCGTCGGCCTCGGGCACGGCGACGGCATCGGTGGGGGCGTCGAACAGTTGCACCGTGCGCATGCCCTGGCGCACCAGGGTATTCGCCAGATCGGTGGCGCCGGTGAAATCGTCGGCGATGCAGCCCAGCAGGATGGTCATGTCCCCCTCCCAAATCGCTGCGCAGTCTAGACCACGGCGGCCGGATGCTTAAGAGTTACCTGGCCAACGGCAGGGGAAAGAGGCATGACCTGGTCCATCGTTGCACTTGACCGCGATGCCGGCACTTTTGGGGTCGCCGCCGCCAGCCGATTCTTGGCCGTGGGCGCCCTGGTGCCATGGCTGCGCGGCGGCGTCGGCGCGGTGGCCACCCAGGCCATGGTCAACCCGATGTTCGGACCCATGGTGCTGGATGCCCTGGCGGCGGGCCAGGATGTCGAGAAGGCGACAGCGGCCGCCCTGGCCACCGACGCCGGCGCCGCCTCCCGGCAACTGCACGCCATCGACGCCGCCGGCCGGCATGCCGCCTGGACCGGCGGCGATTGCATTCCCTGGTGCGGCCATCGGACCGGCGAGGACATCTCCGTCGCCGGCAACATGCTGGTCGGCGAAGGGGTGCTGACCGCCTGCCTGGAGCGGTTCCAGGCGGGCGCCGCCCTGCCCTTCGCGGAGCGATTGCTGGCGGCGCTGCTGGCCGGCGACCAGGCCGGCGGCGACAAGCGCGGCCGGCAATCGGCGGTGCTGCGGGTGCACGGCCGGGAGGTCTATCCGGACCTGGACATCCGGGTTGACGACCATCCCGACGCTCCCAACGAACTGGCTCGCGTGTATACGGTGTCGCAGGAGGACTTCGCCATCTACCGCGACTTCCTGCCGACCCGCGCCAATCCCGCCGGCATCACCGACCGGGCAAAGCTGGAGGCGGCCCGGGCGGCCAGGAAACCGGGTTAGTCCCGCGGGCACGCCGCGCGGCGGCGCCTGGCGGGCGATGACCGCGGTCGGATTGGCCGGCGATTGCATGCCCGGTGCGATGGCATCATCATCTCGCCGATGGCCGCCGGACCCAGGGGGAGAAGAGATGCGCACGCAGGATAATCGGTTCGGGCAGGAGGTGGGCTTCCCCGTCTCCGGCTGGACAGCCCCCGAACGCCCATCACGGACGCCGATGCAGGGCCGTTACGGCCGCCTGGAGCCGCTGTCCGCAGAGCGACACGGCGATGATTTGTGGCAGGCGTTCGGCGCCGACGACGGCCGCATGTGGACCTACCTGGCCATCGATCCGCCGGCGGACCGGGCGGCCTTGCAGGCGCTGCTGGAGCAACTCGAGGTTTCCGAAGATCCACTTTTCTTTGCCATCGTCGACGGCGATGGCGATCGGGCCCTCGGCTGGGCCAGCCTGATGCGCATCGATCCGGCCAACGGCGTGATTGAAACCGGCTTCATCGCCTACGCCCCGGCCCTCCAGCGCACCCGCCTCGCCACCGAGGCGATGTACCTTCTGATGGTGCGGGTGTTCGACGCGTTGGGCTACCGGCGCTACGAATGGAAGTGCGATGCGCTGAACGCCCCCTCGCGGGCCGCCGCCAAGCGCCTCGGCTTCACCTTCGAAGGCATCTTCCGCCAGGCCCTGGTCTACAAGGCACGCAACCGCGACACCGCCTGGTTCTCGATCCTCGACAGCGAATGGCCGGCCCAGAAGGCGGCCTTCGAGGCCTGGCTCGACCCGGCGAATTTCGACCCGTCCGGCCGGCAGCGCGGCAGCCTGTCCTCCCTAACGGCCGGCGGGACGTAGTACCGACGGCGGCCTCTCAATCCCACCGTAACAGCGACTGTTACATTTGTAATAGTTATAAGACGAAATAATGCTCTTCTTCCAAAAGGCTTAACCGTTCCGCAAACATTTGTCGCGACACTGGGCGCCACTTCGGAGGGGAATCGGTTGGTGGGAAACCGCTCGCCGCACCGCTTCAAGACAGATAGGTCCAACCCAACGAGCAGGTTTTGTCATGAAAAAGCTAGCCATTGTTTCCGCGTTTCTGTTTGCCATCGTCGCCGGCGCGCCGGCGCAGGCGGCCAAGATATCCCCTGAAAAGATCGACGGCGCCACCACGGTCGCCGCCGGCGAGGCCAAGGGTCTGTTCGACCGCGGCGTGACTTTCATCGACGTGCGCAAGGACTCCGATTGGGACGCCGGCCGGGTGCCCGGTGCCCACCACATCGAGCTGAAGAAGAAGTTCGACGAGCCCAAGCTGGCCGCCGTGGTCGGCAAGGAAAAGGAAGTCGTCATCTACTGCAACGGCCCGAAGTGCATGCGCTCCTCCAAGGCCTGCGCCAAGGCCGTCGGCTGGGGTTTCTCCAAGGTCTACTACTTCCGCGGCGGGTTCCCCGAGTGGGAAGCGGCCGGCTATCCGGTGGAGTAGGACACCCCTTTTCGACGATCGCGTTCGAGGACGCCACACATGCTGTTACGTACCAGAATAAACGTGGTGTCCTCGGGCGCCCTCGTCGCCATGGGTCTGTGCATGATGGTCCTTGGTCATTTTTCCGAGGAACGGGCCGGGGAGCGGTTCGAGACGGCCTCGCTACAGAACCAGGCGGTGCTTTGGCAGAAGATAGTGGCCAGTCAACTCGATCGGATGTCGACGGCGACCGTCAGCTTGACCCGTAACCGCGATGCCCTGGCCGCCCTGAAGTCCGGCAATCAGGAAGATATCGTCGACGAGGTGCAGCCCACATTCAATCGTCTAAGCACCTCGGGCGTGCTGGATCGCCTGAAAGTCACCGACACCGATGGCCAGGTGGTGTTCGCCGAGCCCGAGGTCAAACCGGGCAAGACCGGCGCCGTCCTGATGCAACAGGCGCTTTCAAAAACCAAGATCGCCTCGGGCCTGATGCGCGACGACGACGGCAAATTGGTCGTTGCCGTCGCCTTTCCGCTTTATGCCCGCGGCAAGTTGATCGGGGTCGGCATGTTCGCCAGCGAACCGCAAGGTGCGCTGGAGGACTTCAAGGCCAACAGCGGATCGGAGACCTTCCTGGTCGACGGCCGGAGCGGCCAAATGGGCACCAACGACGACCTGGCCGGGCAACTGAATCTATCGGCCCTGGCCGATGGCGGCGACGGCATAACCGTCCGGCAAATCGGCGACGTCGTCCACGCGGTCAGCGTGCTGACCCTGAAGGACGTTACCGACGAAACCGTCGGACAGATCGTCAGCGCCGCCGACAACACGGCGGATTTCCGTTCCCAGCAGAAACTGGATTGGGCGTCCTATGCGGCGCTGGCCGTCATCCTGCTGACCTCGCTGGTCGGCTTGAACCTGTTCCTGCGCTATTCGCTACGCCCCTTGGCCGCGGCCTCGACGGCCTTGCGGTCGCTGTCCGACGGCGATCTGAACGTCGAGGTCGAAGGCGCCGAGCGCGAGGACGAGATCGGCGACATCGCCCGCTCGGTGGTGGTGTTCAAGGGCCACGCCTCGGCCCGGGAACAGTTGGAGGCCGAACAGCGGGCCGAACAGGAGGCCAAGGAGGCGCGGGCCCGCCAGATCGATGAGCTGCTGAACGACTTCGACCGCCAGGTGACCGAGTCCCTGCAGGTGGTCGCCGTCGGCTCGGACGAGATGGAAAACACCGTTCGCGCCATGTCGGCCACGGCGGAAACCAACTCGCAACGTTCCGACAACGTCGCCGCGGCCTCGCGCGCCGCCGCCGCCAACGTCGAAACCGTCGCCGCCGCCACCGGGCAATTGGCCGCCTCGGTGCAGGAGATCGGCCGCAAGGTCAACGAAACCAATACGGTTTCCCAGGAAGCCGTGCGGGAGGCCCAGCAGGCCACCGACCAGGTTTCCGGGCTGGTCGAGTCCTCGCAACGGATCGGCGAGATCGTCGACCTGATCAACGATATCGCGAACCAGACCAACCTCCTCGCCCTGAACGCCACGATCGAGGCGGCGCGCGCCGGCGACGCCGGCAAGGGCTTCGCCGTGGTTGCCTCGGAGGTCAAGAACCTGGCCAACCAGACCGCCGGCGCCACCGAGGAGATCGCCGGCCAGATCAAGGAAATCCAGCAGGTCACCGGCACCGCCGTCGACGCCATCGAGAAGATCAGCGGCACCATCGAACGGATCAGCGGCATCGTCGGCGAGATCGCCGGCGCGGTCGAGGAGCAGGGCGCGGCGACCGGCGATATCAGCAACAACGTGCAGGACGCCGCCGAGGGCACCAAGGACGTCGACCGCAACGTCGCCGAAATACGCGACGGCGCCGGCGAAAACAGCCGGTCCGCCGGCCAGGTCCTGGAGGTCGCCAGCGAACTGTCGCAACAGGCCGCATCCCTGCAACGGCAGATCGACGATTTCCTGCAACAGGTCCGCGCTGCCTAGTTGGCAATTTTGCGGAGCTTCGCCTCAGCCCGTCAGCAGGCGGTCCTTGGGCAGTCGCAGGCGCACATCGGTGCCCTTGCCGACCACGCTGTCCAAATCCACCGTGCCGCCATGCAGATTGATCAGCGAGGCGACCAGGGGCAGGCCGAGACCGGCGCCCCCGTGGTCGCGCGAATAGGCGGTGGCGATCTGGTTGAACGGCTGCATGACGTAGCGCAGTTGATCCTGCGGGATGCCGATGCCGTTGTCGGATACCGTTAGCTCCAGATCACCATTCCGGAGCAACTCACCCGACAGCACGATCTCGCCGCCCTTGGGGGTAAACTTGATCGCATTGACGAGTAGGTTGAGCAGAACCTGCTTCATGGCCCGTTGGTCCGCGATCAATCTTGGCAAATCCCGCGGCAGTCGATTTTCGACCGCGATTGATTTCTCCACCGCCCGCGACCTGATGATGGCCTTTACATCGTCGCAAAGGTCGGTAAGAACGAGCTCCTCCTCTTCCAGTTCGAGCTTGCCCGCTTCGATCCGCGACAAATCCA
>JASLMH010000040.1 GCA_030746635.1 Alphaproteobacteria bacterium | reverse complement strand
CCAAGGGCTTGAGCGAACGGCGGGTGCTGTACGGCCACGTCTTCCGCAACGCCATGCTGATCGTGGTCGCCGGCTTCCCCTCCGCCTTCATCGGCGTCCTGTTCACCGGCTCGCTGCTGATCGAGGTGATTTTCTCCCTGGACGGCCTCGGCCTGCTGGGTTTCGAGGCGGCCCTGAACCGCGACTACCCGGTGGTCCTGGGCACCCTCTACGTTTTCACCCTGCTGGGCCTGGTCCTCAACCTGATCGGCGACCTGATGTACGTGGTGATCGACCCGCGCATCGATTTCGAAAGCCGCGAGGTCTAGATGACCGCGCCGGGCCATGATCGCTTCCTGGGTCTGCGGATCACCCCGCTGACCCGTCGGCGGCTGCGGAATTTCCGTGCCAACGCGCGGGGCTTCTGGTCGCTGTGGATCTTCCTCGCCCTGTTCGTGCTGACCCTGTTCGCCGAATTCATCGCCAACGACAATCCGCTGTTGATCCGCTTCGATGGCGAATTCTACGCCCCGGTATTGTTCACCTATCCCGAGACGGCGTTCGGCGGCGAGTTCGAGACCGAGGCCGATTACCGCGATCCCTTCGTCGCCGAGCTGATCGGGGAAAAGGGCGGCTGGATGATCTGGCCGCCGGTGCGTTACGACTACCGCACCATCAACTACGACCTGCCGGTGCCGGCGCCGGCGCCGCCGTCGGCCGACAACTGGCTGGGCACCGACGATCAGGGCCGCGACGTCGTGGCCAGGCTGATCTACGGCTTTCGCATCTCGGTGCTGTTCGGCCTGGTGCTGACCATCTTCTCCTCCATCGTCGGCGTCGCCGCCGGCGCCGTGCAGGGCTATTTCGGCGGCTGGACCGACCTTCTGTTCCAGCGCTTCATCGAGATCTGGTCGGGCCTGCCGACCCTGTATTTGCTGATCATCCTGGCCAGCCTGGTGGAGCCGAACTTCTGGTGGCTGCTGGGCATCATGCTGGCCTTCAGTTGGATGGCCCTGGTCGGCGTGGTGCGGGCCGAATTCCTGCGCGCCCGCAACTTCGACTATGTGCGGGCGGCCCGGGCGCTCGGCCTGACCAACACCATGATCATGTTCAAGCATGTGTTGCCGAACGCCATGGTGGCCAGCCTGACCTTCCTGCCGTTCATCCTCTCGGGCTCGATCACCACCCTGACGGCCCTGGATTTCCTGGGCTTCGGCCTGCCGCCGGGCTCCCCTTCCCTGGGGGAGATGCTGCAACAGGGTAAGGCGAATTTGCAGGCGCCGTGGCTGGGCATCACCGCCTTCATGGTGCTCTCCGTGATGCTGACCCTGCTGATCTTCATCTTCGAGGCGGTGCGCGACGCCTTCGACCCGCGCAAGGGGGTGGCGGCGGCAGCGGTGGCGGCCGAGCGCACCCTGGACCAGCCGGCCGGCGAGGCGGCGTCATGAGCGAGCCGCTGTTGCAGGTCCGCGACCTCTCGGTCGCCTTCCGGGTGGCGGGCGGCGAGACCGACGCGGTCAAGGGCGTCTCCTTCGATCTGTCGGCGGGCGAGACCCTGGCCCTGGTCGGCGAGAGCGGCTCGGGCAAGTCGGTGACGGCCCTGTCGGTGCTGCAACTGCTGCCCTACCCCGCCGCCCGGCACCCCTCGGGCTCGATCCGCTATCGCGGCCGGGAGCTGGTCGGGGCCGACGCCGAGACCCTGCACATGGCCCGTGGCGACCGCATCGCCATGATCTTCCAGGAGCCGATGACGGCGCTGAACCCGCTGCACAAGGTGGAGCGGCAGATCGGCGAGGTGCTGATGGTGCACAAGGCGATGCGCCCGGACCAGGCCCGGGCGCGAACCCTGGAACTGCTGCACCTGGTCGGCATCCGCGAGCCGGAGAAGCGGCTCGACTCCTACCCGCATCAGCTTTCGGGCGGGCAAAGGCAGCGGGTGATGATCGCCATGGCCTTGGCCAACGAGCCGGAGATCCTGATCGCCGACGAGCCGACCACCGCCCTCGACGTGACCATCCAGGCACAGATCCTGGAACTGTTGCAGGAGCTGCAGAAACGCATGGGCATGGCCATGCTGCTGATCACCCACGACCTGGGCGTGGTGCGCAAGATGGCCGAGCGGGTGGCGGTGATGACCGAGGGCGAGATCGTCGAGCAGGCGCCGGTGGCCGATATCTTCGCCGCACCCCAGCATCCCTATACCCGGCACCTGCTGGCGGCCGAGCCCAAGGGCGCGCCGGCGCCGCCGCCGGAACGGGCCGAAGTGGTGATGGCGGCCGAGGACGTGCGGGTCTGGTTTCCGATCAAGGCGGGGGTGTTCCGCCGCACCATCGACCATATCCGCGCGGTCGACGAGATCAGCCTGGAGGTGCGCGAGGGCCATACCGTCGGCATCGTCGGCGAGAGCGGTTCGGGCAAGACCACCCTGGGCCTGGCCCTGCTGCGTCTGATTTCCTCCAACGGCGCCATCCGCTTCCACGGCCAGGCCATCGACGGCCTGAACAGCAAGGAAATGCGGCCCTTGCGGCGGGAGATGCAGGTGGTGTTCCAGGACCCGTTCTCCAGCCTCAGCCCCCGGCTGTCGATCGCCCAGATCGTCGAGGAGGGCTTGCTGGTGCACGGCCTGGGCGGCGCCTACGGCGAGCGGCGGGAGCTGATCGCCGCCGCCCTGCGCGAGGTCGATCTGGACCCTGCCGCCATGGACCGCTACCCGCACGAATTCTCCGGCGGCCAGCGGCAGCGGGTGGCGATCGCCCGGGCCCTGGTCCTGCAACCGCGGTTCCTGGTGCTGGACGAGCCGACCTCGGCCCTGGACGTCTCGGTGCAGGCGCAGATCGTCGATCTGCTGCGCGACCTGCAGGGGCGCCATCGCCTGGCCTATATGTTCATCAGCCATGACCTGAAGGTGGTGCGCGCCCTGGCCGACGAGGTCATCGTGCTGCGCGAGGGCAAGGTGGTGGAACAGGGCCAGGCCGAACAGATCTTCGAAGACCCCCACAGCGACTACACCAAGGCCCTGATGGCCGCCGCCTTCGAATTGCAGGCGACGGAGACCGGCGCCGTGTCGATGTAGGAACCCGGCTATGGACTACGACAAGACGGCGATGCCGGCCGCCTACGACCGGGCGCGGACCTATCAACCGGAGGTGCTGCGCCTGTGGCTGGAAGCCATTTCCCTCGAGGTCCCGAAGACGGAGGTCGACCACATCATCGATTTCGGCTGCGGCACCGGGCGCTATTCCGGGCCCCTCTCGGTGCATTTCGACGCCGAGCTGACCGGTATCGAGCCGTCGGAGAAGATGCTGGCCGAGGCCAGTGCCAAGGCGCCCTCGGACCGGGTGCGATTCTGCCGCGCCGCCGGCGAAGCTCTGCCCCTGGCGGATGGCTGCGCCGATCTGGTGTTCATTTCGATGGTGCTGCACCACCTCGCCGATCCCGCCCGGGCGGCAATGGAGTGCGGCCGGACCTTGCGGCCGGGCGGCCGGCTGGCCCTGCGCACCGGCAGCACCGAACAGTCGGTCAGCTACCCCTACATCCCTTTCTTCTCGGGCCTGCTGGAGATCATCCGGGAGCGCCTGCCGAGCCGCGCCCGCATTCGCCAATTGTTCGAAGACGCCGGCCTGGAGTTGGCCTCGCATCGGGTGATCAAGCACCAGTTCGCAGCCAGTTGGCCGGCCTATGCCGACAAGCTGGCGCTGCGGGCGGACTCCTTCCTGGCCAGCCTGCCGGACCCGGCGTTCAACACCGGCCTCGACGCGTTGCGGGCCCATGCCGAGGAGCAAGACCCCGGGAAACCGATCCGCGAGGACATCGACTTCTTCGTCTTTCGCAAACCCGCCGCCTAGGTCAATGCCCCCTTCACCTTCCGCCGGGCCGGGGAACCGGCTAGGCTTTCATCCGAAACATCAGAGAAGAGGCACCGATGAGCACGGAAACCCATGCCGCGCTGTGGCCGCGTGGCGAGAAAAAGGTCGAGGTGGCGCCCCTGGCGCCGCGCCTGGAGGGGCTGGAGGGCAAGACCGTGGCCTTCCTCTGGGACTATCTGTTCCGGGGCGACGAGATCTTCCCGATCCTGGAAAGCGAACTGGCCGCCGCCCATCCCGGCATGCGCTTTGTCGACTACACCACCTTCGGCTCGACCCATGGCGAGGACGAAGGACAGATCATCACCGATTTGCCGCGGACCCTGGCCGAGCACAACGTCGACGCCGTGGTCTCCGGCATGGGCTGCTGAGGCAGCTGCACGCCCGCCGTGTTGCGGGCCAGCGCCGCCGCCGAAGCCGCCGGAATACCCACCTCGTCGCTGGTCTGCGACGGTTTTCTGGGCCAGGGCGCGACCACCGCCGTCGGCCTGGGCATGCCGAATTTGCCCATGGCCAAGGTGCCGGGCCACGTCGACACCCAGACCGATAACGAGCTGCGCGACAACCTGACCGGCGTCACCGTGGCCGAGGTGATCGAGAACCTGACCCAGGCGCCACCGGCCGCCGTGGCGATCCCCGAGCCGGGGCCCAGGGACGTGGTGATCGAGGGCAGTCATGACGAGATCAACCGCTTTTTCTATGAGAACGGCTGGTCCGACGGCCTGCCGATCGTGCCGCCGACCCAGGGTCGGATCGAGCGGTTCCTGGCCTTCACCGACCTGGAGCCGGAGCACGAGATCGGGAAATTGGCGCCCGACAACCGGGCGGCGACGATTTGGAACGTCGCCGTCAACGGCGTCATGGCCGGCTGCCGGCCGCAATACATGCCGGTCCTGGTGGCCCTGGCCGAGGCCATGGCCGATCCGGGCTATGGCGTCGAGCATTCCGGCAACACGCCGGGTGCGGAGACCCTGATCACCATCAACGGCCCGATCATCAAGGAACTGGGCTTCAACTACGAACAGGGTGCCCTGCGCGACGGTTTCCAGGCCAATACGACGATCGGCCGCTGGTGGCGGCTGTATTTGCGCAACGTCGCCGGCTTCCTGTTGCACCAGACCGACAAGGGCACCTTCGGCAATACCTGGCGGGTGGTGTTGGCCGAGAACGAGGACGCCCTGGCCCGTATCGGCTGGCCGCCCCTGGCCAGCGACTTCGGCCACCGGGCCGGCGACAACGCGGTCACCATCTCGCGCTATACCGGCGGCGACGTCGTCGCCTCGGTGTTCGGGCAGACGCCCGAGGGTATGCTGCCCTACCTGGCCGACGCCCTGGTCAAACAGAGCGGCTGGCAACTGATCTTCACCGTCGGCATGTCCACCGGCAGCTACCGGCCGTTGCTGGTGCTGAGCCCGATCCTGGCCGAGACCATGGCCAAGGCCGGCTGGTCCCGCGACGACGTGCGGCAATGGCTGTTCGAGCATGCCCGCCTGCCGGCCCGCCGCTTCGAGCAGTACATCACCGAGTACACCAACTTCTATTCCGGTGGCCGCTCGCTGTACGACCGGGCCAACCTGGGCAAGGTGCCGGAAATCTACGGCCAGTCCAAGGACCCCGACCGCCTGGTGCCGATCGTCGGCGCGGCGGAGGACATCCTGATCGCGGTCAGCGGCGATCCCGGCCGCACCAACGCCCAGGTGTTCTCCCACAACGGCATCCTGGGCTATCCGACGGCACGGCCGGTCCGGCTGCCGAACGACTGGCAGGGCAAGCTGGCGGCGGCCGATTGAGGTGAGGCGTTCGACGGCGTGAGCGAGGACGGCAGCCTGTGGGTGCTGCTGCCCACCGGGCAGCGGGCCTCGGGCGAGTGGATCGACGACACCCTGCGCCAGCGGGCCGAGGAGACGGGCCTGCTGGCACGCCTGCACCTGGTCGGGCAATTCCCCCGCCAGCGGGTGGAAATCGTGCGCGCCGCCGATCCTGGGGCCGAGGTCAACGAATTGTTCTACCGCCGGGGCTGGACCGACGGCCTGCCCATCGTCGCCCCGACCATGGCCAGGGTGGACGCCATGGTGCGCGGCGGCGGCCGGCCGCGCACCACCGTGCTGGGCGAGGCCGAACCGTTGAAAGGCCAGGTGACGGTGGAAAAGGTCGCCGTCAACGCCGTCATGGCCGGCTGCGAGACGGCGCACATGCCGGTGGTGCTGGCGGCCGTGGAGGCGATCCTGGAGCCCGAGTTCAATCTGCGCGGGGTGCAGACCACCGACGAGAACGTCACGCCGCTGATCGTGGTCTCCGGTCCCCTCGCCAAACGCCTAGAATTGAACGCCGGCTTCGGCGCCCTGGGACCGGGCTGGCGGGCCAATGCCGCCATCGGCCGGGCGCTGCGCCTGGTGATGCACAACCTGGGCGGCGGCTGGCCCGGCGCCGTCGCCTTCGCCGGCCTGGGTCAGCCGGGCCGCTATACCCTGTGCCTGGCCGAGGACGAGGCGGCCGACCCCTGGGGCGGCCTGCGTCGGGAACTGGGCTTCGCCGATGAGGACAGCATCGTCCTGGTGCAGCGGGCGGAAAGCGTCGTCAACGTCACCGGCGGCGTCGCCGACCTGGCCAGCGTCATGGCCTCCGCGACCTCGGCCTTCTCGCGCCTGCACGGCGGCATCGTGGCGGTGATCCTGGCCCCGCACGTGGCCCAATGGCTGGCCGGGAAAGGCTGGTCGCGGGCCGACGTGCGCGACTACCTGCACCAACACGGCCGGGCGCCGACGGCGGAATGGCAGGAATCCTGGCTGCCGAAGCGCCTGGCGGCCGGGCGAAAATGGCCGGCCTGGGTCAAGGAGGCGGCCGCCGAAGGGGCCATCCCGGCGGTCGAAAAGCCGGACGACATCACCGTCATCGTCGCCGGCGGCGATATCCCGATCCCGCAATGCGCCTATCTGCCGACTTGGGGCTTTCCCCCCTGCCGTATCGCCAGGAAAATACAGGGGCCGGCCGACGGGCCGGTCTAGCCGGGGATCGACATGCCGCCACCGCCACGCACCAACCATGACCTGATCGTCATCGGCGCCGGCCTGGCCGGTCTGGCGGCGGCCACCGAGGCCGCCCGCTGCGGCCTGGACACGGTGATCTACGAGGGTGAAATGATCGGCGGCCTGATCGTTAACATCGGCAGCGTCCATGGCCATCCCGGCCTGGCCGACACCGGGGGCGCTGCCCTGGCCAGCGCCATGCTGGGCGAAGCCCTGGCGGCCGGCGCCAGCTTCACGGCCGAGGCGGTCGAGGGGCTGACGGCCGCGGCCGATCACTGGTCCGTCGCCACCAGCGCCGGCACGGTCACCACACGGCAGGTGGTGCTGGCCACCGGCGCCCGGCTGCGGCGGCTGGGGGTGCCGGGCGAGGCGGAGTTGACCGGCCGGGGCGTCTCGCAATGCGCCTTCTGCGACGGCGGTCTGTACCGGGATCGGGAGGTGGCGGTGGTCGGCGGCGGCGATGCCGCTTTCCAGGAGGCCCTGCACCTGGCCGAGCTATGCCGCACCGTCACCATGATCCTGCGCGGCCGGCGGCCCCGGGCCCGGCCGGCGCTGATCGGCCTGGCCGCCGATTGCGAGAACATCGCCTTCCGCTGGACCACCACGGTGCGCGAGATCATCGGCGACGGCGGCGTCAGCGCGCTGCGCCTGGTCGACGAGGAATTGGCCAAGGAGGAGATCCTACCCATCGCGGCGGTGTTCCCCTTTGTCGGCACCCAGCCCAATACCGATCTGGCACCGGCCGAGCTGCCCCGGGACCCGCAGGGCGGCCTGATCGTCGATGCCGGCATGCAAACACCGCTGCCGGGTCTCTACGCCGTCGGCGCCGCCCGCGCCGCTCACGGCGGCCAGGCCGCCCACGCCATCGCCGACGGCAAGACCGCCGCCCATAGCGCCTGGCGGGGGCCGGCGGGATAGGACGCCAATCGTGATGCCTGGCCGCCGTGAATCCGATATTGAATCCGCGATCTCGAGGCAACGTTATCCGGATTGGCCTTTGCACGCTTGACGGCCGCCGCTGACCCGCCTTAACCTCTTATGTCAAGTACGCTTGAAACGTGTCGCAGCATGGGGGATGCAAGATGCGGGGTCGGCGTTCGTTTAATCCTTTTCTCGCCGCCGTTTTCGGCGGCCTCCTGCTAATATTTGTGGCGTATGCCGGCCGGCCGGCAAGTGCCGCGATCATCTATACCTCTCACCTCGAGCAGCACGCGTTGAACCTGGTCTACGCGACCGGCAGCAACTTCGTGAGTGGCTGCAAAAGCGTCGCTGGCGGCGGTTTCATTTGCGGCACCGTCGATATCATCGGCACCCAGATCAACACCAGCGGCAGTGCCGGCACCGGCGGCGGGACGGCTGCGGGCGTCGACGCCAACGGGCGCTGGGAGGTCAACGACCTGATCTTCACCGATGTCAACAATCCCGGTGCCAGCGGATCGATCAGTGTCAGGGCAAATTTCTTTCTCGACTTCCTGACGACCCGGAAGATCCAGGTCTCGTCCGGGATCGGCGGCATCCCTTTCGCCTTGAACCAGACATTCTACATCGGTGCGACAACCAACGTTTCGACCGCCTTCGTGACAGTGCCGTTGAACACCCTGTTGACGTTCTCGGCCACCGCCGACCTGCGGGTGGATGACACCAATCCGTCGGGGAACTCCTCCGGGACCGGACTGTTCGAACTGGCCAGCATACCGTTCGACCTGCCCCAGGGTTATACGGTCAATTCAGCGGACGCTGGCATCACCAACAACCGCCTCAGCAGTGCCGTCCCCGAGCCCGCCACGCTGCCGCTGCTGCTCGCCGGCATCGCCGGCCTCGGGCTCATCGGCTTGTGGCAACGCAACTCCGCCTGATCGCCTGACCGGAATTCCATCGCGTGGCGACCAGTTGAAACCGCCATGGTCTGGCGCATCGCGTCGATTTCGGCAGAATGACCGACCGAAGCCCCACGGCGAAATCGGGAGATGTGAATGGCTGCGAATACCGGGCAAAACTCACCGGACGACGGTTGGCTCGCCAAGGTCGAGGAGCCGATTCTGGAGCCGGAGCTCGCCGTCGTCGATCCGCACCACCATCTTTGGCTGCGCGACGGCTACACCTATCTGCTGCCGGAACTGGCGGACGACCTCGCCAGCGGCCACAACGTCGTCGCCACCGTCTTCGCCGAATGCCATTCGATGTATCGGCAGGATGGGCCGGAGGCGGAGCAATCCTTGGGCGAAACCGAGTTCGTGCGCGGCCAGGCGGCGATGAGCGCCGGCGGCCAGTTCGGCCCCGCGCGGGCCTGCGAGGTTATGTTCGGCAACGTCGACCTGACCTTGGGCGCGTCCGTCGAACCCTTGCTGGAGCGGCACATCGAGGCCGCCGGCGGCCGCTTCCGGGGGGTCAGATATTCCACTGGCTGGGACGCCGACGAGCGCATCCACAACGTCGCCCCGGCGCCGCGGGCGCTGCTCGACGGGCGCGTCAGGGAAGCAGCCGCCGTGCTGGCCCGCCTGGACCTGACGTTCGATAGCTGGCTCTACCACCCGCAGCTCGACGAAGTCGCCGAGCTGGCCGATGCCCTGCCCGATCTCCGGATCGTGCTCAATCACGTCGGCAGCCCCATTCTCGGCGGCCCCTACCGGGGCAAATCGGACGAGGTATTCGAAGACTGGCGCGCTCGTATCGGCCGCGTCGCCGAACGCCGGAACGTCTTCGTCAAACTCGGCGCCCTGCCGATCCGCATGCCCGGCTTCGAGGGCGATCGCAGCCTGCCGCCCGGCTCGGAGGAAGTGGCGGCGGCCTGGCGGCCTTGGATCGAGACCTGCATCGAGGCCTTCGGTCCGTCCCGCGCCATGTTCGAATCCAACTTTCCCGTCCAGAAGCGCTGGTGCAGCTACCAGGTCTGCTGGAACGCCTTCAAACGCCTGGCCGAGGGCGCCTCGGCGGCGGAGAAGCGGGAGCTGTTCGCCGGCGCGGCGGCGCGGGCCTACCGGATGGCCGGCGTGACCGAGGATTCCTAGCCGTTTCGGCGGTTGGGCATGGGACGTGGAACCCGGCGCACCCGATCGAATGCTTTCGCCCAGACCCTCCGCATGGACGGGATGTCGAGCGCTTGCTAATTTCCGGCCATGGCTATTTCACGCGAGAACGAGTCCCCGCGGCACGAGGTGATCATCATCGGCGCCGGTGTCTGCGGCATCTATCAACTGTACCGGCTGCTCGAACTGGGTATCGACGTCACGGTCCTCGAGGCCGGCGGCGGGCCCGGCGGCACCTGGTACTGGAACCGTTATCCCGGTTGCCGGTTCGATTCCGAGAGCTACACCTACGGCTATTCGTTCTCCAAGGAACTGCTCGAGGAGTGGGACTGGAGCGAGCATTTCGCGGGCCAGCCCGAAACGCTGCGGTACCTGAACCATGTGGTCGAAAAGTTCGATCTGCGCCGTCACATGCAGTTCAACTGCAAGGTCGACAGCGCCGTCTTCGACGATGACGCCTCATACTGGACCTTGCAGCTGGCGGACGGCCGCACCCTGACCACCCGGTTCCTGCTGACCGCGATTGGCATGCTCTCGGCGCCCACGATGCCGCTGATCGAAGGGGTCGCCTCGTTCGAGGGCGAGGCCTACCACACCTATTATTGGCCGCAGGAGCCGGTGGATACAGCCGCATCGAGCCGACCCAGGAGGCCGAGGACGAGTGGACCGAGCATGTCAAGGAAACCTACAGGTATTCCCTCCTGCCCACGGCCAAGTCCTGGTTCACCGGCTACAATTCCAACGTCGCCGGCCACGACAAGCTGCGCTACATGATCTACAACGGCGGCGCCCCCCGTTACCGCAAATGGCTGGCAGAGGTGGCGGAGAACGACTACCGGGGGTTCGAGCTCCGGTAGGCGTCGGGCTGGTCAGCCCATCGCCGCCTGCAAGCGCTCGGCCGTGGCGCCGGCTTCGGCCGCCTTGGCCCCATCGCCGATGTCGTCGTAGGCCCGTTGCAGCAGGCGGAAACCGTGCGGCACCGTGGGCCGCGCCTCGGCCCGGTCCGCCAGTTCGGCCGCCGCCTCGTCGGCATGGCCGGTGCGCAACAGGGTATCCAGCCAGGTCTGCACGAACAGGTCGCGCTGGGCGTGGCTGCCGCCGATTTCCTGCAGGCGCGGCGTCGCCCGGGCCAACTCGGGGTAGGCGCCGGCGTAATCGCCTCGGGCATAGGCGGCCATGCCCCGGGCCGCCGGTACGGCCACCTCCGTCAGGGCCGGCCGCAGCAACTCGGGCGCCGCCTCGGCATGCTCGGCCAGGCTGGCCAGCATCTCGTCGACCTTGCCGTCCCGTCCGTCCCGGGCCAGGGCATAGAGGTAGTGCAGATCCAGGAACGGCTGCACGTGTTCGCGGGTACGGCCCTGCACGTGGTCGGCCAGATCCGCCCAGCGGTCGCCGACGTCGATGCCGCGCAGTTCCATGCGCCACAGCAACGAGGCCGAAGATGCCTGATCCTGGCTGTAGGTCTTGTCCAGGCCCCAGACGTGGTTGTCGTGGATCTGTTTGGCCCGCCCTTCATCGCCCAGGTCCAGGTAGTACAAAGCCGTGTGCCACCAGTTGTGGCCCAGCATGAAGGAATTGCAGCCCTCCCAGGTATCGGACAGCCCCTCCATCCAGTCGATGCCCTCGCGCACCCGACCCTGGGTCTCGATCACGTGGGCGACGGCGTGATGGGCCCAGGGGTCGGCCCGGTTGAGCTCGGTCGCTTGCCGGCCCGCCGCTTCCGCCTCGTCCAGGCGATGGTTCTGCTCCAAGCCGAAGGCCAGGCAGCCGTACAAAAAGCCGTTCTCCTGGTTCGCCGGCAGCGCCTTTTGGCAGACCGCCAGCATCTCGCCGACCCGGCCCAAATTGAAATAATGGTACTGCGCCAGCTTCATGGCGAAGACGTCGCGCGGCCAGCGATCGGTGATCTCCTCCAGGCCGGCGATGGCCCGCGCCATGTCGCCCATCGTCCAGGCCTCGGTCGATTGGAACCACAGGGCCTCGCGCGGCTCGGCCGTGGCCAGGGCGCCCCGGCAACGGTCCAGATGCGGTCGGGCCAGACCGGGCGAGTCGCCGGATTCCATCCACATCATCAGCGAGGCGGCCAGGCTGCCGGCCATGACGCTGTCGGGATCGGCCTCGGCGGCGGCCAGGATCGGCGGGTAGTCGGTGCCGTAGCCGAGCGCCGTGCGCACGAAGGTATCGATGGCGGCGGTGGTCTCCGGCCGGTCGGAGGCGACGGCCAGGCCCTGTTCGTCCAACATCATTGGGGCTCCGGTTCGTTGATCCGGTCGAGCGGGTAGATCGGCCGGCGGACGTTCTGGTAGTCGAGCAACGAATTGTCCGAGGTGGTGACGCCGGTGCCGTCGAGGGTGATGGTGTGCTTGGCGATGGGCGCGAAACCGGCGCGGTAGTGGATACGGGATTTCAGCAGCACATAGCGCTTGTGCGCCGGGTCGATGCCGACCGAAAGGAAGATGCCCAGGTCCCACGGCTCGTGATGGCGCGAGACCACGACGATCTGCATTTTGCCGGTATCCAACACCGCCGTCGGCCCCATGGAGACGGCCAGGCCGTGGTACATCGGCCCGCGCACCACCCATTCGCCGTCGGTCAATACCCGCACCTTGCCGGTGACCACCAACGGCTCGCCCGTCAGGCCGATCGACGGCATGTCGGTCCTGCCGCCCAATTCCAAAGTCACCGTGGCGCCGATGCCGGCACGCATCATCCGTTGCACGGCGTCGGGATCCCACAGGCCGCCGACGGCCACGTCTTCCAGGCCCTGGCGCATGACCTCGGCGATCACCGTCATGACGTCCTGGTTGCCGCCCGAACCGGTGTTGTCGGCATGGTCGAGGAGGATCACCGGGCCGTCCTCGATCGCCTTGGCCCGGGCCACCGCCACCTCCAGGGGCTCGTGTCGGTAGAGGTGGTCGTCGCGATGGGACCAGATCTCGCCGTTCAGGCGCTCGACGACCCTTTCGGCCGCCCCCCGGTCGCCGTCGGCGATGGCAACGGCCGAAATCCCGGCGTCATGGATGTCGGCCAGGGCGAAGCCGCCGAACACCGTGGCCGCCAGCACCTCGCCCGCCGCCTCGGCCTCGCGGGTCAGGCGGACCAGGCTTTTGAACGGTTCGTCGTCGGTGCCCTGGCGCAGGGTCTGCGAGAGGAGCGGCATCCGCCCCCAGGCCATCACCGGATCGGCCTCGCCCTTCAGCTTGGCGAGCAGGATACGGCCGACGGTGGTGCCGACCTCGTACATATCGGTATGGGGATAGGTCTTGTAGCCGATCAGGGCATCGCAATTGTCGACCATGGCCTGGGTCAGGTTGCAGTGCAGATCGCAAGTCACGCAGATCGGCGTCTCGGGCGCGATCTCCCGGATCCGGACCAGCAGCGTGCCCTCGCCGTCCGGTGTCACTTCCGCCACCATGGCGCCGTGCAGGTCCAGCATGATGGCATCGCACCCCTTCGCCACCGCCTCCAGAATGGCACCGGACATGCGTTCGTAGGCGTCCGCCGCGACGGGCCCCGAGGGCATCGCCTCGGCGGCGATCGGCGAGACGATCTCGGCCCCCTCATCCCGGCAGAGCTTGATATAGGCCGACAGGGTCATGTTGGTGGGTTCGTAGGCCCGGATCACCTCGTCGCCGAAACAGGCGCTCCATTCCTCGAACCGGGACCAGGGCGTCGGCACCGGCGAAAAGGTGTTGGTCTCGTGCTTCATCATCGCCATGACGACGCGCATGGCCAAGCCTCCCCGCCTGCCGACTCTAACGTCCAAGCATAGCAAACAAAACGCCCGGCACGGGGCCGGGCGCGATGTCTGATTTGTTATGCCGCGCTATTCGCGATTGCCGAACAGATGCAGCAGCATGATGAACAGATTGATGAAATCCAGATACAGCCGCAGCGCGCCCATGATGGCCTTCTTGTGCATCACCGCTTCGCCGTCGCTTTCCAGGTACATGTTTTTGATCTGCTGGGTGTCGTAGGCCGTCAGGCCGGTGAACACCAGGACGCCGATCACCGAGATGATCCAGTGCATCATCGAGGAGGCCAGGAACAGGTTGACCAGGCTGGCGATGATGATGCCGATCAGGCCCATGAACAGGAAGCTGCCCCAGCCGGACAGGTCCTTCTTGGTGGTGTAGCCATAGAGGCTCATGGCGCCGAAGGTGACGGCGGTGATCATGAACACCCGGACGATCGAGGTCTGGGTGTAGACCACAAAGATCGAGGCCAAGGAGGCGCCCATCAGGCCGGCGAAAACCCAGAACGTCGCCTGCGCCGTTCCCGCGCTCATCTTGTTGATGCGGGCCGAGAGGAAGAACACCATGCCCAAAGGCGCCAGCATCACCACCCACATCAGCGGCGTGCCGAAGATCGCCTGCATCAGAACCGGCGTATGGGCCACCGCGTAGGCGACGATGCCGCTAAGCAGCAGGCCGGAGCCCATGTAGTTGTAAACCCGCAGCATATAGGCCCGCAGGCCCTCATCGACTTCCGCCTGATCGACGGTGCCGAGCCGGCCGCGCTGCGCAAAAACCGAACCTCTAGGATCCAAGGCCATTCAAGTCACCCCATGTTTCAATTCGGGACATTTCCTAACGTCAATATCGTCAAAATCGCTGGCGAATTCAAGGCATATGCGTCGAAAACCGGAGCTTCCGTGGACAATTCCGGACGCCCGGGCCCGGAAATCGGCAGTTACTCATTGCGCAGCAGGGGTGCGGGTTTCTGGCTCAGGGCCAGCCAGGTGCCGGTCATGCCGGCACCCAGGGTCAGGGCCAGGCATAACAGCGCCGTCCCGGCAACGCTGGCCGGCATCCAGTACCAGGGCAGGTTCATGATCTCGGCCACCACGGCATAGGCCGCCGCCGTGCCGATGCCGGCCGCCAGCAGTGCCGTCACCAGGCCGAGCAGGGCATATTCCGCCAGATAGGTCAGCAGCACCCGCCGCCGGGTGGCGCCCAGCACCTTCAGGATCACCGAATCATAGACCCGCCGGCGGTGCGAGGCGGTGATGGCGCCGGCCAGCACCAGGATGCCGGCGGCCAGGGTCACCGAGGCGGTGGCGCGGACGGCGATGCCGATGTTGCGCAGGATCTGGTTCACCGCCTCCAGCGCCTCGCGGACGCGGATGGCGGTGACGTTGGCGAAACTGTCGGTGACGGCGGTTTGCAGGGGCAGTTCCGCCGCCTCGGTGGTTTTCGCCGTTGCCACGAAGGTATGCGGCGCCCCCTCCAGGGCGCCGGGGGCGAAGACGATGACGAAATTGATCCCCAGGGTCGACCAGTCGATGCGCCGCAGGTTTCCGATCGTGGCCTCGATCTCCCGGCCCAGCACGTTGACGGTGAGGCGATCGCCGATGCCGATATCCAGGCCCCGGGCAATGGCC
The DNA here is from genome assembly GCA_030746635.1 of Alphaproteobacteria bacterium. Taxonomy (GTDB): domain Bacteria; phylum Pseudomonadota; class Alphaproteobacteria; genus JASLMH01. The sequence continues at coordinate 16,518 of JASLMH010000040.1, read as the reverse complement.
GCGTCGAACGAGACCAGGGGCGGCCCGCGGTAGTCCGCCGGCCACCATTTGCCGGCCACCACCTCGGCGCTGTCCGGGCGTTCGGCGCTATAGGTCAGGCCGCGGTCGCCGCGCACCGCCCAGGCCGCCTCGGGCGCCACCTTGACCTCGGCGGCGTCGACCCCGTTGACCTTGACGATACGGCCGCGCAGGGCCGGCACCCGCTCCACCGCCAGCACCCCGTCGATGGCCATCGCCAGTTTCTCGAACGGCGTCACCTGGTCGGGCAGGATGTCGATGAAGAAGAAGGCCGGCGCCCGTTCCGGCAGCCGTTCGGTGACCTGCACGGACATGTTGCCCTCGACCCCCATCACCGCCACCAGCACCGACAGGCCAAGGCCGAAGGACTGCACCACCGGCACCGTCGGCGCCCCCGGCCGGTGCAGATTGGCCATGGCCAGGCGCAGCACCGACCAGCGCGGCCGGGGCAGCCACCGGGCCAGATCGACAATGCCGTTGCCGGCGGCCAGAAAGGCGAGCATCGCCCCCATGGCACCACATACGAACCAGATGGCGAAGCGCCGCTCCTCCGCCGTCAGGATCGCCAGGCCGGCCAGGGCCGCGAACACCGCCAGGGTCAGCGCCATGTACTGCCAGCGCGGCCGCGCCAGCAGCGGTGCCGCCAGGTCGCGAAACAGGGCGCCGGCGGGCACTTCCCGAGCCCGCGCCAGGGGCCAGATGGCGAAGGCCAGGGCGGTCAGGAAACCGTAGACGGCGGCCAGCAGCAGCGGCAGCGGGTGGAAACCGAACTGCGCCTTGAACGGCAGCAATTCGTCCAACAGCCCCGACAGCAGCAGCGGCAGGCCGGCACCGACGGCCAGCCCCAGCGCCACCCCCAGGGCGGTCAACAGCATCACCTGTAACAGGTAGGCCCGGAACACCAGGCCGGCCGGCGCGCCCAGGCATTTCAGGGTGGCGATGGTGGCGGTCTTGCCTTCCAGGAAACTGCGCACCGCGTTACCGATGCCCAGGCCGCCGACCAGCAGGGCGGTCAGGCCGACCAGGGTCAGGAACAGCCGCATGCGTTCGATGAACCGGCGCAAGCCCGGCGCGCCGTTGCGAACGTCGCGGATACGCCAGCCGGCATCGGGAAAGCGCTCTGTCAGCGCCTCGATCCAGGCCACCACGTCGGTGCCCTCGGGCAGGGCGATGCGATAGCGGTAGTTGACCAGGCTGCCCTCGCGGATCAGGCCGGTGGCCGCCAGGCTGTCGCGGGCGACCAGCAGACGCGGCCCCAGGACGAAGGAATCGGCACCGCGATCGGGCTCCCGCTCGATGGCGCCGGCGATCCGATAGCGCGCCTCACCGACCAGCACCGGATCGCCCACCGCCAGCTTCAGGCGGCGCAACAGGGCGGTCTCGGCCAGGGCGCCGGGCAGACCGTCGCCGCCCGCCAGCAGCGCCGCCAATTCGCCGCCACCCCGCACCCGCATGACGCCGTACAGCGGATACCGCCCATCCACGCCCTTCAATTCGATCAGGCCGCGGGCTTCACCGTCGAGGCGCCGCGCCATCGAGCGCATTTCGGTGGTCTGGCTGACCCGCCCGGCGGCGGCCAGGTAGGCCCGCTGGGCAGCGGTGGCCGGGCGGTGGGCCAGGCGCAGTTCGACGTCGCCGCCCAACAGCTTCCGGCCGTCCCGACGCAAACCGTCGACCAGGGCGTCCGACAGGGTGCCGACGCCGGCGATCGCCGCCACCCCCAGGGCGACGCACAACAGGAAGACCCGGAAACCGTGCAGGCCGCCGCGCAACTCGCGGCGGGCGATACGCCAGGCCAGCCAACGGCTCATCGAGCAGCCGACCTCAGACAAATTCCAGTTTGCCTGGAAGCACCGGGCCACCCGCTCCCCCGGCCCAACCACCCACAGATGGTACCCTCGGGGTGGTTGGGCCGGGGGAGCGGGTGGCCGGGACCAATCTTGATGGCCATCAATCCGCCGCCTCAGCCTGGCCGTCGTCCAGCCTGCCGTCGCGCATGTGCACGATGCGGTCGCAGCGCTCGGCCAGGGCCGGATCGTGGGTGATCAGGATCAGGGTGGTATCGGCCGCCGCGTGCAGGCGAAACAACAGATCGATAATGGCGGCGCCGGTGGCGCCGTCCAGATTGCCGGTCGGCTCGTCCGCCAACAGCAGTTTCGGCCGCATCACCATGGCCCGGGCCAGGGCCACCCGCTGCTGTTCACCGCCCGACAGTTGCGAGGGGTAATGCTGCAGGCGATGAGCCAACCCAACCTCGTCGAGGGCCTGGCCGGCGGTGGCGAAGGGGTCGGCCGCGCCGGCGAATTCCAGCGGCATGGCGACGTTCTCCAGGGCCGACATGGTGGAAATCAGGTGGAACGATTGAAAGACGATGCCGACGTGGTCGCGCCGGAACAGGGCCAGGGTGTCTTCGTCCAGGCCGCTCAATTCCCGGCCGGCCACCCGCAGCGTGCCGCTGCTGGGCCGCTCCAGACCGGCGATCACCGCCATCAGGGTCGATTTGCCGGAGCCCGACGGCCCGACCAGGCCGACCGCCTGACCTTGCGGGACAGACAGCTCGACGCCGCGTAAGATGTCCACCGGGCCGGCCTCGCTGGGCAGGGTCAGGTGCACGTCGTTCAGGGCGATCATCATGCCGTTGGAAATCGCTGTCACCGCCGCTCCTTTTCGCCGGCCCAAGCTATCCCTGCCAGATGGCCGCGTCACGCCGCTTTTCAAGGGGCTGTCGGTGTTGGCATTGCTGTTGCTGTTGCTGCCCGGCCGGGCCGGGGCGGCGGAGCAGGTGGTCCTGGCCTTCGGCGACAGCCTCACCGCCGGCCACGGCCTACGGGCAGAGGACGGCTTCCCGGCCCGCCTGGAAGAGGCGTTGCTGCGCCGGGGCCTGACGGTGCGGGTGGAAAACGCCGGCGTCTCGGGCGACACCACCGCCGGCGGCAGGGCCCGCCTGGATTGGGTGCTGTCCGGGCCGGTCGACCTGGTGATCCTGGAGTTGGGCGCCAACGACGGCCTGCGCGGCGTCAACCCGGCGGTGACCCGGCGCAACCTGGACGCCATGCTGGACGAGCTGACCGGGCGCGGCATCAAGGTGTTGCTGGCCGGGATGAGGGCGCCGCCTAACCTGGGCCGATCCTTCGGCCGCTCCTTCAACAGGATCTACGACGATCTGGCGGAGAAGCACCAGGTCGCCCTGTATCCCTTCTTCCTGGACGGGGTGGCGGCGCGGCCGTCGTTGAACCAGGCCGACGGCCTGCATCCCAACGCCAAGGGCGTGGCGGAGATCGTCAGGCGCATCCTGCCCCACGTCGTGCGCCTGTTGGACGAATGAAGGTTTGGCAAGATGCATCGGCTGTTCGTGGCGATCGAGATACCGGAAGGGGTGAAGGACGGCCTGACCGCCCTGTGCGGCGGCGTCGACGGTGCCCGCTGGCGACAACGGGAGCAAATGCACCTGACCCTCCGCTTCATCGGCGAGGTCGACGGCGCCGTCGCCCGCGACATCGACGACACCCTGCGCGGCATCCGGGCGCCGGCGTTTTCCCTGACCCTCCAAGGCACCGGCTTCTTCGCCGACCGCAAGCGGGCCCGGGTGCTGTGGGCCGGGGTGCGCGAGGAGCGGCCCCTGAAGCAATTACACGACAAGATCGAGCGCGCCCTGGCCGATATCGGCCTGGAGCCGGAACGGCGACGCTTTCGCCCCCACGTCACCCTGGCGCGGCTGTCCGACGTCCCCCGCGTCGAGGCCGAAGGCTATGCCGCCCGCCACGGCGAATACGCCTCCGGCGAATTCACCGTCGACCGCTTCATGCTATTTTCCTCGTATCTGGCGCGCGACGGCGCGATCTACACGCCCGAGGCCGAGTATCCCTTGGCGACGGAGGAAGTACCGGTATGAGCGACTACGACAGCATCGTGATCCTGACCGGTGCCGGCATTTCCGCCGAATCCGGTATCGATACCTTTCGCGGCAAGGACGGCATCTGGAGCAAGATCGACATCGAGGACGTCGGCACCCCCGACGCCTTTCGCCGCAACCCCGAGATGGTGCACGATTTCCACAACCAGTTCCGCCGCAGCCTGCAAACCCACGAACCCAACGACGCCCATCGGGCCCTGGCCCGGCTGGAGCGGGGCCATCCGGGATCGGTACTGGTGGTGACCCAGAACGTCGACGACCTGCACGAGCGGGCCGGCAGCGAGAACCTGATCCACATGCACGGCGAACTGTACAAGGCGCGCTGCGAAGCCTGCGGCGGCATCCGGCATTGGACCGATGATCTGGGCCTGGAGACCGCCTGCGGCGATTGCGAGGCTGCCGGCCGGATGCGGCCGCACGTCACCTGGTTCTACGAGATGCCCATGGGCATGGAGGAGATCCAGAGCGCCCTGGGCCGCTGCGATCTGTTCATATCCATCGGCACCTCGGGGAATGTCTATCCGGCCGCCGGCTTCGTGGCCGACGTCCGCCGTGGCGGCCGGGCCCATACGGTCGAGTTGAACCTGGAGCCTTCGGAGGGCACCTCGCTGTTCGCCGAATACGTCCACGGCCCCGCCACCGAGGTGGTGCCGGCCTACGTTGATGAGTTGCTAGGTTAGCGGCCGGAAACCAGCAGTACCTCGCAGCCGGCCGCCGTCAGCAGGCGGGACAGCCGATCCGCCCGTACCGCCGGGCCGCCGGCATCGAGGAACAGCGAGCGTCCGCGCGCCCCGGCCACGGCGGCCAGAACGGCCCGTTCGCCGCTGGGCAGACGCTCGACCTCGCCGGTCGCGCCGGCGCCGCGCAGATGTTCGACCACCTGGGCGACGGCCCGATCGCCGGCGGCGCCGGCCCGGGCCGGCACCAGCACCCGCAATGGCGCCTGGTTGCTGCCGGCCGCCCGCACCGCCAGCTCAAGCACCCGGGCGCCGCCCTCGCCGCCTTCATACAGCGCCAGCACCGGTCGCACCGCGGCCGCTGCCGGCGCGGCTTGGGCATAGGCCGCTTGCGGCCGCGGCCGGGGCGCCAGCGGCCGGGCCGGTTGCCGCGAGAGGGCGCTGCAGACCAGGTCCGCCGCCTCCGCCGCCTCGCGCAGGGCCTGATCCAGGCGGCTGCGCCGTACCTCGAAGGTCCAGGGCAGGCGGTGGGCCAGGGCCAGGCGTTCCAGTTCACGCCGGGCGGCTTCGGCCCGCAGGCGCATCTGCCGTTCCATGTCGGCCCGATTGGTCTGCCGTCCCGTGCCGCTGGCCAGGCCGATGTCGTGCCCCGGCAGTTCGCTGAGGCGCAACAGGTTGATGTCCTCGACGAACAGGCCGGCCAGTTCGCCCTGCAATTCGGCGGCCAGGCTGGCGGCCCGGCGCAGGCCGGCCAGGCTTTCCGGGCTGGCGTCCATGGCCACCAGGATGCGGCGGCGCGGCCGGTCGCCCTCGGCCGCGTTCACTTTCGACCTCCCCGGGCGGCCTTCCCGCCTTCGGCCTCGCCATCGCCGTTGTTGTCGTCGCCGTCATCACGGCCCCGCCGGGCGAACAGCCGGCGCTTGTCGGCCAGTTCGTGCACCCGGTCCTGCACCAGGCGGTTGACGCTGCCGGCCGGGTAGCGGCCGCTCTTGCCGAGGCGGCCGGCCCGCCGGCCGGTCAGCAATTCGATGCCCTGATCGATGGTCGACACCGGATAAATGGCGAACTTGCCGGCCCGCACCGCCGCCACCACCTCGCCGCGCAGCATCAGGTTGGCGACATTGGCCCTCGGGATCAGCACGCCCTGGCGGCCGGTCAGGCCGCGGGCGGCGCAAAGCTCGAAAAAGCCCTCGATCTTCTCGTTGACGCCGCCGATCGCCTGCACCTCGCCATGCTGGTTGACCGAACCGGTGACCGCCAGGCCCTGGTCGATGGGCAGTTCCGACAGCGCCGACAGCAGGGCGTAAAGCTCCGCCGAGGAGGCCGAATCGCCATCGACGCCGCCATAGGACTGCTCGAATACCAGGCTGGCGGACAATGACAGCGGATGATCGGCGGCATAACGGGCGCCCAGGAATCCGCTCAGGATCAGCACCCCCTTGGTATGCAGCGGCCCGCCCAGCTCCACCCGACGCTCGATATCGATCACCTCGCCGCCGCCCATGCGCACCCGGGCGCTGATCCGGTTCGGCTTGCCGAAGGCATGGTTGCCCAGGTCAAGCACCGCCAGACCGTTGATCTGCCCGACCTTGGCGCCGTCGGTATCGATCAGGATGGTCTCGTCGACGATCGCCTCACGCATGCGCTGGGCGATGCGGTCGACCCGCCGCACCTGGGCGTCCAGGGCCCGCTGCACGTCGCCGGCGCCGATCACCTTGCGCCCCTTCTGGCCGGCCCAATAGTCGGCTTCCTTCATCAGATCGGCGATCCGGCCGATGCGCAGGGACAATTTGCCGGCGTCGCCGGCCAGCCGGGTCGCCTGTTCCACCACCCGCGCCACGCCGCCGCGATCCAGCGGCCGCAGCCCGTCCTGCCGGGCGATGGTGGCCAACAGCCGGGCGAACCGCCGTTGGCCGCTGGCCCGGTTCATCTCGGCGTCGAAATCGACCGCCACCTTGAACAGATCGTCGAAATCCGGGTCCAGCCGGCACAGCAGGTAGTAGATGCGCGGCTCGCCGATCAGCACCACCTTGAGCCGCAGCGGGATCGGCTCCGGCTCCAGCGACACGGTGGAGGCGAGCGCCAGCATCTGGCCCAGGGATTCGATCTTGATCGAGTTGCCGCGCAGGACCTGTTTCAACCCTTCCCAGGCATAGGGCTGTTGCAGGAGGCGCATGGCGTCGATGATCAGGTAACCGCCGTTGGCGCGATGCAGGGCGCCCGGCTTGATCAGGGTGAAGTCGGTCAGCAGCGCCCCCATCTCGGCCTGGTGCTCGACGCGGCCGACCAGATTGGCGTAGTTGGGCGATTCCTCGGCGATCACCGGCGCGCCGGTGTTGCCGCCGTCGCCGACCATGACGTTGACCGAATAACGCCGCAGCGCCGCCGCGGGCGAGCCGGCCGCCCGCATCTGGGCCGCCGCCTGACCGCCGGCCGCCGCCGCCAGCATCGCCGGCATGCCCTCGGCCGCCGGCGCCTCCTGGCGCTGGAACAGATCGGCATGCGCGGCCACATCCCGCTGCACGGCGGTGAAATAGCTCTGCACCTCGTCGAGACCGGCGTAGTCGCCGCGCAGCGGCTCGATCAGGCGGGACACCGCCAGCCGGGTCATCTCCTCGATCAGCTCGCGCAGGCGCCGGCGCCGCTCGCGCTCCCAATCCGGCACCTGCTGGACGACCTCCTGCAACCGGCCCTGCAATTCCTCGATATCGCCCTCGATCTTCTTGCGCACCGGTGCCGGCAGCTTGCGGAAATCCTCCGGCGGGATCACCTCGTCCTGGCGGGTCGGCGCCAGGGCCAGGCCCATGGGCGTGCGGATCAGGGCCAGGCCGCGCTTGCGCGCTTCCTCCTGCAGGGCGCCGAAGGCGGCCTCCTGGCGTTCCTTGAACTCCTCGTCGATGGCTTCCCGCCGGGTCTTGAACTCGTCGGTCTCGAAGGCCGCCGGGATCGCCGCCAGCAACTCCTCCAGCAGCCGTTCCATGTCCCGCCGCAGGGCGCCGGCGCGGCCGGCCGGCAGGCGCAGCGCCTTCGGCTTGTGGGGGGTTTCGAAATTGTTGACGTAGGCCCAGTCGTCGGGCGCCGGCTCGGTCGCCGCGCGGCGTTCCAGGAAGCGGCGGACGATGGTATGCCGGCCGGTGGCCCGCGGTCCCAGCACGAACAGGTTGTAGCCGTCCCGCGCCATGCCGATACCGAATTCAAGCGCCTCGACGGCCCGCGGCTGGCCCAGCACCCCGTCCAGGTCCGCCAGTTCGGCGGTGGTGCGGAAACGGAAGGTTTTCGGATCGCACCGGCGGTAGACCCGTTCGGCTTTCAGCGCTTTGATGGGCATGCCCTTCCCGCTTCCCTATGCGGCGTCGTCCGCCGCCGCCTCGATCGCCGCCATGTCGGCGTCGGAAAAGCCGAAATGGTGGCCGACCTCGTGGATCAACACATGGCGTACCAGACGTTCCAATCCTTCGCCACTCTCGACCCAGTAGTCCAGTATCGGGCGGCGGTAGAGGAAGATCATATCAACATCGCCGCGCAGGTCACCGCTGGCCCGTTGATCCAGGCTGACGCCCCGGTACAGGCCGAGGATATCGAACGGCGATCGCAGCTCCATTTCCTGCATGGTTTCCTCGTCCGGGAAGTCGGTCACCTGGATCACCACCTCCGCGGCCCGGCTGCGCAAGGCCGACGGAATCCGTCGCCAGGCCCGCCGGGCCAGGGCCTCGATGTCGTCCAGACCGGGGGCGATTTGCGTTTGGGGGGTCATGCCGCCGACGATAGAACAATCACCGGGCGATGCGAAACCGGAGGCGGCGATTTCCCGGCAGTGGAAAATGCGATAGGAAGATGATCGTCATGCGTCGCTCGCCCCTCCGGTTGCTCGTCCGATTGACCGCCTGCCTTCTGATCGGCGGCCCGTTGCTGTCGGCCGCCGCCGCGCGGGCCGACTATCAGGCCGGCCTGCGCGCCTATGGCGGCGGCGATTTCGCCGGCGCCCGGGCCGAGTGGCGGGCGGCGGCCGAAGGCGGCCAGGCGATGGCGCAGTACCGCCTGGGCCTGCTGCTGCTGCAGGGCGCCGGCGGCGAGGCCGACCGCGGGGCCGCCCTGGACTGGCTGCGCAAGGCCGCCGGCCAGAGCCTGATCGCGGCGCAACTGGATCTGGCCGACCTGCTGTTCGAGGGCAAGGCGATCAAGCGTGACTATGACGAAGCCCTGAAATGGAACCGCCTGGCGGCCGAGGCCGGCGAGGCCCGGGCGATCTACAACCTGGCCCGGCATTACGACCGGGGCCTCGGCGTACCGCTGGATTACCACGAGGCGCTGTCGCGCCTGCGGCAGGCGGCGGATCTGGGCCTGGCCGAGGCGCAGCGGCGGTTGGGGCAGTATCTGGCCGCCGGCATCACCGTCGATCCGGATCCGGAGAAGGCCCTGCTCTGGCTGCAACGGGCGGCCGGCGGCGGCGACCACGAGGCGCAGTACGAACTGGCCCGGCGCTACAATTTCGGCAAGACGGTGGAGCAGGATCACGCGAAGGCCCGCGCCTTCTACCTGCAGGCGGCCCAGGCCGGCCATGCCAAGGCCCAGCACGACCTGGCGATCTTCAACATCAAGGGCTTGGCCGGCGATGCCGACCCGAGGGAGGCCGAATTCTGGCTGACCCGCGCCGCCGCCCAGGGCACGACCCTGTCGCAATATCGCCTGGGCCGCCTGCAATTGCTGGAATCCGGCAATCGCCTGCGAATTCTCCCGGCCTTCCATTGGCTCGGTCTGGCCTGGCGCGGCAATTCGGCGACTACCAGGAAACTGTTCGAGGAACTGGCGGCCGGCCTGCCGGAGCGGATCGAGAAGAACCGCCTGGACGGCCCACTGGACCGCGATGCCACCGTCCATTGCCTGATCGCCATGGCGGTGTCGGCCTGGCCGGACATCGACCGCAATTGCCTGAAGGTGGCCCGGTTCGGCCAGGTGGTGCCGCAATATGTCCTCGGCCGGGTCAGCGAATACGGCCTGGGCCGGCCGCGGGACCTGAAGGCGGCCCTGGGCTGGTACCGGCTGGCGGCGGAGGGCGGCCTGCCGCGAGCACAGAACGCCCTGGGCCGGATGTACATGCGCGGCCTCGGCGGCAAACCGGATCCGGGGCGCGGCGCCGGCTGGGTGCGCCGGGCGGCAGAGGGCGGCTACCCGCCGGCCCAGTTCAACCTGGGCTTCATGCATCAGCAGGGCTTCGGCGTACCGGTCCATCCGGTGGCGGCGGCGAACTGGTACCGGCGGGCGGCCGAGCGTGGCCACGCCCGGGCCCAGTTCAATCTGGCCGCCCATCACCTCGAGGGCCAGGGCTTGCCCCGCGATCCGATCAAGGCCTACAAATGGCTGCTGCTGGCGGCGATCCCGCAGGGCGTCGACCGCAACGAGGGGCCGACGGTGACGGCCCGCGCCCAGCGCCAACGGCGCCTGTTGGCGGCCACCATGACACCGGCGGAAATCGCCGAGGCGCGCCGGGCGGCGATCGCCTTCCGGCCGAAGTAGTGCTGGTAGCGCAGGGGATTACCATGACCGAGAAACTGACCGACGAGGAACGGGCCGAGGCGCTCGGCGGGCTGCCCGACTGGGACCCGGTGGTCGGCCGCGAGGCCATCGCAAAGAGCTTCCGCTTCGCCGATTTCAACGCCGCCTTCGGCTTCATGAGCCGGGTCGCCCTACGGGCCGAACGCGCCGATCACCACCCGGAATGGCGGAATACATACGATCTGGTGGAGATCACCTTGACCAGCCATGACGCCGGCGGCCTCAGCCGCAAGGATATCGACCTGGCCCATTTCATCGACAGGGCAGCCGGCGGGACCTAGGCGACGTTGAAAGTTCGCGGAACCGCGAAATCCTCAAAAAAAGGGGCCAAGGCCCCCTTTTCGTCGGTATGGCCGATAGCCCTACCTGGGCGCCATGCGGATCGCGCCGTCCAGGCGGATGGTTTCGCCGTTCAGCATCACGTTCTCGACGATCTGCCGCGACAGCCGGGCATATTCATCCGGCTGGCCCAGTTTTTTCGGGAACGGCACCGCCGCCGCCAGCGAGGCCCGCACGTCGTCGGGCAGAGTGCCCAGCAGCGGCGTCTCGAAGATCCCCGGTGCGATGGTGCAGACCCGGATGCCCTTGTCCGAGAGGTCGCGGGCGATCGGCAGGGTCATGCCGACGATGCCGCCCTTGGAGGCGGAATAGGCGGCCTGGCCGACCTGGCCGTCATAGGCCGCGACCGAGGCGGTGTTGATCACCACGCCGCGCTCGCCGTATTCCAGCGGCTCCAGGTCGACCATGTCGGTGGCCGCCAGGCGCAGGCAGTTGAAGCTGCCGATCAGGTTGATGTTGATGATCCGCTGGAAGGCGTCCAGCGGGTGCGGCTCGCCCCGGCTGGTGGTCTTAATCGCGATGCCGGTGCCGGCGCAGTTGATCAGGATCCGGGCGACGCCCAGTTCTTCCTTGGTCTTGGCGATCGCCGCCACGACGCTCTCTTCCGAGGTGACGTCGCATTGGCAGAACACACCGCCGACCTTCTCGGCCACCGCCTGGCCCTTGTCTTCCTGAATATCGAAGATCGCCACCTTGGCGCCGGCCGAGGCGAACTCCTCCACCGTGCCCTGGCCCAGGCCCGAGGCGCCGCCGGTGACGATTGCTACCTGTCCATCCAATTGCATGATCTGTCGTCTCCTCCGTTGTTCCGAGCCCGTTGGCCCGCCATTCCGTTGCCGGGCTCAATAGCAGACGCCCCGGTTGGCGGCAATCGTTGCGCGCCGCCGTGACCGATCCCATATTCCGGACATGGCCGAGCGCGAGATCACCGCCCGCCAAATCAAGCGGTTGCAACGTGACGAGGCGCGGGTCCAACGCGATTTCTGGCCCAAGCTGCGCCGGGTGTTGCGCTGGCTGCCGTTCGCCGAGGAACTGATCGCCGCCTACTACTGCGCCACCGACCCGGGCACCCCGATCCGGGTCAAGGCAGTGCTGATGGCGGCCCTGGCCTACTTCATCGTGCCTATCGACCTGGTGCCCGACATCATCGCCCTCCTCGGCTTCACGGACGACGCGGCGGTGCTGTTCATGGCCGCCAACAGCGTCCGCCGGCATATCCAGCCCGGCCACCGCGAGCGGGCCCGCGCCTGGCTGGGCAAACCCATCGATGCCCCGGAATAGCCACCGGCGAAGCCGGGCAGCGGTCGCGCAATCAACACATTGTTATGATCGGCAGACGGGCCTTGGGCTATACCAGGGCCGAAGGCTTGGAGCCGGGCTGATGTGAAGGCGAATTCCAGGATGACCAGCGATGCCGCGCTGTCCTCGGCGCCCACCCTATCGCAGATGGCGTTCGGCGACGGCACGCCAAGGAAAGCCCTGGGCACTGCCCTGGTGGTCGGCACCATTTTGGTAGTAATCAATCATGGCGACGTCCTGGCCGCCGCTGATTGGCCGCCACTGTGGAAGGTGTTGCTGACCTATTCCGTGCCCTATTGCGTCGCCACCTGGGGGGCGATCACCGGCAAACGGTCGCAATGGCAGCGGGATTTGGAGAAGCCCTGAGAGCGACGACCGTCGAGAGCGCGGCTGGCCCAACCCCTGTCGAGGAATCCTATCTAACGGCCGGCGGGTCGATCGCCGGCTGGATCGGTTCGGGCTTCCGTCCCAATTGAGCCTCGCGCACGCCGATATACAGGGTAGCGCCGACGATGATCAGGGCGCCGGTCACGGTCCAGGCATCGGGCAATTCCGCGAACAGCAGGAAACCGACGATGCCGGCGAAGATCAGCCGGGTGTAGTCGAACGGCAGCAGCGCCGTCGCCTCGCCGACCTTGAAACCGCGGATCATGCAGTACTGCCCGGCCGCGCCGAGGGCACCGATGGCCATCAGCAGCACCAGTTGGCTCAAATCCGGCGTCCGCCAGACCGCCAGCGCCGGCAGCAGCGCCACCGGCGTCGAGATCACGCCGAAATAGAACAACAGGGTTTCCGGTCGCTCGGTGGTCGAGAGTTTCTTGATCATCACCGTCACCGAGGCGACCAGGAAGGCGCCGGCCAGGGCGACGAAGGTGGCCGGCGCGATCTCGCCGCCCGGCCGCATCATGATGATGACGCCGACGAAGCCGACGGCCGTCGCCGTCCAGCGCCGCATCCGCACCACCTCGCCCAGGAACAGCACCGCCAGGGGGATCAGGAACAGGGCCCGGGCATAGCTGATCGACACGGCATCGGCGAGCGGCAGATGGGTGATGGCGTAGAAGCCGCACAGCATGGCCGAGGCGCCGCAGACGCTGCGCATCAGGTGCAGGCCCGGCCGCCGGGTGCGCACCAGCCCCAGGCCATGACGGGCGAAGAACGGCAGCACCACCAACAGCCCGAACAGCGCCCGGAAGAAGCCCAACTGAAAGGAATCGAACGAGGCGCCGAGGAACTTCACCACCGCCGTCATGCCGGAGAACATGATGCAGCCCAGCACCACCCACAGCGCCCCGCGGGCGTTGTCGGGCAGGGCCAGCACCCGGCCGCGCAACTCCACGGCGGTCATGGCCCAAGCCTCCGGGCGGTCGCCGGCACGAAACCACCGGCGGCGGGCCCCACGTCCGGCCCGCCGTGAATGACGGCAATTGATTGCATGCGTACAATGTAGGCCGTGGCGGTTAACGAAACCAGAACCGTCCATGCATGGCAGGATTGCGTCCGGCGAAGGGCCGGGCGGCGGCAGGGAGCGTAAGGTGAGCGAACAGGACGAACAGCCCCTCTGGCAACCGGGCGAGCGGCGGGTGGCCGGTACCAACCTGGCCCGCTTCATGGCCGAGGTGGCCCATCGCTGGGACGTCGAGGTGCCGGATTTCGCTGCCCTGCACCGATGGTCGGTCGACCAACCGGAGGATTTCTGGCTGACCGTATGGGATTTCTGTGCCGTGCGCGCCGCCACCCGTGGCGGAAAGGTGGTCGAGAATCGCGAGAAGATGCCGGGTGCCCGCTGGTTCCCCGAGGCGCGGCTGAACTTCGCCGAGAACCTGTTGCGCGGCGAGGGCGAGGACGAGGCGATCGTCTTCTGGGGCGAGGATCGGGTGAAGCGGCGGCTCAGCCACGACGAATTGCGGGCCCAGGTCTCGCGCCTGCAACAGGCCTTGCGGGCCGCCGGCGTCGGGGTCGGCGACCGGGTCGCCGGTTTCCTGCCCAACCTGCCGGAGACCATCATCGCCATGCTGGCGACCACCAGCCTGGGCGCGGTCTGGTCCTCCTGCTCGCCCGATTTCGGCGTCCAGGGGGTGCTGGACCGCTTCGGCCAGATCGAGCCGAAGGTCCTGCTGGTCACCGATGGCTATCACTACGGCGGCAAGGAATTCGACTGCCTGGACAAGGCCCGGGCGATCATCGCCGAACTGCCCAGCCTGGAGCAGGTGATCCTGGTGCCCTATCTGGACCCGGCCGGGGCCGGCCAGGCGCTGCCGGGCGCGGTGGCCCTGGACGATCTGCTGGCGCCCCATCCGGCCGGCGAGATCGAATACACCCGTGTGGACTTCAACGCGCCGCTCTACATCATGTATTCCTCGGGCACCACCGGGGCGCCGAAATGCATCGTCCACGGCGTCGGCGGTACCCTGTCGCAGCACCTCAAGGAGCACCAGTTGCACGCCGACGTGCGGCCCGGGGACCGTTTGTTCTTCTTCACCACCTGCGGCTGGATGATGTGGAACTGGCTGGCCTCGGGCCTGGCCTCGGGCGCCACCATCCTGCTGTTCGACGGCCTGCCGGCCCATCCCGACGGCAACATCCTGTTCGACTTCGCCCAGGCCGAGGGCATGACGCACTTCGGCACCTCGGCGAAATGGCTGGATTCCATCGCCAAGGCCGGCATCGCGCCGATCGACAGCCATGATCTCTCGAAGCTGCGGGTGATGATGTCCACCGGCTCGCCGCTGGCGCCCCAGGGCTTCGACTACGTCTACGACTGGATCAAGCGGGACATCCACCTGGCCTCGATCAGCGGCGGCACCGACATCATCTCCTGCTTCATCGGCGGCGATCCGACCGGTCCGGTCTGGCGCGGCGAGATCCAGGCCCCGGGCCTCGGCATGCGCATCGAGGTGTTCGACGAGACCGGCCAGGCCCTGCCCCAGGGCCAGGGCGAACTGGTCTGCACCGCCTCCTTCCCCTCGATGCCGATCGGTTTCTGGAACGACCCGGACGGCAGCCGCTATCACGCCGCCTATTTCGACGTCTATCCCAACGTCTGGCGCCACGGCGACTGGGTCGAGTTCACCCATCATGGCGGCATGGTGATCCATGGCCGCTCGGACGCCACCCTGAACCCCGGCGGCGTGCGCATCGGCACGGCGGAGATCTACCGCCAGGTCGAGCAGCTGGACGAGGTGCTGGAGGGCCTGGTGATCGGCCAGCAATGGCACGACGACACCCGGGTGGTGCTGTTCGTGGTGCTGCGCCAGGGCGCCGAGCTCGACGACGACCTGATCGGCCGCATCAAGGCCAAGATCCGCTCCGGCGCCTCGCCCCGCCATGTCCCGGCCCTGGTGCTGCGGGTGGCCGACATCCCGCGCACGGTGAACAACAAGATCACCGAACTGGCCGTCACCGACGTGATCCACGGCCGCCCGGTGAAGAACCGCGAGGCCCTGGCCAACCCCGAGGCCTTGGATCTCTACAAGGACCTGCCGGAACTGGCGGTATAGAGACCGCGTCCGCCCCCTCGGTTAGGCGTTAAGCCGTGGGCGATGTGGGGCATCGTCATGGCATCACGACACCATCCGAGGGCGCGCGGAGGCGCCGAAA
The DNA here is from genome assembly GCA_030746635.1 of Alphaproteobacteria bacterium. Taxonomy (GTDB): domain Bacteria; phylum Pseudomonadota; class Alphaproteobacteria; genus JASLMH01. Next base: position 1,119 of record JASLMH010000040.1, on the reverse strand, counting down.
TCGACGTGCAGCGCCTCTTTCTAGGGGTTGTCGAATTCCCTCTTTGGCCCAAGGTAGTACCACCAGTTCAACAGCAGGCAGACGAAGTAGAAAATGGCGAAGCCGTAAAGGGCATATTGCGGCATCGCCGCTTTGATCTGCTCGCCGAACACCTGCGGTATGATGAAGGCACCGTAAGCCGCCACCGCCGACGTCCAGCCCAAGGCTGGACCTGCCTGTTCCTTGGGGAAGATCATGGCGATGGTGCGAAAGGTCGAGCCGTTGCCGATGCCGGTGCCGGCGAACAGCACCAGGAAAAGCAGGAAGAACGGCACGAAGTATTCTTCCGGCGTCGCCGATTGGTAGGCGGCCTGCATGAAATAGGCCACGCCAAGGGCGCTCAGGATCATCATGACGGTGATGGCCTGAGTAACCTTGGCCCCCCCGACCTTGTCAGAGATCCAACCGCCGATGGGGCGGATCAGGGCGCCGATGAAGGGGCCCATCCAGGCGAACATCAAGGCGCTTGGGCCGTTTGGGTTGAGGGTGTCGTGCGTCATGACACCGCCCACCTCGAGGTGCTGGAAACCAAAAATGACCTTTATGGCGAGCGGAAAAGCCGCCGAGTACCCGATGAAGGATCCGAAGGTCATGGTGTAGATGACACTCATGACCCAAGTATGCTTGTTCTGGAAAATTCGATATTGGCGCCGAAGGTTGTCTTTGACGAAAAAGCACACGTAGTAGAGGAGCAAGACCGTCGCGGCGATGACGCCCAGCAGCACGAACCACTTGGACCATATCGGCCAGCCCATTCCGATCGGTGCCGGAAGAATGAAATAGAGGCCGACGGCGGCAGTGACAAACCCGACCAAAAGCATCGCCGTGATGCGGGAGAAGGCGCCGAGCGGACCGCCGGCGATCTCGGGGGTTACTTCCTCGGTTCGAATGTTGTTCATGCCGAACCAGCCGGCGAAGGCCAGCGGGACCAGGAGGATCAGCCAGACGAAGCCGGCGTTCTGGATCCAGGTTTGCGAGCCTGCCGGGATCTTGCCGACCAGCGTGCCGGAGGTGCTCTGCAGGTTCATCGGCTCGCCCGTCAGGGCGCCAAATACGCCGAAAGTCATGACTAGCGGCACC